>JBBECT010000007.1 GCA_040881665.1 Actinomycetota bacterium
GGCACGGTCCGGACCCGAGCGAGGCGCCCCCGTCCCGCGCGAGTCGGCGGACTGCGGGGCGAAGGCTCCGAACCCGCTTGTGGTTCTAGGCCACCGCCCATTGAGGGAGCAGGTTGAGCGGGCCCGACAATGTCTTAGCCACCAGGTCGCTCCCGCAAGTGAAGGGTGCGGTGTGCGCAGACCGTGGTGGTGTTACGGACAAGGTCGGCACGACGACGTTGGGCGTCGCCAATCGCACGCTTCGCGTGTCCGTCGTATCGGGCATCAAACCAAGTGACCTACTTCAACCACCCGGTAGAGGCGCCAGGGGTCGGGGACTCCCTTCAGTTCGTGCGTCGGCGAAGGTCAGACCGGAGCCGGCCACCAAGTCCTTCACTCTCTGCGAGACGCGCACCTCGGATGCGCCGGTCGCGGCGACCCGAGCTCCGATCAACACTGTGATGCCCCCGATCTTGCCATCGATCAGCTCGCAGTCGCCCGTGTGCACGCAGGCGCGGACTCGATCCCGAGGTCGAGGAGCTCACGACCCGATGCCCCCGCCACGCGGGTGGGGTTTCGTAGTATCGCTGGAGTAGGGCCTGAGATGAGAGGGGTGGTGCTATGCATTCCCGGGATCGGCCCGTGACGCGACTGTTGCTCGCGCATCAGACCGCGCAGCCGGATGCGCTTGTCGAAACTCTCGCTGCGGCAGTCGTCGGGATGGGCGGTCGCGACGTTGCGCTGTTTCTCATTGACTACGGGCACGTCTCCATGGCGCCACATCTCGCCGTCCCGAGGCCTGGGAGCGAGTCGGAGGTGGTTTCGCTCGATGGGTCGATGGCTGGCCGTGCCTTCACGTCCTCGACGGTGGTGGCCGCCGAGTACGAGGACGGGTGGCACGTTTGGGTGCCAGTCACCGAGCAATCGAACCGACTCGGCGTGCTAGCCATGACCCTGCCGCGATGGGACGACCAGATCGAGTTCCTGGTCACCGAGTTAGGCTTGGCGGCCGCTCCGTTGTTGTTGGCCAGCGCCCAGTACACCGATCTGACGCACCTGTTGCGCCGCCGCCGCGACATGGACTTGGCAGCCGAGATGCAGTGGTCGCTGCTACCGCCGTTGTCCTTCGCGGCCGCAGGGATGACCATCGCTGGGCTGCTCGAACCCGCCTATAACGTCGGCGGCGACTGTTTCGACTACGCCTTCAACGCGGGCATCCTCGACCTCGCTATTCTCGACACGGTCGGGCACGGCCTGAACAGCGCCGTTCTGGCCGCCCTCCTGGTCGGTGCGTACCGCCATAGCCGTCGTGCAGGAGACGACCTCGC
Source organism: Actinomycetota bacterium (assembly GCA_040881665.1). Taxonomy (NCBI): domain Bacteria; kingdom Bacillati; phylum Actinomycetota; species Actinomycetota bacterium. Next base: position 1,308 of record JBBECT010000007.1, read on the forward strand.
AAACCTGGCCACGCAGATAGATGCGGCGGCCGCCATCTTCCCGGCTCAGCCTGCATTCGCGACCGCGATCCTCGGTCGACTTGACACCACGCTCGGCACGTTCGACTGGATGAGCTGCGGGCATCCGCTGCCCATCCTTATACGCGATGGCGCGATCGTGTCCGAGCCGAGTGTGAGTCCGGGACTGCCCCTCGGGATGGGTGCCCTTGGTCCCGTCGTCGGGGACATCACTCGAGTCAACCTTCAGCCTGGAGACGGCGTACTGCTGTACACCGATGGCGTCACGGAGTGCCGCATGCCGGACGGCACGTTCTTCGGCGAGGATCGGCTACGAGACCTCTTCGCGCGCGAGCACGCCGCTGGCGCCTCACCACACGAAGTGGTTCGACGACTCACTCGCACCGCCATCGAACACTCCCAGGGCGACCTCCGCGACGACTCGACCATGCTCTATCTCCGCTGGGAAGGGTGAGGCGAGGAGCCAAGGGAGTGCCGACAGCGTGCCGCTCCGTTCGACAACGAGTCCTCCTCCCGAGCGGGCCAGTATCGCCCTCTGACGCTGACCGGCGCAACCGCCGAAGGTAGGCAGATGTCAAGGACTCAATCGAGACCGCGGTCAGCTCCGGGTGAGCCGCTCTTCGTGAGCACACGTGAGGACAGGAGAGCGGGTCGTGCACACGGACATGGCTTGCGACCGGCGTCGAGTGCGAACGAGACTAGCCATGTGAAGAACCTCCGCGTGCGGCGAGCTTGGAACGCCGGTGAGCACGAGCTGAAGGGTGTCCCCGACCGTTGGCCTCTCTACCGGATGGTGGGCCGAGATGGAGCGTCCTGAGACGCGATACGCGAAGAACGACGGGGTCGCGCTCGCGTATCAGCTCGTCGGACGGGGCGAGTCGGTGCTCGCCTACGTTCCCGGCTTCGCTTCGAACCTGGAGCTGAACTGGGGGAACCCACGGTACGCGCGGTTCCTGAGCCGGCTCGCCTCGTTCTCGCGGCTCGTCGTCGTCGACCGGCGCGGAACTGGGCTCTCGGATCGCCTCTCCGCGAGCGAACTACCCCCGATCGAGGTGCTCGTCGCCGACCTCCGCGCGGTCCTCGACGACGCGGGCATCGAGCGAGCGGCGCTCTTCGGCTTCGCCGACGGCGCCGACCTCTGCGCCTTGTTCGCCGCGTCGCATCCCGATCGGGCGTCGGCGCTGATCCTCTACGGAGCCTCGGCTGTGGGCACCCGTACCCCCGATGAACCGTGGGCATGGAGCTCGGACGATTGGCAGCGATACCTTCACGAGCTGGGCGAGAGCTGGGGGCACCGGGACTACATCGAATCGGTACTGCGATGGGCCGCCCCGAGCGCTTACGACGACCCGCATGTCCGGGAATGGTTCGTGACCTACCAACGGCTCGCCGCGAGTCCTTCCGCGGTCGTGGCGATCGAGTCGATCTGGCGTGACATCGACATGCGCGCGGTGCTGCCCTCCATCGCCGTCCCCACCCTGGTGCTGCACCGCACAGGCGACGCGATCGAATCTGTCGACGCCGGACGAAGCCTGAGCACGCGGATCCCGGGTGCGTCGTTCGTGGAGCTCAGCGGCGATGATCACCTTCCGTGGGCAGGTGATCAGGATGCCCTGCTCGACGAGGTAGAGGAGTTCCTGACGGGAACCCGACGAGGACCGGATCCCGATCGAGCGCTGGCGACGGTGCTCTTCACCGACATCGTCGGTTCAACCGCCCGCGCGGCAGAGCTTGGCGACGCACGATGGCGGAACGTCCTCGAAGATCACTACGCGCTCGTGAGAACGGAGCTCGCTCGACACCGCGGCGTTGAGATCGGCACCGCCGGAGACGGCTTCTTCGCGACCTTCGACGGCCCGGCTCGCGCCGTGCGCTGCGCGCTGAGCATCGCGTCGTCCAGCAGCCGGCTCGACCTCGAGATCCGGGCCGGAGTCCACACGGGGGAATGCGATCTGATCGACGGGAAGATCGGCGGCATCGGGGTGGCCATCGGCGCGCGGATCGGCGCGCTCGCGGGTCCATCAGAAGTGTTCGTGTCATCGACCGTGAAAGACCTCACGGCCGGTTCCGGACTCGTGTTCGAGGACGCCGGCGAGCACGAGCTGAAGGGCGTTCCCGATCGCTGGCACCTTTACCGGGTAGTCGCGTGATGGATATCCCCGAGACCCGGTACACCCGGGCGCCTGACGGAGCCTTCATCGCGTTCCAGGTGTTCGGCTCCGGCGCGATCGACGTGCTGCTGATTCCGGGGCTCTTCACGAACCTCGACGAGAACTGGCGAATCCCCGAAATCGCCGACACGCACCGGCGCATCGGATCCTTCGCCCGGGTGATCGCAATGGATCGTCGCGGCATGGGTCTGTCCGACCGCATGTCGCCCGACGACGGGACGCCGCTCGAGACCCACGTGGACGACGTGGTCGCGGTGCTCGACGCCGTTGGCGCTCGCGACGTCTGCATCGTCAGCAGCGAGTCCGGAGCGCCGATCCTCGCCTTGCTCTTCGCCGCCGCGCACCCGGATCGGGTGCGCGGCCTTGCCCTCTACACCCCGATCCCGAGCAGCCCACTCGTCGCGCTCGGGATCGATCCCCGCGAGGAGATGGTTGCGTGGGGCAGCGAGGCGTTCGCTCGCAGGGATCTGGAGGCGGCCGCGCCGACCGTGGCGGGGGATCCGGCCGCGATCCGGTCGTGGGCCTCGTATCTCCGCGCGGCCGCGAGCCCGGGTTCCGCGTTCGCGATGCACGAACAATGGTGGGAGACGGACGTCCGCGGGGTCCTGCCGACGTGCGGTCCCCCACCCTGATCCTCACCCGCCCGGCGCGGCGCACGTCGAGCTCGCCGCCGGGTTCATCGAAACGCTCCGTGGGGCGATCCCCGACACGACCCTGGTCGAGCTGCCCGGCCGCGACCTGCCGTACTGGATCGGCGAGGCGGGAGCGTTCGTAGCCGAGATCGAGGAATTCTTCACCGGGACCCGATCGGCGCCCGACGACACGGACCGGGTCCTCGCGACGGTGCTCTTCACAGACATCGTGGACTCGACGTCGCACGCGGCAGGTCTCGGCGACGCCGCGTGGCAGGCGACCCGTTCGAGGCACGACGCCGTGGTGCGGGCCGCGCTCGCGCGGCACCGGGGGGAGGAGATCAAGACGATGGGCGACGGGTTCCTCGCGACGTTCTCGGGACCGGCGCGCGGAGTCCGGGCCGCGCTGGAGATCGCGACGTCGGTGCGCGATCTCGGGCTGCAGATCCGCGCCGGGCTGCACACGGGCGAGATCACGTTCGAGGGGTCCGACGTCTCGGGGATCGCGGTGGCGATCGGCGCGCGGATCGGCGCGGCCGCGGGACCATCCGAGGTGCTCGTTTCCTCGACCGTGAAGGATCTCGTTGCAGGGAGCGGCCTCACGTTCGCCGATGCGGGCGTGCACGAGCTGAAGGGCGTGCCTGACACGTGGCGGCTGTATCGAGTGATCACATGACGGGGCAGGAGCCCAGCCGTGCCGAACCGTGCCCCGGAGACGTGGCGGCTGTATCGGGTGAAGGGCCATGACGGCAGGCCGAGCGGATCCTGGTCGCTCTCTCTCCCTAAGTCCGACCGTCGCCGGGTCCATAAGCTACTAGTGCTCCGCAGACCTGGCGTCGTCCCGGATGACGTCTGGGTAACACACCTGAGAAGGACTCTTTGCAGCATGACCGAGGTGACGAGCAACGGACGTCCCAGCCAACTCTGTTGACCACATCATCCCTCGAGCCGATGGAGGCACTGACGACTGGGAATCTGCAGCCCCTGTGTTCCGGCTATGCGGGCGGCCACGCTCGCAAGAACGCACGAGAGGGAGCGCGAAACTAGCGCAACCCAGGGACGCTAGCTCTCCTCACCGATGGGCCATACCGTTCCGCAGCCGCTACACCGGACGAACGAAGGATCCCCGGTCAAGGGGTCGGTGTGCACCTCGAGACCGTGTCGGTGAGGTTCCTCCTTGACCCAGGGTTGACCCCATCGCGGAACCCTCTTACCCCTGCTCTCCTCAAGGCGGTGCTGCGCACATAGGTCTACGGCAGGGTGCTCGTTTCGAGACACTAGGACGTGGCACTGATGCCAGGCGTTGGCATCAGATCGGGAACGACACATTGCCCTGCACCGTCGCCGATCCTCGCTCATTTGGAGCCCAGAGTGCCCGATCGCGTGCGTGCCCAAACGTGCAGCACCGTACGCCTTTCCGGATGTTTGGTCGCTCATCGTGGTGGGTAGTGCATGCTCGATCGGGAGGGCAGTTGACCTGTGGAGGGCGAAGGCCATCAGTCCCCCCATACTCGGGCCTTCGCCCCCCGAGGGAGCGAGTGATGATCGGACACGTCGTCTCGGCGACCACACACCGGCTCGTTGCGGTGTTCACGCTTGTGCGTGCACTCAGGGAGGAGTGCGTCGCGCAGCTCGAAGCGGAGTTCGGTGACAGCTTGACTCTCTCAGCCTCCACCATGACGATCCGCTGTGACATCAGGGCACCGGATCGCGACGGTGCCACATCGGAGGGTCTTACCCGAATCTACCAAGCCTTCGATCAAGCTGAGCTCATGACCGATACCTATCGGATGGACAGTCTCTCGGTCGAAAGGCTGTAGGAGTCCGCAGGAGTTTCGCTCACCGTTCGATAGGGAATCAGCCCAACATGGACGGCGGAGTGCGGCTGCGAGTACGATTCCATGTGAGCCGCGAGTTGGCGCCCGGCGAGTGGGTCGCCCTGCGATCAGACCGAGCGATCTGCTGGAGCTGCGACCACCCTATGGTGCTCGAGGCAGAGGTGGAGATCGCGGACAGCCCATCGGCGCAGGTAGCAGCTGTCTGTCGCATGTACAAGCTCTTGGAGGCCACCGGACTCAGCGGATCTGAGTACGGCCCAGAAGCGCTGATCCTCGGCGAGGCCGCGGCATAAGATCCCTCCGTTAGCACCGAACACCTCAGAGCTAGCTGAACGAGTCTGGCGTTACCCGGCCGTCGTCCACGAGTAGGACTACCTAGCTGCAGCAAGCGGGCGCTAGCCGGTCTCCGGCAACCATCGACAGGCTTCCTCACCGAGATTCAAGGTGAGCGTCGCCTCTCCACCTTCCGCTAGGTCTCGAATCAGGGAAAGAACGCCGGAGGGCAGGACGCACATCCACGTTCCTACCCCCCACTCCCTGGATGCGCAACCTCCCCGTGGTCGAGTGTTCAATCGCGCGTCCTTACAACGGAGGACATCCGCTGCCTTCCACCGCGATTTCGCTTCCAGGTGCTCCTAAGGGATGGCGTGGGGCTACCCAATCGTGGGCTGGGCTCGTTGAGGCACGTGCTGTGGGCTGCTTCCCGACCCACCTCCTGTCGGGGGGCGAGATTCCTACCCGGTGAGGGATGTGGGATGTTTCGCCGCCCACGCGGCTGGCTATATTCCTTGCATGCTGCTCCGCTGGATCGGACGCCTGTTCCTCACCGCTATCGTCGCGCGTCTGGTGAAGCGATTCCTGGAACGGCGGACCGCCCGCGCCTGAAGCCGAGTCTGAAATCCTCCCTCGGCGCCGCCACTTGGAAGCGCCCGTGCTCCCGGAGTCCCGTTATCCCGCGCTATTGCTATCGGAGGGTTTCATGAAAAGACTTCAGGACCCGGGCGGATCGCCCACTCTCACGTCCTTACGGAAACCCGGCGGTGCGCCTGCCGAACTCTCCGACTCCTACAGAGTTCCAGCTTCCCGCGTTCAGGTCGAATCGCGCAGCGGCGCGATCCGCGTCAGCTTCCACGGCGAGTTGGACCTGGCATCGGCTCCGCTGATCAAGGAGGCGTTGCCTCGCGGTGCTGGATGCGGAGGCTGGGTCCTATTGGACGTTGACGGAATGTCGTTCATGGACTGCACGGGTCTGCTTTCGATCTTGGAACTTGCCAGCGATGTGCGCGCGTCCGGAGGTGTCTTCGCCATCGCCAACTGCCCCCCGCAGGCCCGCCGCGTGTTCCAGCTGACCGAGCAGGAGGAGTTGTTGGATACGGACCTCCTGGCGCAGGTCCTCGCACACGCAGGGGACGCAAGTAATGGCAATCGTCAGGTCGAAGGAGCTGAGCAAGCACCGTGAGTGATTGGCAACGGGCCGGGGTCCTCAATGGGGTTCGATCTCGCGATCGGAACGAGCGGATCCGAGAATTGAATGACAGCCTCGGCGAGGTTCACGACAGTGACCTGTACCTCTGTGAATGCAGTGACCCTCTCTGCGCTAGCACCGTGCGACTCACTCGCAGGGAGTACGACGCCGTCCGCTCTGATGGCCGGACGTTCGCACTGAAGCCCGATCACGAGGATCCAGAGTTCGACATCCTCACCTCGGAACGGGTCCGCTACTCGGTGGTAACCACGCTCCCCGGGACTCCGACCGAAATCGCACGCCGCTGGGACCCACGAGACGCCAACTGACCACGACTTGCAAGAGCGTTCCCGCGACTATCGGTAACGCATCTGCAGGCGCACAACAGTTCCGGTCTCGAACGAGCGAACCTGCACGAGATCGCAGACCTGGTTCGCGATCCATATCCCGTAGCCCGACACGCTCTCGGATCCAGGGCGGTGTCGGCCGGCCAGCGGATCGTCGATCCGTCCGCGGTCCTGGATCTCGCAGTACAACGCGTCAGCCTGCTCCCAAACCGTGAGGGTGCCGCCCCCACCGCCGTACCGAACGCTGTTCGTCGCGATCTCGTTCGCCGCGAGAACGAGGTCGCTTCGGCGAGATCCATCCAGTCCTGCCGCGGCGGCTCGCCGATGGATGAACGCCCGCAAGTCATGCAGATCGGCCTCCCCGAACCGCAACCCATAAGGCGTGACGACCGGATCTGGGAGAGGTTCATCGAAGGGTCGTGCGATCTCGGCCAGCTCACGAGCGGTCGAGCTGGGCCGTCTACCTGCCCGATCCCACTCGAACGGGTGGTTCCGGCGCGCCTCGTCGAGCACGGAGAGCTCGAGCGTCGCGGTATCGTACGGGCACGCGAGCCACAACGCAGCCCCGTCGGCGAACGCTAGATTGAGCAACGCCTCGTGGCGAGCGCACTCGGTCAGCTCGGCCGCCGAGCGGCCAGCCCAGATGGGCTCTCCGATCCCTCGCAGGCGGCGACCCAACCCCGCGTGCCGATCAACGAACTCTCGCCAGGCGGGGATGATCCGCGCCGGATTCTGTCCGACCCCAGCCATGTCCTCGAAGTAGACGTCGTCGGCGTCCGGCCCCAGGTCGGAACGCAGCATGTCGATCTTCGGTGCACCGACGACCACGAGCACCGGCTCGTCCGCATGCACCCCGTCGCGGATGAACGGGCCGGTGCGCGCCACGAAGTCGTCCGTGCCTGTGTAGAAGAGCGCCTCGTGGCGGAAGGATTCAGTCATTGGCAATCGCTAATATCAGAAGACACACGGGCGCTCCATCGGGCATGCTCGAAACCGCGCTGCGCGGCGCCTGGGACCTTGTCTACCCCCTCCCGTGCTTCCCCAAACCCCAATGACCCCGTCGAGGACGCGTCGAGCAACAGCCTGTTCGGGAGATCCGGCGATGACGTGCTGCGCGGCGGGATGGGCGTGGATGCGGCACACGGGCAGGCTGGCATCCGACCTCCGCATCGGGGAGATCTAGACCTTCTGCGAGCGCTGAGGCTTCTCTCCGGATCACGGCCAGGGCTCGTCCAAAAACCCCGTGCCTGCCTACAGCCAGTGACCCCGGCGCGTCGGAGCGACCTTCGCGTCTACCCTGGGCGGCATGCAGGTCGAGCGCCACCCCGCGCCGAACGTGGATCGCGGACGATCCGGTGAGACGGTCCGGGGGATCGTGCTGCACACGAACGAGGGTTCGTTCGAGAGCACGCTCCGCTGGTTCGCACGCACCTCGAGCCGCGTCAGCGCGCACTATCTCGTGGCCCTCGACGGGCGTATTGCCTCATTCGCCGACGAGACGGACACGGCGCGCCACGCCGGGAGCAAGGTTCATGCCTCAAGCCCGCTCGTACGGGGCGTTCGCAACCCGAACCTGATCACGATCGGGATCGAGTTCGAGGACGGCGGCGACCCGGACGGTGCGATCCGAACCGACGCGCAGTACGCGGCCGGTGCGCGGCTGCTGCGGGAGATCGCCGGGCGGTGGGACGTCGCGCTCGACCGCGACCACGTCGTTGGCCACCACGAGATCCGCGAGGATCGATCTTGTCCCGGGAATCTGGACATCGACCGCCTGCTCAAGGAGGCGGCCCAGGGCAGGGCCGGCGGCATCGTTTGTCTGCTCCCGGTCCGCAACGGGGTGCTGGACCTCCCGGGCTACCTCGACGCGGCAGCATCGTGGTGCGATGCGATCGTCGCCCTGGACGACGGCAGCACCGACGACACACGCATGCTCCTCGACGAGCATCCCCACGTGCGTCGGGTGCTCGAGAACCCACCTCGGGCGACGGCCGCCGGCTGGCACGACGGGAAGAACCGGAACCGCCTGCTGGAGGCCGCGGCCGGGCTCGCCCCTTCGTGGATCGTCTCGGTCGACGCCGATGAGCGGATCCCGCCGGCGGACGCCGCCGCGCTCCGAACGTTCCTAGACTCCGACGCTTTGCCGGCGGTGGCGTACGGCTTGCGGCACGTTCGCCTCTGGGGCGAGGATCGCGGCGATCCCACGCCGATGTGGGTCTACCGTGTGTTCGCGTTCGATCCCACGTACCGGTTCCCGAACGAGCGTCTGCACTTCAATCCCGTCCCCACCGCGATCGAACGCGGTGCATGGGTCCGAACGACGTTGCGCGTGCTGCACCTCGGATCGCAGGACGAGATCCGTGTCGCCCAACGACGCCGCCGGTATGCGGAAGCCGACCCCGACGGCGAGTACCCGACCTCGTTCGGCGGCCTGGACGAGAGCCCCGCCCATACCGTGCCGCTGGCCGACCTCGAACCGTCGCCATCGGTGATCGCGCCGCTCGAGGACCAGTTCGGGCTGCGGCCGATGTTCGATCCGGACGCCGCGGGGGACGCAGCTGCCGAGAGCGAACGACCGCTCCTCGCCGTATTGCTTCCCGTGCGCAACGGCGAGGAGGATCTGCCCGCGTGGTTCAACTCGGTGCGCGCGTTCGCCGACGCGATCGTCGCGCTCGACGACGGCAGCACCGACGGAACGCGGAGGCTGCTGGAGGGCGAGCCACTCGTCCACCGCTTGCTCACGATGCCCCGACGTCCCGACTACGTCGAGTGGGACGACGCCGGGAACCGGAACGCACTGCTGCGTGCCGCCGACGAGCTGCGTCCACAGTGGATCCTGTTCCTGGACGCCGACGAGCGCCTGGATGCCGACGACGCCGCCGCGCTGAGTGACTTCCTCGAGACCGACGCGGTGCCGGGGGACGCCTACGGGCTCACGGTGCACCGGATGATCGGCGATCTGCAGCACTGGGATCGGGCGGACCTGGTGGCGTACCGGCTCTTCGCGTGGGAGAAGGGGCTCAGGCTCGACGACGACCGGCTGCACGCCCCGCCGGTGCCGGTCTCGATCCCGCAGGCCAGGTACGTCCCGACGACCTTGCGGATCATGCACCTCGCGAGCTTGACCCCGGAACGCCGCCGCAGGCGTTTCGCGAAGTACCGTCAGGCCGACCCGGACGGCGCGTTCCAGCCGGACTACGGCGACCTGCTCGCCGAGCCGGAGACGCTTCGCCCGTGGGACGGGCGAGCGGACGACATGGCCGTCGTGCCGTTCGCGGGCGAGGACGACGACGAACTGGCCCGCGCGCTCGCCGAAATCGATCCGGAGGCGCCTGCCCTGTCCGCGATCGTGATCTCGCGAGACGACGAGGATGTGATCGAACGCTCGGTGCGGGCCGTGGTCGAGCAAGAGGTTCCCGAGCCGTTCGAGGTGATCGTCGTGACGAGCGGCACCGACCGGACCGCGCAGGTCGTGCGCGATCGATTCCCTGACGTGGTGGTGGTGGAGCTCGACCGCCCGGCGCTTCCCGGGGAGGCACGCAACGCCGGGCTGGCGGCGGCCCGTGGCGACTACGTGTCGTTCCCCGGATCCCACGTCGTGCTGGAGCCCGGAAGCCTGGCTGCCCGGATCGCGGCGCACCGGCTCGGCTACCCGATGGTTACCGGGACGACGCTCAACCTGACCGACACGCCTGCCGGCTGGGCTTCCTACTTCCTCGACCATTCCGGGGTGCTGCCCGGCCGGCCGTCCCAGGAGCTCGCCTCGGCACCGTCCCATTGCTCCTACGACCGAGGTTTCCTCGAGGAGGTCGGCGGGTTCCCCGAACACCTGCGCGCCGGGGAGGACACGGTCGTGAACCTCCGCCTCGCCTCGCGGGGCTGTCGCGCCTATCGCGCCGAGGACGTGCGGTTCGGCCACCGCTCCCCCGCCGATACACCGGCCAAACTCGTGATGCACCACTTCCGTCGCGGCCGGGGCCTCGGAAGGATCCTGCTCGAGGGGGGGATCCGGCACGGCCGCGTGCTGACGCGTCAGACCCTCAAGATCCACCTCGTCGGGTACCTCCCCCGCCGCCTCAGGGGCATCGAGCGCAACGTCCGGCGCTGGGCCGACCCGGACCTGCGCGAGCGACACCGAGCCGTGCGTCCCCTGGTCGCGCTCGGCTCCGTCGCCGCATTGGCCGGGACCTGGGCGGAGGTGCTCAAACCCGGGCCAGGCAAGCTCCGCACGCTGATCGGGATCCCCTCGGTGCACGTCGCGATCGGCGGCCTCGACGCCCGGGCGACCCATCCGATCGGCCGCACCGACGTCCTCCTCGTCGCGAGGATCGAGCCGCTGCACGGAACGGTGCGGTTGCTCAGCCTCCCGCGCGATCTGCTCGTCGGCCTTCCCGGCCGGCGCGAGGCCCGCCTGAACGAGGCGTACTTCGTCGGGGCGATCGGGCCGGAGGCCGCAACAGCGAGCGGCGGCGCAGCGCGGTCGCCAGACACCGAGACCAGGGTCGACGCGCGGGCGGGTATGCGGCTGCTCGCGCGAGCGCTCGAGCGAACCCTCGGCGCGCGGATCGACGGCAGCGTGATCGTGGACTTCGAGGGGTTCCAGGGGCTGGTCGACACGCTCGGCGGACTGGACGTCGACGTGCCACACCCGATCGACGACGAGTTCGTCGCGGAGGATGGCGAGCACTTCTCCGCGCACTTCCGGAGCGGTCGCCAGATCCTCGACGGCGATGCGGCACTCACTTACGCGCGGACGCGTAAGGCCGACGGCGACGCGTGGCGCCGCGAGCGGCACGTCGATCTGATCCGCGCCGCCTTCCGCGCACTCCGCACGATCCGCTCGCCGTCCCGAGCTCTCCGGGTCGCGGGGACGGGGCTGCGCTCGATCCGCGTCGATCTCAGCGTCTACGCGGGCATCAAGGTGATCGCGGGACTCGCTCGAGCCCGCTCGATCGAGGCCGTCCAACTGGCTCCCCCCGTGGTGCGGTCGGTGAAGACGGAGCGGGGCAAGTGGGTCCACCGCGGCGACGCGGGGGAGATTAGGGACTTCGCGCGCCGGCGATGGGTCGACGGCGCAGGCGCGGACGGCCGCGAGTCCGGGGGCGTCCCCCGGGGGGCCGTCAGGTGACTTCGAGTGCCTTCGGGGCGGACCAACCGGACGTCGCGCCGTTCGACGTCCGGCGCAGGCGAGCCCGGAACCGGAACGTCCCTCGGCGGCCCGGCGTGAACATCGTGCTTCGCGTGGTCACACTCGTCTTGAACGCCTTGTAGGTCGTGTCGTTCGGTCCTTTTCGCTGGACGTCGAACACATAGCCACTGAGCGTCCCCGAAGCCCACGTGATCTTGAAGGCGTTCCCGAGCGGACCCTGCTTCGGCTTCACCGTGATCGGCACCTTGATCGTGCCGGTCATGAACCCGACGTGGGAGGCCTGCTTACACGCATAGGCATACGTCCCGGCCGCGACGAACCGATCGACGAACTTCACCGATCCCGCGGCCGACAGCCCCGTGTCGAACAGTGCGAGGGGCGAGGTATCGGTCGCCGAGTGGGTGTGCTGGCTGAACTGAGAGAAGCCGAAGCGAGCACGCTGCCCCCGCTTCAGCTTCGCGGGATCCGGCGTGAACGAGTAGTCGCGAACCAGGATGTAGAAGTCACCGACCGTGCCGGCGGAGGCAGGGTTGCGGCGGAGGATATCGACGTAGGCGAGGGCGGCCATCGCGGACACACCGGTGGCCACAAGGCGACGAACGAACACGCGCCTGCTGACCTGCCCGTCGAGGTAGCTCCGTACCAGCTCGTCCCGTGACATCCTCGGCCCCCTTCGACCGTCTCCGGCTCGGTCCGGGCAAGGGTAGTCATATCCCTGCCCGGAACACAACGGTCGAAGGTTGCAGCCCGGCTCCCGTCACGGGGCTCCGACCAAGCCGGTAGGCTGCATGCTTGGCTCGCAGCAACCTATGGGGGAGGCAGACGGGTCCGACCCGCAAGCGTGGTCGATGGCGAGGGGCTTCTTCTTGACAGCCAACTGACAGCCAAGCGGATGGATGTCCACGGACGCTGGCGGACGTCCCCGGACTCGCACCGGGCTTCCACCTGCGCTCCTGGACGGCCTGACCGTGTTGTAGTACTCACAGAACCGATCCACCTGGGCTTGCAGCTGAGCGATCGTGTGTGCCGAGTCCTGCTTGGCGAGGAACCGCTTGAGCGTTTGATGCACCCGCTCGACCTTGCCGCAGGTCTGCGGGTGGTAGGGCCGAGAGTGCACCGAGCGGATCCCCAGGGCCGCGCACTCGAGCTCGATCGCGCACCGTCCGCCTCGAGGTGCCGCGGTGAACACCGCTCCGTTGTCGGTGAGCAGCGACGCCGGGAACCCGTGGACCGCAGCGGCTGCATGAAAGCTGTCCACGATGTCGGCAGCTTGAAGATCACTCGTGCATCGGAGGCCACGAGCAACCTGGAGTGATCGTCGATGATGTTCAAGATCTCGACCTCATCCCCGCCGGCCAAGCGGACGTGGGTGATGTCGGCCTGCCAGCGTTCGTTGGGCATCTGGGCCTCGAAGCGCACGAACGAGCTCCGTGGGCGTTTGTGCGGCTGGGGCGTAACGAAGCCCCGGCGCACCAAGATCCGCCAGATCGTGGAGACCGAAGGAACCGATGCATGTTCGTGGCGACGGCTCAGGTGCACCGCGATCGTGTGAGCACCGGCGTCCACCCCCAGGTCCAACAGCTCCTTGCGCAGCGCGACGATCTCGTCTTCGATCTGCACCCGTGTGCGCCTCGGGCTCCCAGACGGTCGGCGCGATCGAGGCTCCAGGCCGGCTTCGCCTTCGGCGTCGAAGCGTCGGACGAGTTCGTGGACCCATCGGCGGCTCACGCCGTAGTCACGAGCCACCTCCGCTTTGCTCCGACCTTCGACGCGTACCGCCGTGACGACCAATCGAGCCAAGGACATCCGACACCTCCGCAGCTGAGGTGTTCACCATGTCCCGAGACAGGCCGGAACCATGTCCTGAAACCACACACTGCGCGCAGGGGGAAACGGACGGTAATTCTGATCGTGAGTGGGAGGCGCAGTCCAGGGGAGGTCCACCTGACCCGGGCCCGTCAAGAACGCCCTTGGTCCCGCTCCATCACCTGCAGGCCAAGGACCCACGATCGCGGAACACCGGTCGGTCGGGATCGACGAGGCGGCGGGGAGCCTCGCCCTCTCCCGAAGGGTGGTCCGGTCGATTCGCTGGCGACGGCGCTGAAAAAGAGTTGTCCTTCGAGCGTTTGGAGCGGGGCTCTCGTGGACATCCATTCGACGCTGTTGTGGAAGCTTGCGCGTGGAAGGGGGAACGATGTTACAGACGGGGCTCGCACTCGCCGCACAGAACGGCGGGAACGAAGGGGCTACGGACACCATCTTGTGGATCATCGCGGCCGTGTTGGTCGTCGCTGGCATCGTGAGCATCGTCCGTGGGGCGCTGCTCTGGGGAATCGTGCTGATCATCGGAGGTCTGCTCGTAGGGCCCGGTGGCGTCAGCCTATTGGACTGATGGGAGGCGTCATGCTTGCAGACATCGATGTGCAACAGGGCCTTGAAGAGGCGTGGGCTGACGTTGCCACGTTCGCTCCGAAGCTGCTGGGCTTCTTTTTGATCCTGCTGATCGGCTACTTCATCGCAAAGGCCTTGTCCAAGGTCGCCGATTCACTGCTTGAGCGGGTTGGGTTCGACGGACTCGTCGAGCGCGGCACGATGCGACAGGCCTTCGAGCGCAGCAAGACCGATCCTTCTGACGTGATCGGCGTGATCGTCTTCTGGCTTGTGTTCCTCGTCGCGTTGCAGCTGGCCTTCGGCATCTGGGGCCCGAACCCGATCAGTGACCTACTGGAAGGTCTCATCGCCTACCTGCCGCACGTCATAGTGGCCGTCGTGATTCTCGTGATCGCGTCGGTACTGGCGAGGGTACTGACCGACATCCTTCAGCCAATGATCGGGTCCGTGCGAGGCGGGACGATCATCGCCAAGGGCGCTGGCTTCGCCGTATTGCTGGTCGGCGTGTTCGCTGCCCTAGATTCACTGCAGGTGGCACCGGCAATCGTGCGGGGACTGTTTTACGCGCTGCTCGTCATGGTCGTCGGTTCCGTTGTGGTGTCCTTCGGGGTTGGCGGGATCCCGATCGCTCGTCGCTATCTCGAACGATGGAGTGGCCCGATTGAGGCAACGGCCCGCGACGTCAAGTCCGAGGTTCAAACCAAGACCGGCAATGACGACCCGACAACGCCGATCCCCGGAGAGGGAACACTCTAAAGAGAGCATGCTATGGGTTGGGGGGGGTGCTCAACCTCCCCCACTTCCCCCAACCCGATCACCCCAACCGCCCAGTCAACAGGCCGCGTTCAGACACTGGGCGGGATCGCCATTCCTTCGCGCCTTGTTCTTGCCGCCGTCGATCACGCCCTCGACGGCCTCGATCCCGAGATCACCGTTCAGATCCGCGCGGTTCTGTGTGACCGTGGTCGCGGGGTCGAGGATCCGGATGCCGTCCCCAGCGTTCTCATTCGAGCGGTTCCTCAGGATCACGGTTCCGGTCGACACCTGTGGACGTCCGTGGAATCGCAGGACTCCTACCCGCATCCTGGACTCTGGTGGACGCCCCTGGACGACCGGCCGCCCTCGACCGTGTAGACCCTCTCGAACTCGGCCAACGCGAGATCGTAGTCATCCACCACAAGGTACGCGGCGCAGAACTCGTTGGCCTGCTCCTCGCCCAGCCCGTCGACGATCTCTTCCCTCGCATCTGCTCGCGCTTCGGCTTGACGATCGCGTCACAAGCGGGAGGAGCCTCTTGTGCCGGCGGATTCACGGAAGCAGAATCAGGCCATGCGAGCGGGCCGTCTGGCTGGTGCGGCGGTCCTCGTGCTGCTGTTGAGTGGCTGCAGCGACGGGGACGTGACTCACTACGCATGCAGCCAGGGAAAGCTCGAGGCGGCAATGACCCAGTTCATGGAGTCGGGGTCCGCTGAGGTAGACGGCCAGTTCGGGGACCGTGTGGCTGAGTACGCGAAGGCCGTATACCGGAACGATCGCCCCGGACGCGCACTCGAATTGATCAACGACTTCGCGAAGACGTGTGAGAGCTGGTACGAGAGCGACTAGGGGCGTCTATGAGCGACGGGTTCGCCGGAACTCGCCGCGGACGGCGCAGCAAGCCCGTGATCGCTCTAATCGGCCAGGCAGGCAGTTGCGACTTCCTAGGATGGTGCCCGCCGGACCTGAGCGAGGGCGCGTTCTTCGAATGGCAGACGTCACCCGATGAGACGTTGCGGCGGATCGAGCAAGAATGGCAGGCGCTGGGAAGCGTCAGTCTCGGCGACGTGTGTTGGCTCGCGAACACCAATGCAGGAGACGCATGGGCGGAGAGAGCGGATCCAGCCGCTCGGCGCTAGCGAGGTGATCACGGCCGCGTTCGCGGCCGCGGCGCGCGAAGACAGCTAGGGTGTCTTGGTGAGACGCGGTCCCGAGACCTTCACCTTTGAGACCTCGGTGTCGGTTGGATCGAAGGCTCCGCCCGAGGTCTTCGAGGTCGTAGCCGATCTGCCGGCTCACTTGCTCTGGTCAGGGGAACGGGCAAGCGACCAGAAGTTCAAGCTGCTGACGCTGCACGCTCCCGAGGGCCCCGTGACGGTTGGGACCATGTTCGATTCGACCGGTGCCAACTTCAATGGCACCTTCCACGATCGCTCGACCGTCGTCGAAGTATCGCGTCCGAGCCGCTTCGCGATCCAAACCGAGGCACGTCTCGACCGCGATCGAGGGAGACCGTGGAAGGTTTAGTTCCTGCACCGCTACGATATCCAACCGGACGGGGCGGGCTCTCGCATCGTCTACACCGACACGGCGCGACACATGAACTACATCCCCTATTGGTTGCGCATATGGATGCGCCCGTTCACGCGCATCGCGATCCGTCGTGGAGATACGAAACAGGTCGAGAACCTGGCTCGTCTCGCCGAAGAGCGACCTGGGACAACGTGCTGAGGAGGATGGACCTACGCCAACGCCGAGCCGAACCGGTCGGACGCCTCGCCGGAATCCTTCAAGGTGCCACTCCGTTGCCACCAGAACTGACTGCCGGACGAGTTCAGTCCGTCATCCGCTCCGTAGATCACGTTGACCGCGCCGATGAGCGAGATCACCTCGAGTACCGGGAAGGTGTCTTCGTACCCTTCGCCTGGCACGCCGACGGCCAGGTCGGACTCCGGGCCCCGGCCGAAGTCTGCGATCGCGAGCGCCTGCCCGAAGGCATCCGACTTCTCGGGGGCACCCGCGATCCCCGAGCTTCCCTGGGTCCAAGCCTGAACGCTTGAAGTGCTTAGCCCCGTTGCGGATCCGTACACGACGATCGCCGATCCGGCGTTGGATTCATCTGGATCGTCGAACGGGATCCCGACGGCGAGGTCGTCCCGAGCGTCCCTTCCGAGATCGCCGGCGGCCAGAGCGGATCCGAAGGCGTCCCCGTCTGCGGCAGCGCCGGGAACCCCCGAACTGTTCAGGTACCAGATCTGGTTTCCAGCCGGGGCCAGGCCGGTCGCGGTTCCGTACAGGACCTGCGCCACGCCGGCATCGACCGCTCCCCCGGCATCTTCGCCCGGGACACCGATCGCGAGATCGCCGGTGGACTCCCTTCCGAACTCTCCTGTGGTCAGCGCCGCTCCGAAGTGATCCGCCGGCTCCGCGCCACCGCCCACCCCCGCGCTGTTCTGATGCCACAGCTGGTTCCCTTGAGAGGTGAGCCCGTTCCTCCCACCGTAGATCACGTTCACCGATCCCGCATCCGCCTCCGTCGAGGTATTCAGGTCCTCGAGGGGAACACCGACGGCGAGGTCTGCTCGTGCGCTCGTTCCCACGTCCCCGATCGCGAGCGCGGACCCGAACTCATCGGAGATCTCCGCGACGCCCGAGATCCCGGCGCTGTCCTGGTGCCAGAGCTGGTTCCCGCCCGAGCCGACACCGAACCCGCCGTACAACACGTTCACTGCACCAGCCCTGCTTACCGAGCCGACCCTGTCGCGCGGCGTCCCGATGGCCAGCTCGTCACCGGCCCCCGCCCCGAGGTTGCCCGCGGCGAGAGCGAAGCCGAACCGGTCTCCGGTTTGAACCACGCCGAGGATGCCCTGAGAGTTCTGCGTCAGAACGACGTCGCCGAACGCGGTGAGGCCGGACGGCGATCCGTACGCCACGTGGACCACCCCTGCATCCGCCATGTTTCCGGTGGAGATCTGCACGTCCTCGAACGGCGCCCCGATGGCGAGGTCGTCGAACCCGTCGGCATCGAAGTCTCCCCAGGCCAGCGCGTGGCCGAATCGATCACCCGGCTCGACCGAGCCCGAGAGTGTGCCTTGCGTCAGGAACTGATCGTCGATCGGCGCGTCGCCGTTCAGGCCGTTCTGCGTCCCGTAGATGACCTCGACCCCACCGGCGTCGTCGTCGGAGCCGACGTCCTCGAACTCCACTCCGATCGCCAGGTCATGGTAGCCATCGCCGTTGAAGTCTCCCCGGCGCTCTGGAGACGGTGCAGCCTCGGCCAGCAAGCCCATGGGAGACGGCAGCACGGTCAGAGCGGCAACGAAAGCCGTGACCGTGACCCAGATGCGACGCCGCATTGCGTCTCAGCTCCCCGACGGGCCCCAGGGCGAGCCGCCCGTTGGATGCTCAGGAACCGCGTCCCGCCAACCCTATCGACTCGTCACGTTGGTTGCTAGGGGTACCTTGCCCCGGAAAGCACCTGAAGGGGGACGGCTCCCGCTAGGCTCCTGCCCGGGAGGAGAGAGCGCCCGTGGGAGACGAAGGATCCGGAGGTGAGCGGCCGGAGGGCCGCACGCCCTCCCGACCGGAACGGTCCCGCGCTCGGCACGTTCTTTCCAGGATCGCCCTCGACCTGAGCCCGCTGCGCACCTCGCGCGACTTCCGATTGCTCTGGTCCGGTGAACTGATCTCTGAGACGGGCTACCAGATCGCGCTCGTCGCCGTCTACGTCCAGGTGTACGAGCTGACCGGATCACCGGCCGCTGTCGGCTTGATCGGTCTCGTTTCCCTTGTCCCCCAGCTGATCGGTGCGGTGCTCGTCAGCGCGATCGTCGACGCCGTCGACCGCCGCAAGCTGCTCGTCTACTCGCAGGTGGGGATGTCGATCGCCGCGGGGCTGCTCCTGTTGGGCGCCGTGATGGACCGACCTCCCTTGGCGCTGATCTACGGCGCCGTCGGTTTCGGAGCGGTGTTCTCCGCGATCGACTCGCCCACGAGGATCGCGATGGTCCCCCGGCTCGTCGGCCGCGAGGAGCTGCCCGCGGCGCTCGCGCTGAACCAGGTGATGTGGAACGGCACGACGATCGTAGGTCCCGCGATCGGCGGGATCGTGATCGCGCAGTTCGGTCTCGACTGGGCGTATGGGATCGACCTGATCAGCTACGGAGCGACGCTCGGCGTGGCGGCCCTGATGCGGCCCGTGCCGCCGGAACACGAGGACGGTCGTCAACCCGCCGTCGGGCTGGCTGCGGTCCGCGAGGGTCTCACGTACCTGAAGGGCCGACGCGTGATCCAATCGACCTTCACGTTCGACCTGATCGCGATGATCTTCGGGATGCCGCGCGCACTGTTCCCGGTGATCGCGGTCACGCAGTTCGGCGGCGGGGCGGAGATCGTGGGTCTGTTGCTCGCAGCCCCCGCGGCGGGAGCACTCGCCGGTTCCCTCACCGCCGGGTGGGTCGGATCGGTCCGCCGCCAGGGGCTCGCCGTGATCTGGGCGGTGGTTGCGTGGGGCGCCTGCATCGCGCTGTTCGGCCTCGTGGGTCAACTGTGGCTCGCGCTGGTGTTCTTGGCGCTCGCCGGATGGGCAGACATGATCTCCGCGCTGTTCCGCAACACGATCCTGCAGTTGTCGGTGCCCGACTCCCTCCGGGGACGCATGTCCTCGATCCACGTTCTCGTTGTGTCCGGCGGCCCCCGACTCGGCGATCTCGAGGCGGGGTTGGTCGCGCAAGCCTTCACCGCCCAGGTCTCGATCGTATCGGGCGGCCTGCTCTGCATCGCAGGAGCGGCGATCATCGCGATCTTCGTGCCGGGGTTCCGCCGGTATCGGACAGGGGGACCCGACGGCCTTGCCGAGCGGACCGACGCGGTCGGCTGACTTTCCGGCACCCTCTTCACCCCCCCGGGCGAACGCTGCAATCTATAGGATTGAGGGATGACGAAGGTTCGACCCTCCGCCCGGGCGTCCTCCTTCACCGAATCGGTGATCCGGGAGATGACACGGTTCGCGGCCGATTTCGATGCGATCAACCTCGCCCAGGGATTCCCCGATTTCCCCTCCCCGGCCGAACTGAAGCGGGCCGCCCAGCAGGCGATCGAGGACGACGTGAACCAGTACCCGATCACCTGGGGATCGGAGTCGTTCCGCGAGGCCCTCGCCACGACCTACCACGAGCGCTACGGCATGACGTGGGTCGATCCCGAGCGACACATCACCGTCACCTGCGGCGCGACGGAGGCGATGATCGCGTCGATGCTCGGGGTGCTCGACCCCGGGGACGAGGTGATCGTCTTCGAACCTTTCTACGAGAACTACGGGCCGGATACGATCCTGTCGGGCGCCATCCCGCGCCTAGTGTCGCTGCATCGCCCGGACTGGACGTTCGACGAGCCCGCCCTGCGAGCGGCCTTCAACGATCGGACGCGCGGGATCGTCATCAATTCCCCGAACAACCCGACCGGCAAGGTCTTCTCGATCGAGGAGCTCCGGGTCGTCTCGGAACTCTGCCAGCGGTGGGACGTGGTCGTGTTCACCGACGAGATCTACGAGCACATCGTCTACGACGGTTACCGGCACATCCCTCCCGCAACCGTTCCGGGGCTGGAGGACCGCACCGTCACGATCAGTGCGATGTCGAAGACCTACGCCGTCACCGGCTGGCGGGTCGGCTGGGTGATCGCACCGGACGCGATCGCGAACGGGATCCGCACGGTGCACGACTTCCTAACGGTCGCGGCCGCGGCACCTCTCCAGGAGGCCGGGGTCGCCGCACTCGCCCTCCCGGAGTCGTACTACCGAGAGGAGGCGGCGTCCTACCAGGAGCGTCGGGACGTGATGATGGCGATCCTCGACCGATGTGGGTTCGTGGCTGCTCCCCCACGGGGGGCGTACTACGTGATGGCCGACGTCTCCACGCTGGGGTTCGGTGACGACGTCACGGCGGCGATGCACTTCGTCAAGGAGCTCGGTGTTGCCGTCGTACCCGGTTCGTCGTTCTTCTCCGATCCGGCGGCGGCCGTCGACCTCGTGCGATTCGCGTTCCCCAAGAAGCTCGAGACATTGCATGAGGCCGGGCGGCGCATGCTGCAGGGATCGACGTGATCGATCGGGGACGACCCGGGCGAGCGGAGAGGAGCGCGTCCTGCGCGCCGCGATCCTGACGGGACCGGAACGGATCGAGGTCCGAACGGTTCCACCACCGGCGTCCAGGGACCCGCTCGTGCGGATCCGCTCGGTCGGCATCTGTGGCACCGACCAGAAGATCTTCCACGGCGCGATCCCCGTGGGCTACCCCCGCGTCATGGGCCACGAGCTCTCGGGAGAAGTGGCGGTCGCCCCTCCGGGATCCGGTGTGTCCGTCGGTTCGCGAGTGCTGGTCGACCCGGGGATCACGTGTGGAACCTGCCGCCAGTGTCGCGAGGGTCGTGGCAACATCTGCACCCGCGGATGGCTCATCGGCCGGGACCGCGATGGAGGGCTCCGCGAGGTGCTCGACGTTCCCGCGACCAATCTGCACACGCTTCCCCCGTCCCTCGATCACGACGTCGCCCCTCTGTTGCAGGTGCTGGCGACCTGCGTGCACGCACAGCAACGCTCACCGGTGGCTGCCGGAGAGTCCGTCGTGATCGTGGGACTGGGCGTCACGGGGCTGCTGCACCTCCAGCTCGCGAAGCACCGAGGTGCCTCGCCGGTCGTCTGTGTCACGCGGAACGAAGCCAAACTCGAGCTCGCCCGCCGGCTGGGAGCCGACGTCACCGTGCGTGCCGGCGAGAGCGGCGGATCGGATCGGGTCGCCGGCGCGACCGGTGGGGGCGCAGATCTGGTGATCGAGTGCGCCGGCACCGTCGCGACGCTGGCGAGCGCGATCGAGGTCGCCCGGATCGGTGGACGGATCCTCTCCTACGGGACGATCTCGGAGGTGGAGGGCGCACTTCCCTTCTACGACCTGTACTACAAGGAGCTCGCGATCACGAACGCCCGGTCCGCGCTCGCGGCGGACTTCCCCGCCGCGATCACCGCGGTTGCCGAGCGGCACGTCCAGCTCGCTCCTCTCGTCTCCCACAGGTTCGAGCTCGACGAGGTCGAGGAGGCGATCCGCGTCGGGGGCGAAGGCGGATCGCTCAAGGTCCTGATCGAGGTCTGAGGGGACGGAGACCGATCGATGCGTGCCATGGCCGTTACCGCGTACGGGGATCCGCTCACCTTGCTCGATCTGCCCGAGCCCGACCTCCCTCCCGGCTTCGCGCTGCTCGACGTGCTCGCATCCGGTGTCTGCTTCACGGACGTGAAGATCGCGCGGGGACGCATGCCGTCCAGCGCCGACCTCGCACTCCCCCACGTTCCCGGACACGAGGTGTGCGCAGCCGTCGTCGGAACCAACCCACCGGGCGTGCTCGCGACCGGGACGCGCGCGATCGTGTACCAGTACTGGTCGTGCGGGCGGTGCCCGGCCTGCCGACGCGGACACGACGCGATGTGCTCGTCGCTCGAGGGGTGGATGGGGTTCCGCGACCCGGGCGGGTTCGAGGAGCGCCTGATCGCCCCCGTCGATCGGCTGATCCCGGTGCCGACGTCGGTCGACCCGATCCACGCTGCCCCGATGTCGTGCGCGCTCGGGACCGCCTACCGATCGGTCGTCACCCGTGGCGGGGTGCGTGCGGCGAACCGTGTCGCGGTCATCGGCCTCGGAGGTGTCGGGATCCACGCCGCGCAGGTGGCGATCGCGTCAGGGGCCCACGTCGTGGGATTCGACGTCCACGACCCCACGCTCACGCGGGCAGGTGAGCTCGGCATCGACGCCCGACGCAGCGACGATGCGGAGGCCATCGCGGCGACGATCGACGAAACGGGAGGCGAGGGGGTCGACGTGGTGATCGAGACCGTCGCCCATGAGGCTACGCTGTCGCTCGCGAACGCCCTCGTCCGGAAGGGGGGACGGATCGTCGCCGTCGGACACGCGCCCACGACAGCACTCACCCTCCCAACGGTCCGTCTCGTCCTCGACGAGGTCGAGATCGTGGGTTCCCGCTACGCATCCCTCGACGAGATGCACCGGGCGGTCGCGCTCGTCGCCGACGGCAGGGTCCGTCCCGTGGTCGGCCTCGTCCGGCCCCTCGAAGAGGTCAACGAGGTCCTCGAAGCCCTTGAGTCCGGCGAGGTCGTCGGGAGGGCGGTTCTCGACGTCTCGAGTGGGTCCTAGCCTCGTCGCTCTGCGAGGGCCGCCGCGTTCACGGCGTACGGGGGCGCCTGACCCGCCAGCACCGCCACGACCTGTTCCGCCGCCTTGCGCTGGAGCTCGGCCACGGATTCCTCGCTGTAGAACGCTGCGTGTGGGGTCACGATCACGTTGTCCCTGCGGAGAAGGGGGTCGTCGGCCGCCGGGGGTTCGGTTTCGAGCACATCCAACCCCACGCCACCCAGCCGCCCCGTCTCGAGCGCGGCATCTAGGGCATCGTGGTCGATCAATGGACCACGTGAAGTGTTGATCAGGAACGCCCCGGGCTTCATGATCGCCAGTTCCGTGTCCCCGATCAGATGTCGCGTCTGTTCCGTGAGAGGTGCATGGAGCGAGACGATGTCGGCGTCCGCCAGCAACGCCTCGAGGGGCAGGGGTTCGCCGCCTGCGGCCCGTACCACATCGTCGGGCACGAAGGGGTCGTACACGGCGACCGCTAACCCGAGCGAACCGCACTTCGCAGCCAGCGTCGTGGCGATCTTCCCGAACCCGATCAGCCCCAGCGTCCGACCCCGCAACCGATGGAGCGGACGCGCGTCCGAGGGTGTCCACGAACCGCCGCGCACGCTTCGATCGAGGCGCGCGACCCCTCGGGCGAGCGCGAGCATCAGCGCGAGCGCATGGTCCGAGACCTCGTCGACACAGTAGTCGGGGACGTTCGTGACGACGATCCCTCTGGCAGTCGCCGCGTCGAGGTCGATCGTGTCCAGGCCGATCCCGTAGCGCGCGATCACCCGGCACGCCTCGAGCTCCCGGATCACCTCGGCCGGGATCACCGTGTAGCAGTTCAGGATCGCATCTGCCCCCGCGACGGCAGCTCGGACCTCGTCGGGCGTCGTGGCGTTCCGTTCGAATCGCAGTTCGTGGCCGGCCGCCTCCAAGAGCGCACGCTCGCGGTCGAGATCGGTGAAGACGTGATCGGTGACGGCGACTACTGCCATAGCGGTCCAGCTCCTTCGGTGCGTGCGGGTCGGATGTTCATCGTTCGAGGCGCAGCAGCCGGGCGGCGTTCCCCCCGGTCACGAGGACGCGCTGTTCGTCGGTCAACCCGTCGACCTGCCCGACGAGCCCAACCGGATCCTCCTCGCCCATGTCGAACGGATAGTCGGTGCCCATGAGGACGTGATCGGCCCCGAAGTCCTCGATCAGCCGCCCCAGCTGCACCGGGTCGTAAACCATCGTGTCGAAGTGCAGCTGTCGCAGATACGTGCTCGGAGTGCGGGAGATGTGTTCGCGGGTCTCCGGTCGCACTTCGTAGGCGTGATCGAACCGAGCCGGGTAGAACGGAAGGTACCCACCCCCATGGACGACGCAGATCTTCAGCTCACCGAAGCGCTCCAACACTCCCCCGAAGATCATGTGGGCGAGGAAGACCGTCGAGTCCAGCGGCATGCCCACCGTGTTGATCATGTAGTGCTCCGTGAACCGCTCCCCCTGCGTGAAGCCGTGTGGGTGGACGACGAGCAGCAGATCGAGCTCTTGAACACGCTGGAAGAAGGGCACGAAGCGGGCGTCGTCGAAGTCGATGCCATTCACGTTCGTGCAGATCTCGACCCCCGTGAATCCGAGATCGCCGGCCAGACGGTCGAGCTCGATGATCGCGCGGTCGACGTCTTGCAGCGGCAGCGTTCCCAGCGCGCGGAACCGATCCGGATGCCGCTGGACGATACCGGCGAGATTGTCGTTGTGCAGCCGGGACAGTCGCTCCCCCAGCTCGGGCTCGGTCCAATAGAAGTACTGGGGAGGGGCGATCGCGATCGCCTGCACATCGACACCCATGCGATCCATGTCCCGCAGGCGCTCTTGCGGATCGACGAACTTGGGTCGCAGGCGTTCGACCTGACTCCGGTTGACGGCATCACTCGCCGCACCCGAATAGCGGAAGAACGGGTCCACCTCGGGCGAGAAGAACGGGGCCACCAGCTCCTCACACTCGGGGGTCAGCACGTGGCAGTGGATATCGATCGTCGTCACGCTCCGACTCCCCCGATCCGTGTCGAGGAGCGAGCCGGATCAGTCACGGTGACGATACCGTTGCATCCGTCGACCGTCGCGAGAGCGCCATCGAGGCCGGCTAGATGAACGCCGACCACCGCGGGCACGCCGAGCGATCGAGCGACTTCGAACAGGTGCGCTCCAGGGCTCCCCGAGGCCGCCACCAATCCCGCGCTGTTCCACAGCAGCGGCGCGAGCTGCGGCAGGGGCTGCGACACGGCGAGCACCGCCCGCGGACCCGGGGTTGCCGAAACGCTTCCGTCGACCACCGACACGATGCCCGCACCGATCCCGGGACACACTGCCGTGCCCTCGGAAGCGGCGCCGGCCCAGCGCACGACATCAACCACGAAGGGTTCCCAGCGGTCGGGCCCGCGCCGGATCGGTGGTCGCGACCCCTCGCGCGCCGCCCGCTCGAGCTCTCGGACCGAGAGGCGCCAGACCAGTCGGGCGTCGGGCAGCACACCCGTCTGCTCCAGCGCCTCCCCGATCCCTTCCACCAGTCCCAGGATGCGGCGAACGGTTCCGGGATGTGGAGGATCACATCGCTCCGAGAGCGACGCAGGCCACGCCTCCGGCTCCGCCCCGAGCAGAGACCGAGCCCGCGCCTCGGCGGCGCGGAAGGCGACATGAGGTGGCGATCGCCAGACCTGCCCCGTCAGGCCATCGGCGAGCGATCGCGCCTCGGCGAGCGCGGCGACCGGATCGGGCGTAGGGATCGCCCTCGCCTCGGGCACATCGAGTGCCGCGTACACCCACGGGATCACGAGCTCGTCGCCTAACGGCGCGGGATAGCGCCGGACCGTCGCAGCCAGTCGCTCGGCGCCCTGCGGCATCGCACGGGACGTGATGGTCGTGATCGAGGGGGCGGGCGAAGCCGACGGCACGGGCAGCCGCCGGGCTTGCAACAGAAGGATCCCGTCATCCGCCCACCCCCACTCGATCGCGTCGGCGTCGATCGTCGACGCCAGATCTCGTACGAGCCGCCCGGCCTCGATCGCCCAACGCGGCGTCAGTCCGTCCAGGCCGGCACCCATGTGGACCGTGCCGTCCGCCGACACCTCCGCCAGGACCCCGGATCGCCGCCCGCTCACGAGCGTGTCCGGACCCGCGGCGGTCGCGGCGATCGACACCCGGCCGTCGGGTTCCAACCGAGCGGTACCGCCCGCGTCGAATCGCACCCAGGGCTGCAGGAGCACACCGATCCGAAGAGCATCCGGAGCCACGCCCGCCGCGACCGAGCGCTCGATCACATCCTTGGTGAACGCCGAGGCCCAGCACCCTCGCACACCCACCGGAAGATGCTCGGGGTCGACGTCGTGGTAGGTCGCGAAAGCCCCCGACCACCGGCCGTCCTCGTCCAGCGGCGTGGACGATCGCACCACGAGGGTCCCCTCGAGGAGGGAACCGACGCGACCGAGGTCGCGATCGAGCGCCGGATCGAGCCGTCCGTCGGAGATCGCCAGGGTCGCGGCCGACGGTCCCGAACGGTCGAGGGCCTCCACGCCGGCGCGGATCGCAACCGCCGACTCGGCGCACGGAACCACCCACCCCCCGAGCACCGGGAACCCGGCCTCGAGGGCACGCGCCAGCCCCGCGGCCTTGGCTCCGACGGACCCGGGTTGACGAGCCGGCTCCTCGGCGAGCGAGATGAGCCGCTCCACGAAGCTAGTCGACCACCGTGATCTCGTCGATCGGGAACGAGGTGATGAGCTCGTGACCGGTCTCGGTGACGACGAGCATCTCCTCGAGCCGGACGCCGAACTCGTGCACCTTGCCGTGCTGGGTCTCCAGTGCGAAGACCATCCCCGGCTTGATCTCGATCGGGTGATCGAGCGACCAGATCCGCGAGATCACCGGCTGGTCGTACTGCGCGAGTCCGAGACCGTGACCCCACAGGTTCGCGGCGGCTTCGTCCTCGTCCGCGTACCCCCAGGTCTCCATGGCCGACGGCCACTTCGAGGCGATGTCGCGCGTGCTGACTCCGGGCGCGACGGCATCGATCGAGTCGCGGAGCCACTTCAGAGCCGTGTCGTAGTAGGAGCGCATCTCGTCGGTGGGCTTGCCGCCGACGCAGTAGGTCCGGTAGACGCACGACTTGAAACCGTTCCAGGTCAGCGCCGCGACGTCGATGATCACCAGCTCCCCGGGCCGGATGATGCGGTCGGAGAAGTTCCGCCAGTTCGGCCAGGCGTTCGGACCCGACGACACGATGATGTCCTCGACATCTTCGACTCCCGGGTAGTTGTAGAGGAACTCGAACCCGTGAGCGGCCACCTGGTTCTCGGTGAGGCCCGGACGGATGAACTGGGTCATCTCGTAGTGGAGCGCGTCGCACATCGAGCCCACGATCCGCGAGCAGTTCTGTTCGTCCGGACTCTTGATCGCGCGAGCCTCCATCATCGGCGTCATCCCGTCGGTCCAGGTGATGCCCGCGCGCTCGAACGTCTTCATCATCGTGAGGTCGATGAAGTCGACCCCGAGCGGCCGGTCTTTCACACCCGCGTCCTCTAGGTCTCCCGCCAGCGCCTCGGTGAACTTCTCCACCTGCATCATCGAGGCGGGTCCGGCCGCACCCTTGATCCATGCGAACGAGTGCCGCACGTTCTGAGGTGGGATCCAGGGCGAGTGCTCCTTGATGTGGATGCCGATGTCACCCTGCTCGTACAGGATCGGCTCTCGGCCGTCGACGAGCACCGCGTAGCGCAGGCCGGGCTTGAGCTTGTTCCATCCCGGCGTCAACGTGGACGTGACGTAGCGGATGTTCTCGTCGTACATCATCAGCATCGCGCCCAGCCCATGACGCTTCATCGCGTCGCGTGCGCGCTCCAGACGGTACGCACGCACCGCATCCCAGTTGATGCCCCGTTTCCATTCGATGTTCGCGTAGCCGAACGCTTCCTTCATCTGTGTGGCTCCTTCTTCTCGGTCTCGGTGTGCGCGGTTCTCGTGCGGACCGGTCAGGAGGTGACCCCGTCGACGATCGCGGTGAAGGCATCGTCGTCGACGAGCCCCTTGGTCTCGAGCGAACGTGCCTTGACCTCGTCCAGGATCTCCTGCATCTGCTCGTCCGTCGCCTTGAGGCCGAGACGGTCAAGTCCGGCCGCGACCGAGTCCAGACCCGAACCTTTGCCGAGCACGAGCACCGGGTCGGGCTGACCGACCAGCTCGGGCCGATACGGGAACGACTCGGTGAGTTCGTCGCCGACGTTGCGGACCCATGTCGTGATGATCCCCGACTCGACGTTGTAGAGGCGCTCCCCGACCACGGGCCGATTCGAGGGCTGCGAAACGCCCGCGATCTCCATCACGAGCTTCGACAGGTCGAAGAACCGTTCCGTGGAGATCCCGGTCTCCATCCCGTACATCGTCAGCAGCGCGAGCACGGTCTCCTCCATCGGGGTGTTCCCGGCGCGTTCGCCGATCCCCGTGACCGTCGTCTGGATCACCTCCACGCCTTCGGCCACCGCGATCAGGGTGTTCGCGACCCCGAGTCCGAAGTCCATGTGGAAGTGGGTCTCCAGCGGGACCCCGAGACGATCGCGCGTCTTGCGCACGAAGAGTTGGACGCCGTGCGGGGACAACACGCCGAACGTGTCCACGAGTCCGACCGCATCGACGTGCCCGTCGGTGGCCACCCGCTCCAGGAGGTCGAGGTACTCGACCAGTCCCGCGCGCGTCGCGTCGATCGGGAAGAAGGACACGGTCAGTCCGAGTTCGTGTGCGAGGCTCGTCGCCTCGATCGACGCGTCGATCGCGCGCTCGACCGGCCAGCGGTAGGCCATCTCGATCAGGTGGTGGCTCGAGGGGATCTCCATCACGACCCCGTCGACCCCGCAGTCCGCTGCACGCTTCACGTCGTCGACCATGCAGCGGGAGAACGCGTAGACCTTCGACGGCAGGCCCATCTTCACCATCTCGCGCACCGCGGCGTCGTCGGCCGGAGACACGGCCGGCAGGCCGGCTTCGATCCGCGGGACCCCGGCCTCGGCCAGCGCCTCGGCGATCCGCAGCTTCTCGTCTTTCGTGAAGACGACTCCGGCCTGTTGCTCGCCGTCGCGGAGGGTGACGTCGTGGACCTGCACCGTGGCAGGAAGGTCCATCGTGTCGCGGATCTCCGGCATGAAGTTCCACGGACTGGTGAACCAACGATCGGTCTTCCACGGCTGCTCGGCCATATCGCTCCCCTCAGAACACCCGGATCCGGATGGTGCATCATATACGATGCGCTCACGAAGCGGGCCCGGTCCCGTGCCTGGGGACTCACGGACACAGGAGTGAACGATGCCGATCATCGATATCCACAATCACGTCACCCCACGACGGTTCCGGGACGCGATCGAGCGGGACGGAGTCTGGAACACCTTGGGGCCCGACGTCGGAGAGCTCCACATCCCCAAGTTCTCGATCGACCCCGCCGAGCGGGTCGCGGAGATGGACGAGATGGGCGTGGACATCCACGCCCTGACGATCAACACGGGATTCTTCAAGTACGACCTCGATCCGGAGGTCACGAAGGTCATCGCCCGCGAATGCAACGAGGAACTCGCCGAGATGATGACCGCGTTCCCCGATCGGTTCACGGCCCTCGCGTCGCTGCCGATGCAGGATGTCCCCGCCGCGATCGACGAGATGGCCTGGGCGATGGACGAGAAGGGCTTCAAGGGGGTCACGCTCGGCGACCACGTGAACGGTCAGGAGCTGGACGAGCCACAGTTCCGCCCCTTCTGGAAGGCCGTCGAGGAACTCGGAGCGGTGATTTTCTTTCACCAGTGCAGCGCAACGGTTGTGGAGTATCGAACGGACCGCTACGGACTGCCCAACGTCGTCGGCAACCTCGCGGATCGCGCGGTGACGTACGGCTCCCTGGTCTACGGCGGGGTGATGGACGAGTTCCCCGACCTGAAGATCTGTCTCGGCCACGCCGGAGGCTACGCGGCCTTCGGCGCCGCGAGGATGGACCGCGGCTGGCAGGCCGGTGCGCTCGAGAACATGCCGGAGTTCGACGACTCACGCACCGTGCTGCGCACGCCGCCGAGCGAGTACCTCAGCAGGTTCTACTACGACTGCTGCACCTATACGGAGGCGACCCTCCGGTTCCTGATCGACGCGGTGGGGATCGACCGTGTCGTGCTCGGCACCGACTATCCGGCTCCGATGCTCCTCGAAGACGCGGTCAGGTGGATCCGATCGCTCGAGGGTCTCACCGACGCCGAGAAGGACGCGATCCTGTCCGAGAACGCGACCCGGCTGCTGGGGATGTAACTACCCCAGCCGGTCCGGTTGCTCGATCGGCGCTTCGCCGTACACCTCGGGATTCATCACGTTCGGCGGACGATCACCCCGGATCATCGCGGAGAGGTTCTCCACGACCGCGAGCGCCATGTTCGTCCGCGCCTCCACGGTCGCGCTCCCGATATGCGGGGTCAGGACGACGTTGGGGAAGGTGAACAGCTCCGGACTCGGCGACGGTTCGCTGATCGGCGGTTCGTTCCAGTAGACATCGAGGGCCGCCCCCGCGATCTTCGCCTCGCGCAGCGCCTCGATCATCGCGGGCTCGTCCACGATCCGCCCTCGAGCCGCGTTCACGAAGAACGCGGTCGGCTTCATCAGGTCGAACTCCCGGGCGCCGATCATCTTGTGCGTCGTAGCGTTGTAGGTCGTCATCAGCACGACGAAGTCCGCGCGTCGCAGCAGGTCGTCGCGCTCGGGCTCCCACGAGACCCCGAGCTCGGCCTCCAGCTCGGAGCCGAGGCGATTGCGCTTGGTGTAGATCACGTCCATCTCGAACGCTCGCAGGCGTTTCGCGATCTGCTGACCGATGTCTCCGAGCCCGATCATCCCGACGGTCTTGCCGCTGAGCTCGGTCGTGAGGAACGTGGTCGACTGCTCCTGATGGAACCGACCCGCCCGGACGAACGCGTCCGCCTCGGGGATCCGCCACGCTAGGGAGATCAGAAGCGCACACGTGAGGTCACACGTGGTCTTGGTGATCAGGTGCGGGATCACGGTCACCGGCAGCTGACGGCGGGTGGCCGCCTCGACGTCGACGACATTGGGGAACAGCGCCATCGTCGCGATCCCCTTCAGCTTGGGAGCGGCCTCCATCACCTCTTCGTCGACCGGGGTGTCCCCGAGCATCCATAGGTACTCCGCGTCCCGAACGCCGTGCATCAATTCGGGCTTGCTGATCATCCGCTCGGACTCGAACACCTCGACGTCGGCGAACGTGGCGAGTTCGGTCCGGCCGATGTCCATGATCGGCTGACAGACGAACACTTTGGGCTTGGCCATCGAGATCACCCTCCGAAGATCGTCGCGGCGGTGCCGCGTAGGAGCGCCTCGCGCTCGTCCGTGGACAACTCATCCATCGCTTCGAGTCGTCCGACCGGGTCGTCGAACGTCATCGGGGCCGGCCAGTCGGTGCCGAACACCACGCGGTCCGCCCCGACGACGTCGATCAGGAACCGCAGGTTCCGAGGCGTGTACACCACCGTGTCGTAGTAGAAGCGGCGTACGTAGGTGCTGGGACGGTCTTTCGCCTTGCCGCGCATCGACGGCCACACGTCCCATCCCTTGTCCAAGCGGTCGAGCGCGTACGGTACGTAGCCGCCCCCGTGACACAGACACACGGTGAGGTTCGGGTACTTGTCCATCACGCCGCCGTAGATCAACGAGGCGAACGTGATCGTCCGATCGACGAGGTTGCCGATCGAGTTCAGCAGGAAGAAGTCCTCGGTACGCGCCGCGACCGTGGTGTGCTTAAACTGGTGCACGAGCAGGAACACGCCGAGCTCCTCGGCGACCTCGAAGAAGCTGTCGAACACAGCGTCGTCGTAGGTGCGGTTGTTCACATGGTCGTCGATCATGAATCCCGTGAGACCCAGCTCCCCCATCCCACGGGCCATCTCCTTCTTGGCCCGTTCGACATCCTGCATCGGGAGTGTGCCGAGCCCCGTGAACCGATCCGGGTGATCGCGCACCATGCCCGCGATCTCCTCATTCGCCTCCTGCGAGATCCGCTCGGTAACCTCCGGAGCCTGGTCGTACTGATAGAACACGTCGGTAGGCGAGACGAGCTGGATGTCGATCCTCAGCTCGTCCATCGTCTCGATCCGCTTCTGGACGCTCCATCGGTTCTTCTCGTTGCCGAGCTCGCCGTCGGCGGACGTCATGCCGTGCCAGTCGGTGCCGTCTTCGAGGACGGCCTTCTTGAATCGCTCGAGCGTGCAGTGGCAATGCACGTCGATGACCTTGCCCTGTGCCATGCGGGTGGGTCCTCTCGTCGAGTCGCGTTAAGGGTGGTCAGTGGCCGTACATCGTGTGGGTCATGCGGGCGGTCCACTCGTACCTCGTCACGTCGGCGACCTCTCGCATCGCCTTCGTGTACGCGTCACCTTTCACGAACGCATCCGCAGCGTCCCGATCGGTCAACCCGACGTCGATGATCCAGTCGTAGTCGGTCCGCAGCTTGCCCACACTCGTGCCGATCGTGACCCGCTCGACACCCGGTTCGTCACCCAGGCGCTTGATCTCGGCCAGGGTGCGTTCCTTCGTCGCGTCGTCGACGTCGTCCTTCCAGAGGAACAGCGCCGCGTGCCGGACGTGGCCCGGCTCGATGATCGGGTCGCCGTCGTACCAGAAGTCGATCCGAGCGGTCAGTTCACCCTGGCACTTGGCGGCGTTGTAGACCGCGATCTCGTGGTGCACGTCGTCCTTGTTGTATGCCTCGAGGGCGGCTTCGTCCTCGAAGTCCAGATGCAGCGCGACGTCGTAGTCGCACGGCGGTCCCTCCGTCTGGCCTTGCCAGCGTGGCGTCCGATCCCACGGCTTCGTGTCCTTCAGGTGGAGGGAGCCACCGAACAGATCCTGGCCGAAGTCGATCGCCGACGGCCCGGCGGCGGTGAAGCGCATGAACGCGGATCCCTTCTGCATCCAGCGCATCTCCTCCTCTCCGTTGCCCTCCTTCAGCATGAAGAAAGCGGTGTGTCGCAACATGTGGTCCTCCTCGTGTCGTCGTCGGGCGCTCGAAGAAAGCTACACGTGGCGGGGCACCGTCACGCTTCGACCAGCGGACGTTCCATCTCCTCGAACAGCTCGAGGATCTCCGCCTGCTGGATCGCGACCTCCCGATCGGTCTGCCGACGCGGGAACGGGAGGTCGATCATGAGATCGCGGAACACCATGCCGCGGCTGCTCATCATGATGACGCGGTTCGACAACTGGACGGCTTCGAGCACGTCGTGGGTCACGAAGAGCACGGTCGAGTGGGTATCGAGCCACAGCTTCTGGAGCTCCACGCGCAGGTCCCGAGCCGTGATCGCGTCGAGGTGGCTGAAGGGCTCGTCCATCAGCAGCAGGTCGGGGCGGATCGACAAGGCGCGAGCGATCCCGACGCGCTGCTGCATCCCACCGGACAGCTGCCCCGGGAACATCTCCGCGGTGGCGCCGAGGTTGACCATGTCGAGGAACTCCCGACCGCGCGCGACGCGCGCTTCCGAGTCCTTTTCGTCGAGCACGTAGACCATGTTGTCGAGCACCGTCTTCCACGGCAGGAGCCGGGGATCCTGAAAGACGTACCCGATGCGGGCCGGGCCCTCGTCCCCCGTCACCTCCAAGGTGCCGCCGCTGGGATCTTCGATACCCGAGACCATGTTCAGGAACGTGCTCTTCCCGCATCCGGACGGGCCGACCAGTGCGACGAACGTGTGGCCTTCAGCCTCGAAGCTGACGTCGCGCAGCGCGACGACCGGATCCTGCCCCGCACGTGTGGGTGCGAAGACCTTCTTGACGTCATCTGCTACCAGTCGCGCCACGTCGTCTCAGCTCCTGTTCGTCGTCGCTCCGTCGCCTACCCGGACCACTGCTGCCCGCCGATGCGCCAGCGGCGGAAGTGCCGCACGACGCGGTCCATCACGATCCGATCGAAGGCCAGGATGATCACCATCATCACGAGCCCCCACGCCATCATGCCGGCGAAGGACCCGGCGTCGTACCAGTAGTGCGCCCTGAACCCGACACCTTTGTCGTTGCCGAACCACTCCACGAGCAGGATCGCCCCCCACCCGGCGAGCACCGCCGAGCGGAAGCCGGCCGCGATGTACTCCATCATCGAAGGGATCACGAGCGAGCGGAACTGGCGTTTCGCGGGCACCCGATACGCCTCCGACATCGCCCGCAGCTTGCCGGGCGTCGCCGTCGCTCCCTGGAACGTACTGATCACCAGCTGCGGCGTCGCCGACAGCACGCAGACCGCGATCGGACCGATGTTGCTGAAGCCCCACCACATCACGACGAGCAACGCCCAGATGAAGGCCGGCAGCGTGATCCCGACGAGGATCAGATCGGTCATGAAGTAGCGCACGCGCCACCAGCGCGCCATCGCGATCCCGATCACGACGCCGAGGACGAGCACGATCGACAGACCGATCACCGCCCTGACCAGACTGATCGCGATGTTGGGCCAGACCTCTCCGCTCTGGAACTCCTCGATCAGGAACTCGATCGTCTCGGTCGGAGCGGGGATGTCTTCGAAGGTCGTGCCCGCCCACTGCCAGATCAAGACGAACAGCACGCGAGCCGTATACCGTGCGGCGCGGTCCGACACGATCCACCGGTACCAGGGCTTCGGGGCCGGGGGCAGGCTCACCTCGGGCAGATCGCCCACGACCGGTCCGCCGCCCCGCACTCCTTTGTCGCTGACCGTGCTCATGCGTCGGCCCTCCGTGCGCGGGACGGATCTCGCCAGGCGAAAACACGCTTCTCCAGGGGGGTGATCAACACCCGTTCGACGAGCACGACGAAGATCACGAAGTAGAACATCCAGGCCAGCAGGCTCTCGACCGAGAAGGCTTGGAAGGCCTTCTCGAGCTGGAAGCCGACGCCGACGTAGCCCCCGAAGGTCTCCGCCAGCGCGGCGAGCTTCCAGGAGTTCGCGAATGAGGTGCGTCCGCTCGCGAACAGGAACGGCACCACCGAGGGGACCACGACCGCCTTCGCGGTCTGCCGGCTGTTCCGACGGAACGAACGGCTCATCGAGAGCAACCCACGGTCCACCGACTCGACGCCGGCCGCCACGTTGATCGCGATCCCGGTGAACGCCTCCAGGGCGACCACGAAGGCCGGCCCCCAGGGACTGATCCCGAACACGATCAGTGCCACGACGGCGTACACCAGCAGGGGGACGTTGGCGAAGATGTACACGAAGTCGTGGAAGAAGGCCTTGCCGTAGCGATACCGGCCCATGATCAGGCCGATCGGGATACCGACCGCCAGTGCGATCGCCCACCCGACCATCGTCTTGACGAAGCTGCTCCAGAAGTTCTCGACGACCAGGCCGGTGGTGAGCAGCTCCCACATCCTCGCCACGACGCGGCCGGGTGATGGAAGCACGTAGGGCTCGAACACGAAGGCGGCGAAGTACGCCCACACACCGATGAAGGCCAAGCCGCCGAGCAGCGAATACATGACCTTCGCGCGGGAGCGCCCACCTTTGGTGAACGC
This sequence comes from Actinomycetota bacterium, assembly GCA_040881665.1. NCBI lineage: Bacteria > Bacillati > Actinomycetota > Actinomycetota bacterium. Next base: position 36,810 of record JBBECT010000007.1, read on the forward strand.
GTCGAGTGCCTCTTCTTCGAGATCCTCGAGAGATTTCTCTATCGTCGCCATGGCTCCAAGGGGGTTGGGGCGCCGACATCGACCGCGCGGGCAGCGGTCGACGCCGACGCCGGAACTGCTATCGCCTGCTCGTTACACCTTGGGGCAGGCGCGCTCGGCCTCCGGGGGCGGCTCGATCGCCGCGTGCTCCGGGAACTCCGCGTCCTCGGGGACGATCCCCGCGTCCTGCACCAGGTCGAAGACGGGCCGCTCACCCTCGATCCACTCGTCCGTCAGGTACGGGCTCTCGACGAACCAGTCGAAGGTATTGGCGAAGTAGTCCTTCATGAAGTCGGCCTCGGACGGATCCTCCACCGCGAAGTGCTGCGGGTAGGTGTCGATGATCTCCTCGTAGTTGGCGTCCCACTCCTGCATCGCGCAGTCCCAGACGTCGAGGAAGAACGCGACCGCTTCGGGGTTCGCGTCGAACCATTCCTTCCGCGAGACGAACGCGTTGCTCAGCACGCCCTCGTGGCCGGGCACGATCTCCTCGCCGTAGAGCTGCGAGGCCGACTTCCCGTCGTACATGACGGTCAGGTCGCCGGAGGCCATGTCCCCGATCACCTGGGTCGGGTCGAGGATGCCAGCGCACGCCTCACCTTCCCGCAGGAGGGTCGGGATGATCTGGTAGTCCGCCGTGACGATGCCGATGTCGTCGGATCCCTCCGCGACCTCGCGCCCGTCGACTTCGTTGATCAGCGACGCCCAGATGATCGTGTTGCCGGTGACGGACTCGGAAGCGATCTTGCAACCTTCGGGCATGTCCGCGACCGTCTTGTATTCAGGGTTCGCCGTCACGAGCACGTCCTTGTTCATGTTGAACTGAGCGAACGTGACCGTTTCGATCCCCTGATCTTCGAGCAACGGGGTCTCGTACGTGCCGGTCGAGATCACATCGGCGTGCCCACCCGCGAACGTCGCGAACTCGTCCCACGTCGCTAGCTGGATGATGCGGAAGCCGGACTCCTGCTCCATCGCCTCCAGCATGCCGTTGTCTTTGATCCAATCCCACGCCGGGTCGGGCGCGAACGTGAAGCGGATGATGTCGGACTTCTCACCGGATTCACCGCTCTCGTCGCCTTCGCCGTCCCCGTCGTTCCCGCATGCAGCCGCCACGAACAACAACGCCGCGAGCAGCGCCAGCGTTCGGAACAACACCTTCCTCTGAACCATGGACCCCCACCTTCCCCTCGTCGCGGGTGGACCTTGGTCGCGTACTATATAAAGTGTTGGAAACGCTGTCTAGGGAGTGGACATCGTTGCAGCGCAGGGACTTCTCGGAAGGCGCGGGCGAGCGACCGCCCTGTGCGTGGCAGCCGTGCTCATCCTTTCCCCCGACGCGCTGATCATCCGGAGCCTGCACGCCGATCCCTGGACGGTCCTGCTGTGGCGGGGTGTGCTGACGGCCACCGGGATCGTGGCACTGGCCTGGGTCATCGTGCGCCGTGGTCCTCGTCCGTTCACGGGTCCGGCCGTGCAGGTGACGCTGTTGGGCGCGGTCTTCTTCTCCGGTGCAACGGTCGCGTTCGTGACCTCGTTGCGTCGCACCGACGTCGCGAACGTGCTCGTGATCGTCGGCGCCGGCCCCCTGTTCGCGGCGATCCTCAGTCGTGTGTTCCTCCGGGAGGACATCCCACGCCGGACGTGGGTCGCGAGTCTGTCGGTGGTCGTGGGCCTCGCGGTGATCCTCGCGGGGAGCCTCCAGCACGGCTCCTTGGTGGGTGACCTCATCGCCGTGGCCGGATCCCTCTGCTTCGCTGCGTTCCTGACGACGGTGCGACGAGCTGGTGAGGCGAGCATGCTTCCGGCGCTCGCGATCGCAGGCTTGATCACTGCCTGCGTTGCGGTCGTCGCCGGTGCGGGCCTCCGTCCACCACCCAGCGACGTGCCCCTGCTCCTCATCCTCGGGCTCGTGATCCTGCCGGTGTCGCTCACCCTCACGACACGTGCGGCCCGAGACCTGCCGGCCCCGGAGGTCAGTCTCGTCTCCAGGATCGAGACGTTGCTCGGTCCGTTCTGGGTGTGGCTCGCTGTGGGAGAGATCCCCGCGGTGGAGGTCGTCGTGGGTGGGCTCCTGATCGTCGTCGCCGCATCTCTTCACTCCCTGAGCGCGCTCCGCGCCGAACGGCACCAGGCGCGGACCACCTGAGGTCGACGATCACCTCACCGCAGGTCGGCCAACTCCACCGCGCACCCCGAAGCGACGCTGCGATCGATGGCCTCCAGCACGGCGGCAACCTCGAGTCCCTGCGCTGCACCCGTTTCGGGCGTGGTGCCGTCGCGGATACACCGGGCGAACTCGGCGAGCTCGTCGACGATCGTGTTCACGGTGTCGACCTCCCGCTCGATCCGCGCGGGGTCCTTCCGCTCCTGGGTGAAGAGCCGAGTTCCGTCCTCTTCGTTCCATGCGTTGCCGTCACTGCCGTACACCGACAGCACGTTCACGGCCGGCACGAAATAGGAGGTACCGATGTAGCCCAACGGACCGCTCTCGTATTCCAGGATCACGGTAGTGGCCTCATCGAGTGGCAGGAAGCCGTGGATCCGCTTGCTGAACGCCGTGACACGCTTCGCGGGCCCCACGAAGTAGTTGAAGGTGTCGACGATATGCACGCCGAGCCCGGTCATCCCCCCGGCGGGACATTCCTCGGCGGTGCGGCGCCAGCCGGGCAGCGCCGGCTTGTGACCGCCGGGGCCGGACTGGTTCCCCTCGAGCTGAAGGACCGTCCCCAGCTCGCCGGACCCGATCAGTTCCTTCAGCAGGCGGTTGGCGGGCTGCCGACGACGGTTGTGTCCCACCTGCAGGATCACGCCGGCCGCCTCGGTTGCGGCGATCGAACGCTTCGCCTCGGCCACGGTCAGTGTGAGTGGCTTCTCGACGAAGACGTGCTTACCCGCGGCTGCGGCCCGCTCGACCATCTCGAGATGGGTCGAGTGTGGCGTCGCGACGAGAAGCCCGTCGATCTCGGGATCGTCCAGGATGTCCTCCAAGCTCGACGCTGCACGGCACCCGTGCTCCTTCGCGAACGCTTCGCGCGTGTCCACCGACCGAGCGAAACACGCCACGACCTCCGCGAGCCCCGACTCTCGTGCGCTCTCGGTCAGGACGCCACCCCACCAGCCGATCCCTACGACTCCGAGACGTACCGTGTCCATACTTCGTGCCTCCCGTTCGCTGGTTGCCGAGATCGCCCAGATGTCCGGGTCGTATGCCACCCTCGGCGGGCATCGACCGACGAGCCGCTACGCCTCGCCGCGCTCCTCGGGGCGGGTCATGTCGATCGGCATCGCCGAGTGGCCCGTCATGACCTGTCCCGCTTGCTCCGCGTCCCGCCCCCGGAACGCATCCACCAGTGCCCGGTGCTCGTCGTCCGCGCGCCGACGGATCTCGGGGTGCCATCGCTGCGCCTGCGCGACGTAGACGGCGGATGTCTCCTCGAATCCCTCCAGGATCGACGCCAGGCGCGGCACACCCGTCGACTCGTGGAAGACCAGGTGGAACCGCGTGTTCAGCTCGACCCAGTTCCCGAGATCCTTCTCCTTCGCCATCTCCTGGCGCAGGCGGTCGGCCTCGCGCAACTCGGGTTCGGTGATGCGTTCGACGACGAGCCTGACCGCCAGGGGCTCCAGCTGATGGCGGATCTGGCGGATGTCCTCCATCTCGGTCCAGTTGAGCTCGCGCACGATGCCCCCACGGTGGCGGTCGAGGGTGATCAAGCCCTCGGTCGCCAGATCGCGCAACGCTTCGCGCACGGGGGTCGTGCTGACGTGCAACGTCGCGGCGAGGTCGGCCTGGATCAGGCGGGCACCTCCGGGAAGGTCTCCGCGAAGGATCGCTCGCCGGAGGGATTCCTTGACGAATTCGTGTGCCGTTCGTCGACCCTGATCATTGGCGAGGTTGGCCCACATACCGTCGTCGACCGTTTTCGCGCTCGCCATCAGGTCCCTCCTCGGTCTCGTTCCCCACCGAACGTCTCTCGAGGCCGAGCAGAACAGTTCCGGGGGTGCTTCCGACAAGATGTATGATACATCTCTTCTCGGGACATCCTATCGCTCGAGCACCACCGTACGGAACCGTCGGGACGTGAGCGGACCAGGTGTTCAGCCCGCAGCGTCCGGTGAGGAGCACTCCGATGAGCAAGTACGCACGAGGTCCATTCGGAGTCGATTGGGAGGACCGGATCGATTTCGATCGACTCCGACGGAACCGCATCCGGCAGGTCAGGGACACGCTTCGCGCCTCCGACATCGACGCGATGTTGTTGTGGAAGGACGAAAACGTCCGGTACCTGACCTCCCTGCGAGCACAGCTGATCGCCGGCAAGACGACCTCCTTGAACGGCGTGCTGATCTCGCAGGACTCGGACCCGATCCTGCTGTGCTCCGGAGGGGAGATCGACAAGGTCTCGATGGGGATGTCGTGGCTGACCGCGGCCCATCCGATCCCGATCATGGAGCAGCGAGAACTGGTCGACGGCTTCGTCAAGTCCACGCTGGTTCCGCTGCTGGCCGACCTGGGGGTCGACGCCGGGCGGCTCGGCGTCGACCAGGTCAACTACTCCCTCGTCGAGGCGATGCAGTCGCATGTGCCCGACGTCCAGCTGACCGATGGCGATTCGCTGATGCAACAGGCTCGCCTGATCAAGTCCGAGGACGAGATCGCGATCATCGAGGAGTCGTGCGCGATCGGTGATGCCGTGACCCAGCGCGCACTCGACGCAACGCGAGCCGGAAGGCGAGAGAACGAGGTTGCCGGCGACGCGATGCAGACCCTCTACTACATGGGCGGCGAGATGGCGCACGTCATCACGCCGTTCGTCGCTTCCGGTGAACACATGTCGCCCCCGCATCGCATCTGCACGGACAAGATCATCCGGAACCAGGACCTCTGTTTCATCGACATCGGCGCGATGTGGAACGGATACTTCGCCGATATCGGACGCACGACCATAGTCGGGAAGCCGTCCGCCATGCAGAAGCGTGTGTACCGCAGCGTGTACGAGGGTCTGATGGCCGGCGTCGAGAAGATGCGTCCCGGGAACACGAATCAGGACATCGCCGACGCGATCATCGACAAGGTCGGGCAACATGGATTCGCGGACAACCTTTTCAGCCTGTTCATCGGTCATGGGATCGGCATGGGGGCGAACGAACCCCCCTACATCGGCGAGACGCTCCCCGGATCGACGGCGTTCGAGCTCAAGGCCGGCATGGTGTTCGCGGTCGAGCCGCTCGTGTGGGTCCCCGACGTCCCGGGAGGAGGAGGGGTCCGCATCGAGGACATGGTGCTGATCACCGAGGGTGACCCGCGGATCCTGTCACGCGTCGAATACGAAGACCGACTGCTCGATTAGCGGCATCGGCGACTTGTCGGATCGCACCCGCAGACGGCGTCGACCGAACGTCGCCCTGAAGCATCGCGTCTGGACGCCGTCGCGGCGAACGTCGGAGCCACCTGTCATGCGTCGTCCCGCCGTCTTCGTGCTCGCCGCTGCCACGATCGTCGTGCTGGGAGTGAACTGGCCGATCATGTCGGCGGGGGTCGAGCTCGTCCCGCCGCTGTGGCTCGCGGCATTCCGGATGGCCGGGGCCGCGGCGGTTGTCGGCGCCGTCATGGCATCGAGAGGCGGTCTCCGTCGGCCGCTGCGCTCGGACCGACCGATCCTGTTCAGCGTGGGGCTGATCAGACTCGCGTTGGTGACTGCCCTGGTGTTCAGCGCCCTGCGGTTCGTCCCCCCGGGGCGCTCGTCGATCCTCGTGTACACGGCCAGCCTGTGGACCGTTCCGTTCGCCGTGGCATTGCTGCACGAACGCCTGACGGCACAGCGGATCGCCGGACTCGCCCTCGGGTGTGCGGGCATCGTCCTGCTGCTCGAGCCATGGGGGCTGGACTGGAGCGACACGCAGCTGCTCGTCGGCGTCGGGATGCTCCTCGCTGCCGCGATCGCGAACGCGGTGACCACGGTCCACATCCGCGGGCACCGATGGACCGGCACTCCGTTCGAGCTCATGCCCTGGCAGCTCGCCCTCGCGGCGGTGCCGATCACTGCGCTGGCGGTCATCTTCGACGGCGCACCGAGCATACGGTGGAACGCGGAGACGGTCGCGATCGTCGCCTATCAGGTCTTCCTGGGTTCGGCCTTCGGGTTGTGGGGGCTCATCACGATCAGCCGAAGCCTGCCTTCGATCACAACGAACCTCACCCTCATGGCAGTTCCCGTCGTCGGTCTGGCCTCCTCGGTCGTATTCGTTGACGAGCCGCTGACGGCCGCGCTCGTACTGAGTCTGCTCTTGGTCCTCGGAGGCGTTGGGCTCGGTCTGTGGTCGGATCAGGAGACCGGTGAGCCGGTGATCCCGTCCGCTTGATCTATCCCGGGTCGGTCGAGTGTCCTGGGGTCGCGGCCGCCGTCGAGATCGTGACCCCTCCCTCGTCGATCTCCATCTCCTCGGCGCGCTCACCGAGGCGCCACGTCGTAGATCGTCTTCTCCGGGTACAGGGCGGTGATCTGACCGCCCGGCTCGGCCACCGAATCCATCAAGCCGACGGAGAACTTCCCGAAACCGGCGTCGTAGCCCGCGTAGGACCAACGGGACCGACGCCGACGATCAGCAGGTCCAGCGTGGCGCGGCCGTTGCCGCTCGTCATCGACTTCGAAGGGCGAACAGGCCGAGGAGCTCGTACGCGGCGTGCGAGGCGGCAATGCTCGTCAGTTCGGCATGGTCGTAGGCGGGGGCCACCTCGACCACGTCTGCGCCGACCAGGTTCAACCCCGAGAGCCCGCGCAAGATCCCGATCAGCTCACGACTCGTGAGACCCGCGGCTTCGGGGGTCCCGGTCCCGGGCGCATGCGCCGGATCGAGCACGTCGATGTCGATCGAGACGTACAGCGGCGCATCTCCGACGCGCTCGCGGACCCGTGTCACGACCTCTGTCACGCTCGTCGACTGCAGGTCCATCGCGTGCACGATCGCGAAGCCGAAGCTCGCGTCGTCGACGAGATCCTGCGGCGTGAACACAGGTCCGCGCGTCCCAACGTGCATGGAGCGGTCCTTCGTGAGAAGGCCTTCCTCCCACGCCCTGCGGAACGGTGTCCCGTGCGTGTAGGAGGCTCCGAAGTAGGAGTCCCAGGTGTCCAAGTGGGCATCGAAGTGCAGCAGCGCGATCGGCCCGTGCCGCCGAGCCATCGCCCGCAAGAGGGGAAGGGAGATCGTGTGATCGCCACCGATCGTGAGCAGGCTACCGGCATCGGCCAGGACCGACTCCGCGGCGGCCTCGACCTGTGTGATCGCCTCGGCGATGTCGAAAGGGTTGCATCCCACGTCGCCGGCGTCCGCAACCTGTTGTGCCGCGAACGGCTCCACGTCCAGACCCGGATGGTACGAGCGGAGCAAGCGGGTCGCGTTGCGCACGGCGTTCGGACCGAAACGAGCCCCGGGCCGGTAGCTCACTCCGCTGTCGAACGGCACACCCACGATCGCGACATCACATCTGTCCACCTCGTCGAGCCGGGGGAGGCGCGCGAACGTCGAAGGCCCGGCGAACCGAGGGATCTGGAGAGGGTCGACGGGGCCAACCGGCCCGCCATCGCCCGCGCCAACTCGTGGATAATCCATGATGCAGGATTTTACCGGAAGGCCGGCTCTCGCGCGGGGTCCCGAGCGTGGAGGCCGTGGCCTAGCGACCTGCAGAGATCATGCAGCGATCGCCGACCATCGGGCGCCGGTTCTCCCGACGCGCAATCCCATGTCGAAGGTTGCCGACAGCGTTGCGTCGGTCAATGCCTCCTCGATCGGACCCGAGGCCACGATCTGCCCTTGACGAAGCAGCGCAGCGTGGGTCGTCGAGGCGGGGATCTCCTCGAGGTGGTGGGTGACCAGGATCGTCGTCGGGCCGTCCTCGACGCTCGCGTATCCCTCGATCGCGCGGAGCAGCGATTCCCGCCCCGGCAGATCGAGCCCCGCCGCCGGTTCGTCGAGCAGCAGCAGCTCGTGACGAGCGAACCGAGCGCGCGCAAGGAGCACCCGTTGGCGCTCCCCCTGCGAACACGCCGCGAAGGCCTGACCGGCGAGCCCCCCGCACCCGAACTCATCGAGCAGAGCGCGGGCGTACCCGTGATCGGCCTCCGTGAAGTCGTGGAACCAGGTCTCCAGCATCGATCCCCGACCCGTCAGCACGACGTCCAACACCTCTATCGACGGCCGGATCCGATCGGCGATCGCGTGGCTGACGTGGCCGATCCGCTCGCGCAGCCGTCGGATGTCGGTGCGACCGAGCTGCTCCCCCAACACCCACGCCTCGCCGCGCGACGGATGACGCATCGTGCCGGCGAGTGTGAGCAGGGTCGTCTTTCCACCGCCGTTCGGACCGAGGACCACCCAGTGCTCCCCGACGGCGACCTCGAGATCGATCGGCCCGAGGATCGTGCGCCCACGAGCGATATCGATCTGGACGCCACGCAGGGTCAAGGCATCACCCATGCCGTGCAGGATACGCACCGAAACGCGATGCGGCTTCGAACAACGCTTCTAGGACGGCGGAGGTGGTGGTGGCGGTGGAACGTTCCCGGGGGAAGGCGGGAGCGGCGGGGCTGCGGTCGTGGAGGGGGGGCGCGTGGCGCCAGCGGTCGAAGTGACACCCGATGCCCGATCGGGTGCTGTCGAGACCGGTCCCGACAGCACTCCGCCGATCAGCGCGACGATCGCTCCGGCCACCGCGACGTAGATGCCGATCCCGGCCGCCGCCTCGGCCAGACCGCCCGTCTGGATCGCGATGTCATCGATCGCGTCGTTGATGTTGATCAGGTCGTAGATCGCGATCCCCGCCGCCAGGACGGCGACGATCACGCCCACGACGCGCCCCCATCTACGGCCGGTCATCCACATCAGCGCAGCGCCCGCGATCAGGACCGCTCCGACGACCGTCAACACGCCGTCACCCTCGAGACCTCCGATCGATCGCTCCACGGCGAAGGGAGCGCTCACCTTCGCCCACGGGAGGACCGATCCGGCCGCGAGCACGACGGCTCCCACGAGCATCACGATCGGTCCGGGACCTCGACTCGTCACTGGCTGGCGCATCGTCTCCTCCTACAGCTTCGGGTACGGGTAGCCGACGCCCGTGGATTCGCGGGCCTTGGTCGCCTCGGTGAACGAGATCCTCGTAGGAACGTCCACCTTCCGCTGGCACTTGCCGCACGTGAAGCTCGTCCAGCGTTTCGCGATCGTCTGCGCCGTCTCGCAGTTCGGACAGCGGAAGAACCGGTGCTCGATGAAACAGCTGAAGCACGTGTAGTCGGTCGACTCGTCGGCCACCTGCTGCGGAACACGGCAGTCGGGGCACTCCACGTAGGCCATCGCTGGCGAGCCTACTCCTGGTCGGGGGGCGGGTCGACGATCCGCGCGACCTGCGCGAGGCGTGCGTCGCGCGACCAGGCGTCCTCGGCGACGACCGTCACGTGCCCGAGCTTGCGCCCGGGACGCGGCTCCTTCCCGTACCGATGCAGGTGCGCTCCCGGGACCGCGAGGATCCCCGCTGCCTCGGGCTCGGAGCCGATCAGGTTCAGCATCCCACTGGCGCCCCGCGGAGCGGTCGATCCCAGCGGGAGGCCGAGCACCGCCCGCAGGTGGTTCTCGAACTGACTCGTCTCGGAACCCTCGATGCTCCAGTGCCCGGAGTTGTGGACGCGGGGTGCCAGCTCGTTCGCGAGCACCCGCTCCCCCACCTGGAACAGCTCGAGCGCGAGCACCCCGACGTAGCCGATCTCGTCCATGATCCGGTTCGCGTGCACCTCCGCCTGGGCTTGCAGATCGAGCGTGACGTTCGGTGCCGGGGCGACGGAGCGCCGCAGGATCCCCTCCTCGTGGCGGTTCTCCACCAGCGGGTAGCACAGCGTGCGGCCCTCGTGATCTCGCACCGCGATCACCGACAGCTCCCGGTCGAACTCGACGAGCGATTCGAGGATGCTCGATGTGCCCCCGACCCTCTCCCACGCGGCCGCCGCGTCGCCGAGCTCGGCGATCACCGCCTGACCTTTGCCGTCGTAGCCGAGCCGGCGCGTCTTCAGCAGCGACGGGGTCCCGACCTCGTCGATCGCTTCCTGGAGCTCCTCGAGCGAGTCGACCGGCCGGTAGGCATGGAACGGGATGTCCACCACACCGAACAGCGTCTTCTCCGCGACACGGTCCTGCGCGACCTCGAGCGCACGCGGGGGCGGGAACACCGGTGCCCATCGCTCGAGGGTGCGTGCGGCGTCGACGGGAACGTTCTCGAACTCGTAGGTGACCACGGAGGCGCCGTCGGCGAGCCGCTGCAGCGCCTCTTCGTCGTCGTAGTCCGCGACGATCAGCTCCCCGAGACCGCCGACGGGCGCATCCGGGTTCGGATCAAGGAACCGGAAGCGCAGGCCCAGCGGGATCCCCGCCAGTGCGAGCATCCGCCCGAGCTGCCCGCCTCCGACCACGGCGACGAGCATCGCTACTCCTCGGAGGGGTCGGGATGCGCGAGCACGTCGTTCGTCTGTCGCTCGCGGAACGCCTTCAGCCGTTCGCGCACCGCGCCGTCGCCGAGCGCGACCACGCCCGCCGCCAGCAGCGCCGCGTTCACGGCGCCGGCCCGGCCGATCGCGACCGTGCCGACGGGAACGCCCGACGGCATCTGGACGATCGACAGGAGCGAGTCGATCCCCTTGAGCGCCTTCGACTCGATCGGCACGCCGAAGACGGGGATCGTGGTCTTCGAGGCGGTCATCCCGGGCAGATGGGCGGCGCCGCCCGCCCCCGCGACGATCGACCGCAAGCCTCGCTGTTCCGCGGCCGCCGCGTACTCGAACAACAGGTCCGGGGTGCGATGCGCGGAGACCACGCGAGTTTCGAACGGCACGCCGAGCTCCTCGAGGGTCTCGGCCGTATGCCGCATCGTCTCCCAGTCGGACCGGGATCCCATGATCACGCCCACCACCGGTTCGGCCATCGCTCCATGCTACCCGGCGGGCATGCGCCGCAGGGCCCACCGGGCAGCGGGCCCAGCCGATAGGCTCCCGAGCTATGTCCGACCGCTACAGCAGGATGCTCGCCGGATACGCGGCGGGCGTCACCACGATCCCGGACTCGACCGCCCACGAGGTCAAGCGACGGATCCTCGACTCGATCGGTGTCGCGACCGCCGCGTTCGATGCGGACTCCCCGACCGCCGCACGTGCGTACGCGAACGCCTTCCCCGATGCGGCCGGCGCCTCGATCTGGAACACGTCCCGGCGCGCGAACCCGGAGATCACGAGCTTCGCGAACGCCGTGGCCGTGCGCTATCTCGACTTCAACGACACGTACCTATCGAAGGAACCCCTGCATCCGAGCGACGTGATCCCCGCGCTGGTCGCGATCGCCGAGGTTCGCAACCGCTCACCGCGTGAGCTGCTCGAGGCGATCGCGGTGGCCTATGAGATCCCGGTGACGCTGTGCGACGCGGCGAGTCTGCGCGCGCACGGCTGGGACCACGTGAACTACATCGCGATCGGGGCCGCGCTGGGTGCCGGCATGCTCGTCGACCTGGATGAGCAGCATCTCGAACACGCGGTATCGATCGCGACCGTCCCCCACGCGGCGATGCGGCAGACGCGGGCCGGCGAGCTGTCGATGTGGAAGGGCGCCGCCGCCGCGAACGCCGCGCGCAACGGCATTTTCGGGGCGCTGCTCGCCGAGGCGGGGATGACCGGACCGAACGAGCCGTTCACGGGGGAGATGGGGCTGTTCGCGCAGCTCCTCGATGGATCGGGGTTCGACGACACGACCCTCGCCGGGATCGCGGCCGGAGGCGCTCCGAGCCGGATCCTCGACACCTACATCAAGTTCTGGCCGGTCGAGTACCACGCGCAGAGCGCGGTCGACGCCGCGCTGCGGCTCCGGAGCGAGATCGGATCCGTCGAGATCGCGGCGATCCGGATCGACACGTTCCGCACGAGCTACGAGATCATCGCGAAGGATCCGGAGAAGTGGGACCCGAAGACGCGGGAGACCGCCGACCACTCGATCCAGTACATCGTGTGCGCCGCGCTCGAGGACGGCGAGGTCACGATGGCGACGTTCGACCTCGACCGGATCCGCCGGCCGTCGACGTTGGGGCTGCTCCAGCAGCGCACGACCGTCGAGTCGGACGACGCGCTCACGGACGGCTACCCCGACGGGGTTCCGAACCGGATCACCGTCACGACCGCCGACGGAGTCGAACACGTCCGTGAGGTGCGCTACCCGCGCGGGCACGCGAAGAACCCGATGACCGACGAGGAGGTCACGCGCAAGTACCGGGCGAACGTCTCCGGACGCTGGTCCGACGAACGAGTGGGCCTCGTGGCCGAGCACGTGTGGAACCTCGACGAGTCGACCACCCTCGAGTACCTGCTCGCACAGCTCCGAACCGAGGAGGCGAACACATGACCTGGCTGACACCCGATCCCGGTGAGCACCCGGCGAAGAAGCTCCGCGAGCTGCTCCGCTCGGACGAGACGCTCGTGGTTCCCGGCGTGTTCCACGGCCTCTCGGCGCTTCTGGCCCGCCGTGCCGGTGCGCAGGCCGTCTACCTGTCGGGGGCGGGGTACTCGGCCTCGATGGGCCTTCCGGACATCGGCCTCGTGACGCTCGACGAGCTGGCCCGCAACGCACGACAGATCGTTCGGGTTACCCGCATGCCACTCATCGTCGACGCTGATACGGGCTTCGGATCCGCGCTGATGGTGATGCGGACCGTGCGGGAACTGGAAGGGGCCCGGTGCGCGGCGATCCAGATCGAGGATCAGCTGGATCCGAAGCGCTGCGGCCACCTCGACGGCAAGGAGGTCGTGCCGGCCGAGGTGATGGTCGAGAAGGTGGCGGCCGCCCGCGAGGCCGCCCAGCACCTCGTCGTCGTCGCTCGCACCGACACACGTTCGACCCATGGTCTGGACGAAGCGATCCGTCGCGGTATCGCCTACCGCGAGGCGGGCGCCGACGTGATCTTCCCCGAAGCGCTCGAGACCGAGGAGGAGTTCGCGTCGTACGCGAAGGCGGTCCCCGGGCCGCTCCTCGCGAACATGACGGAGTTCGGCAAGAGCCCCCTGCTGCCCGCGGCTCGGCTCGGCGAGCTCGGGTTCCGGATCGTGATCTTCCCCGTGTCGGCTGCGCGGATCTTCTCTCAGCTCGCCGGCGAGTTCTACGACGAACTGCTCACGACGGGAACGCAGGAGGCCTGGGTCGATCGGATGTTCACGCGCGAGCAGCTGTACGAGCTGATCGGCTACGACGACTACGCTGCGCTCGATTCGACGCTGGCGCGCTCGACGCGGGACATCGCGCGGGCGGGCGATCCGCCTGGGAGGGATCCCGCATGACCGATCCGACCCACGAGTACCGCCCGGGTCTGGAAGGCGTGATCGCCACCGACACGCAGGTGTCGTTCCTCGACCTGGAGACCGAGCAGATCATCGTGCGTGGCTACGACCTGATCGAGCTGGCGCGCACCGCCCGGTACCCGGATGTCGCGTACCTGCTCCTGTACGGGGAGCTCCCGACCACCGACCAGCAGGCCGGGTTCGACACCGACCTGCGCGACGCCGCCGCGTTGCCGCCGGGGATGGAGGCCGTTCTTCGGTCGCTGCCCCCGGAGATGGACGCGATGGACGCGCTGCGCACCGCCCTGTCGGCGCTCGCCGGGTTCGAGGACCCGGACGTGCTCGCCGACACCTCGCACGCGGCGAACCTCGCGAAGGCGACGCGGATCCTCGCGAAGGCCCCGGCGGTCGCGGCCAACGCCTACCGCGCCACCCACTCGCTCGAGCTCGTCACGTCCGATCCCGAGCTCGGGTTCGTCGCGAACTTCCTGCACCTGCTCCCGGGGCCGGACGTCGACGAGGAGGCGATCGAGGTGTTCGACCGCGTGCTCACCTGTTATTCCGAGCACGAGCTCGCGAACTCGACACTGACGGCACGCGTCGTGGCGAGCACGCTCGCCGACATCTACGGCGCGATCGTTGCCGCCACCGCCTCGCTGAAGGGACCGCTGCACGGCGGAGCGAACGAGGCCGGCGCGAGGATGTTCGCCGAGATCGCCGCGAACGGAGGCTCGTCGACCGCCGAGACCTACGTGCTCGACAAGCTCGAGCGCAAGGAACGCATCATGGGCTTCGGCCACCGCGTCTACATGCATCGCCCCGATCCCCGGGCCACACTCCTCGCCGAGGATCTGACGACGCTCGCCGCTCGCCGACCCGGTGGCGAGGATCTCGTTCGCAGCTACGAGATCTGTGTCGCGACGATGGAGCGGGAGAAAGGCCTGTACCCCAACACCGACCTGCCGATCGGCCTGCTGCTGTACCTGCTCGACATCCCGATCGACCTGTACACCCCGGTGTTCCTGTGTGCCCGGATCGCGGGACTCGCGGCGCACGTTCTCGAACAACACGACGACAATCGCCTCTACCGTCCACGCGTGCTGTACACGGGTCCTCGCGAGAAGCATCCCTGATGGCCTCCCGCTACACGCTCGGGCACACGCCGGCCTCCGCCGAACGCCTCCGCTACGTCGCCGCGATCGCGGACGAACAGACCCGCTTTCTGCTCGAGAACCTGACGATCGACGAGCCGCCCGCGCTCGTCGTGGACCTTGGCTGTGGCCCCGGCTACACGACGCGCCTGCTGGCCGAGACCTTGCGACCGGATCGGACCGTCGGGCTCGACGTCGCGGAGTCGTTCCTCGAAGTCGCTCGGCAATCCCCGCACGAAGGGCTCGAGTACCGACGTCACGACCTGCTGGAGGGTGAACTGCCCGTGTCCGACGCCGACGTGGTGTTCACCCGCTTCCTCCTTTCACACCTGCCCCGACCGACCTCCCACCTAGGGACGTGGAGCCGAGCTCTGGCTCTTGGCGGTCGCCTGATACTCGTCGAGGTTGAACGCGTGAACTCACCGGACGCTGTGTTCACCGACTACCTCGCGATGCTCGACGGACTCCTTCGATCGCAAGGAGGCGTCTTCTCGGTGGGGCCTGTCCTAGCCGAGGCCGAACGTCCAGAGGATATGACGACGGAGCTCGATCGGGTCGCGACCTTCGACGTGCCTGCGTCGCTCGCGGGGCGCTCCTTCCATCTGAACCTCCAAAACGTTCGCAACGACCCCTATGTCCTTGACGAGGTCGGCCCGGAGCGCGTCGATCGGATCGATCGTGGCTTGGCGGAGCTGGCCGAGGGAACGAGGACCACCACGATCACCTGGCAGCTCCGCCAGCTCGTGCTCCGCCGAACCGGATAGATCCCCCTTCAGCGGCGCTTCTTCAGGTCGCGCAGCACCTTGTGGCTCGCGGCGTAGCCTGGGGCGCCGGTGACGCCGCCGCCGGGGTGCACGCCGGCGCCGCACAGGTAGAGACCGTCCACCGGCGTGCGGTAGTCGGCATATCCGGGGACGGGACGCATGAAGAACAGCTGCTCGATGTTGAGGTCACCGTGGAAGATGTTCCCCTCGGTCAAGCCGTACGTTCGTTCCAGATCCAACGGGGTGACGACCTGCATCGCCTGGATCGCGTTGGGCACGTTCGGCGCGTAGTGCGCGATCTTCTGCACGACGCGGCGGCCCAGCAGGTCGCGCTTGTCGTCCCACGTTCCTTCTCGGAGCTCGTAGGGCACGTACTGCACGAAGCACGTCATCACGTGGGTCCCCGGGGGCGCGAGGGAGTCGTCGACGTTGGACGCGACGACGCAGTCGACCCACAGGTCCTCGGGGATCTCACCCCACTTGGCGACGTCGTACATCCGCTCCGCGGCCTCCAGCGTCGGCACGAGCGTCGCGAGCGAGCGGCGGATCGGATCGGCGTCGTCGGGCATGCCGGTCCAGCGAGGCTCCTCGGACAGCGCCATGTTCACCTTCGCGCACGGACCGTCCATCTTGATGCCCTCGACCGACAGGCGGAACTCCTCCGACAGGTCGCCCTTCTCGAGCAGGCCGAGGAACGTGCGTTTCGGGTCGGCGTTCGACACGATGGTCTTGGCGTGCAGTTCGGTGCCGTCCTCGAGCACGACACCGGTCGCGCGTCCGTCCTGCGTGAGGATCCTGGCGACGGGAGCGTCGGTGCGGATCTCGACGCCGGCGTCGGTCGCGGCGGAGGCGATCGCCTGGGTGATCGAACCCATGCCGCCGATCACGTGACCGTAGAAGCCCTGGACGTCGTCGTCGCCGCCCGACAGCAGGTGGAACAGCAGTCCGATCGCCGTTCCCGGCCGGTAGGGGGGCGAGTGCATCCCGTAGACGTTGTTCGCCAGGTACATCCGCTTGATGTACTCCGACTCGAAGTGCCGGTCGAGGAACTCCCCCAGCGAACCGGTGAGGAACGAGACGAGGTCGGTGATCTCGTCCCCCTTGATTGTCCGGAACCGCTTCAGCAGCCTGCGCCCCTCGGACAGCTTCTTCCAGCCGCGTGCGTGCACGTCCGGCGGCTCCTCCAGGAAGAACCCCTGCAGGTAGCGCGCGAGGTGCTTGAGCCGCTTGTCCACCGTGTCGAAGGTCTTCGCGTCGGCGGCGGAGATCTTGGACCATTCCCGGACCGTGCGCTCGTGATCGGTCCAGTACGGGATCACCGTGCCGTCCTCGAACACCGACTGCAGACCCGGTTCGCACGGGACCATACGCAGCCCCCGCTGCTCCAGCTGCAGGTCACGGATCACCTCGGGTCGCAGCATCGACGCGATGTAGGAGGTGGTCGACGCCCGAACCCCCGGCGCGATCTCCTCGGTGACACACGCTCCGCCCACGAGATCGCGGCGTTCGAGCACGAGCGTCCGCAGTCCGGCGCGTGCGAGGTAGGCCGAGGCGGTCAGGCCGTTGTGGCCCCCGCCCACGACGATCGCGTCGTAGCCGTTCGAACTCATCGCAACCTCACGCGCCGGTCTCGGTCTCGGTGTGGTCGTAGTACTCGTAGGCCGACATCGCCTTACCCGACGTCGAGCGCCACGGGCGCTCCGCGTCGGGCAGCTTGCCGAGCACCTTGGCCATCGCACGGATGTGTCCCGCGACCGAGCCGCAGCACGAGCCGATGAACCCGATGCCGGCCTCGTTCGCCTCGCTGGTGAACTCGGCCATGTCGTGGCGCGAGACCTGCATCGGATCGAGCGCGTAGGGGAAGTTCTCGAACGAGGTGAAGTCGGGCTTGTCGTCGGTCGTCGCGTACGCCACGGGCTGGGTCGCGACCGGTCCGGAGACCGCCGCCCGGATCCGCTTCGCGATCCGCAGCTGCTGGACCGGGCCGTTGAGGCAGTTCACCCCGACGATGTCCGCGCCGGCGTCCTGGAGCTTGACCGCCGCCTCTTCCGGGGTGTCGCCCTCATAGGCCTTGGGATCGGACTGCTCGTAGGACATCGTCGCCATCACCGGGAGCCCGGTGGTCTTCGCGCGTTCGACGAACAGGAGGGCCTCTCCGACGTAGCTGAACGTCTCCCCGATCCAGAAGTCGGGGGGTCCCGCATCGAGCTGCGCCTGGAGCTGGCGGTCGAAGAGCGCGCGGACGTGATCGGCGCTGGCCGGATCGGCGGGCTCGTAGGCCCACGTGACCGAGAGGTTGCCCGCGACGAGCGCGTCGGACTCGTCGGCGACCTGCCGGGCGATCCGCACGGCGTCGCGGTTGATCTCGTCGACCTTCCCCTCGAGCCCGACCGTCGCGAGCTTGTCGTCGCTCGCGTAGAAGGTCATCGTCTGGAGCACATCGACCCCCGACCGCAGGAACTCGCGGTGCAGCTGGGTCAGGGCGTCGGGGTGGTCGAGGACGACCTCGGGCGTGAAGGGTCCGGCCTGCACGTAGCCGCGCTTCTCGAGCTCGAGCAGGTAGCCACCGTCGCCGAGCACCGGCCCCGCAGCCAGTCGTTCCAGGATCCCTCCGGGCATGTGCCTTCCCCCTCCGTCGCTCCCCCGGTCGGCCCGCCGGGTTCTCGGCCGAGTCTAGGCTGGCCGCGCGGCAGCCCTCCATGTGCCCCCGTGACCACGGGTCGCCGTTCCGACCCCGGCGCCCGCCGTGCTCCTGGTCAAGGGGTCCCCCCGACGGGTCGACACCTTGAACGGGCAGCATGCCGCTACGCCGGCGTGCCCCCCTGGCCAGGACGGATGGAACGGACGAGGGATGCAGGAAACCAGCGACCGGCACGACAACCTGGCCGAAGCCGTGCGTGATTCGTTCCGACCTGCGATCGACCTCGCCCCGGTCATCACCTACATCGACGACCTCGACGGCGCGAGCACCTCCCTGTACGTGAGCCCCCAGACGGAGGAGCTGCTCGGCTTCTCCGAGCAGGACTGGCTCGACGACCCGGATCTATGGGAGAAGATGATCCACCCGGACGATCTCGAACGCGTCCTGCGGGAGAACGACGAGTCGGAGACGACCGGCTACTTCTCGACCGACTACCGCATCCTGACGAGGGACGGTCGCACGCGCTGGATCCACGACGAGGCCGTGATCGTCCGCGACGGCGACACCCCTATCTTCTGGCGTGGGTCGATGGTCGACATCACCGACCGCAAGCTCGTGGAGGACACGCTCCGGCGAACCGAGGCGCAGTACCGGGCACTGGTCGAGCGGATCCCCGGGTGCGTGTACATCGAGGAGCTCGAGACGAGTCGCCTAATCTACATGAGCCCGCAGATCGAGGAGATCACCGGGTACCCCGACGCCGCGTTCGTCCGCACCGCGGACATGTGGCACGACATCGTGCACCCGGACGATCGGGCCCGGTACATGGAGGCCGACCACGACGCGGGGGTCTCGGGCGAGGCGTTCTTGATGGAGTACCGGACGGTGCGTCCCGACGGGACGGTCGTGTGGGTCCGCGACGAGTCCCACCAGATCGTCGAGGACGGCGTGCCGCTGTTCCGGCAGGGGCTCGTGATCGACGTGACCGAGCGCCACGTCGCCGAGCGTGAGCGTGCCGAGCTGTTGGGACGCCTCGTCACCGCCCAGGAGGAAGAGCGGGCGCGGATCGCCTCATCGATCCACGACGAGCCGATCCAGAAGATGACCGCGGTCGGGCTCCGGCTGTTCACGCTGCGATCCCATGTTCGCGGCGAGGGAACCGGGGCGGTGCTGGACCAGCTCGAGAGCTCGGTCAACGAGGCGATCACGCGCATGCGCGGCCTGCTGTTCGAGCTGCGTCCTCCGGCGCTGGAACGCGACGGTCTCGCGAGCGCGCTGCGCCAGTACGCCGACACGACCGCCCGGGAAGGCGACCCACGGGTGACGGTCGAGAGCCTGCTGACGATCGACCCGCCGATGGCCACACGCACGATCGCCTACCGGATCGTGCAGGAGGCGCTCTCCAACGCCCGGCGCCACGCGGGGGCCACGAGGATCGCCGTCGAGCTCGACGATCACGAGGGCGGGGTCCGCGGCCGGGTGATCGACGACGGATCGGGGTTCACTGTCGACGCGGCCGGGGCGCTCGCCGCCGACGCCGCGCACCTGGGGATCGCCACGATGCGTGAGCGGGCCGAGATGGCCAAGGGCTGGATCCGGGTGGAAAGCGGACCTGGCGAGGGAACCTCCGTCGAGTTCTGGCTCCCCGCGACCTGACCTAGCGCGTGATCGCCTGGGCGAGGCTCTCGAAGTTGTCGACGTAGAGCCGGGCGTCCTCGTCGCTCATCACGATCGAGGTCGTCCAGCTCTCCCACTTCGAACCCGGGCTCTTGAACACTCCCCGGTTCAGCTGCCAGAGCCACGCGAGCTGCGGGATCCGATCGTCGATCTCCCACAGGTCGCGGTACGAGTGGATCGGTTCGCTTCGCCAGTCGATCGAGCCCTTGGCCGACAGCATCTTCATGCTCGCCGGCAGGCGGTGGCGCTCGATCACGCCGTTGCAACCGTCGAGGATCGCGTTGATCTCGTCGAGGCGCGTGTAGGCGTCCTTCGTGAGCACCTCGGTCAGGTTCACCTTCGCCGCGGCCATCGTGAGCGGGTTCCCGTTGAACGTGCCGACCTGATCGAGGTCACCGTCGATCACCATCCGCATCGCCTCGCGCGTCCCGCCGATCGCTCCGCACGGCACCCCGGCACCGAGCGACTTCGCGTAGGCCAGGAGGTCGGGCTGCACACCGAACGCCTCGACCGCACCGCCCCACGCGGTCGTGAAGCCGGTCTTCACCTCGTCGTAGGCGAGCATCGCGCCGTTCGCGCGACAGATGTCCTTCAGGCGCTGCAGGTAGCCCTCGTCCGGGAGCACCACGCCGCAGTTGGTCATCACCGGCTCGACGATCATGCCCGCGATCTGTCCGGGATGTTCGGCGAACGCCTTCTCGAGCGCCTCGGCGTCGTTGAACGGAACGTTGATCACCAAGTCGATGAACGCCTGCGGGATCCCCTTGGACTGCGGGACGGACACGGGATGCTGGACGGGGCCGGCGTCCTCCGGGGCGGGGAACACCGACACCATCAGGGAGTCGTGGTGCCCGTGATAGGTGCCCTCGACCTTCACGATCAGGTCGCGGCCGGTGCTTGCGCGCATGATGCGCACGGCGTCCAGCGTCGCCTCGGTGCCCGAGTTGCCGAACCGCCAGAACTCCAAGCCGGTCCGTTCGACGAGGTTCTCGGCGACGATCAGCGCGTCCTCGGTCGGCTGGGCGAAGTGCGTCCCGAGCTCGACGCGCTTCTGCACCGCTTCGACGATCTTCGGGTGCGCGTGGCCCATCACCATCGCGCCGTAGCCGTTGTGGTAGTCGACGTACTCGTTCCCGTCGATGTCCCAGACCTTCGAACCCATGCCGTGGGTGACGTAGATCGGGTGCGGCGGCCACGACTGCCAGCTCGACGACACCCCGCCGGGCAGGTGCGCCGCCGCCTCGCCGCGATAGCTCAGGCTGCGCGCGTGCTTCGCGTCCAGCGCGGCTGTTTCCTCTTTCGTGAGCTCCTCGACGAGATCGAGGTCGATCTGCACGGTTTCGGTCGTTGCCAAGGGGTATCGGCTCCTCGTCGATGTGGGCGGCCCGGGCGTGTCGGCACAAGCACCCGTCCAGCGTACCCGCGGACGCCCGTTCGGGCAGGCGCCGGACCGTCAGCTCGCGAGCATCGCGGCGAGCTCCTCGAAGTTCGCCACGTACCGCTGCACGTCCTCGATCGTGTGCTGCACCGAGAGCGTCCAGGTCTCCTGCTTGGACCACGGCGACTTGAAGATGCCGCGGTTCTGCTGGACGAGCCAGGCCAGGTAGGTGATCCGCTCGTCGATCCCGATCGCGTCGCGGTACTCGCGGACCGGTGTCGGGGAGTAGATCACCGAGCCCTTCGCGCCGATACCCGTCACGTAGGCAGGCAGCTTGTAGGACTCGATCGCGGCCCCCGTGCCTTCCTTCATCGCCCGGTCGAGGGTGTTCAGGTGATCGTAGGACTGCTTGGTGAGCACCTCGGTGAGGGTCGCCTTCGAGGCCGCCATCGTGAGCGGGTTCCCGTTGAAGGTCCCGGCCATGTCCATCTCGTCGTCGAGGACCATCTGGTACAGCTCCTGCGTCGCGCCGATCGCGCCGCACGGGATCCCGCCGCCGATCGCCTTCGCGAGACAGATGATGTCGGGAACCACACCGAAGGCCTCGACCGCTCCCCCGTAAGAGATCGTCGCACCGGTCTTCACCTCGTCGAACGCGAGGTACGCGCCGTGCTTGTGAAGCAGGTCCCGCACCCCGGCGAGGTAGCCGTCATCGGGCAGGATCACGCCGCAGTTCATCATCGCGGGCTCGACGATCATCCCGGCGACCTTGCCCTCGTTCTCGTTCAGCGCGCGCTCGACCTCGGCGAGATCGTTGAAGGGAACGACGCGCACGAGATCGGCGAATGCCTGCGGGATCCCCGGGACCTGGGCGAGCGTGACCGGATGCTCACGCGGGCCGATCAGCTCGGGGTCGGGGATCACCGAGAACATCAAGGAGTCGTGGTGCCCGTGATAGGTACCCTCGATCTTGAGGATCAGGTCCCGGCCGGTGGTCGCGCGCATCAGCCGCGCGGCTTCGAGCGTCGCCTCGGTGCCCGAGTTGCAGAAGCGCCACAGCGGGAGCTTGAACCGATCGCGCAGGTTCTCCCCGATCTCGTGCAGGTCCTGGGTCGGCTGCGCGAAGTGGGTGCCGCGCTCGGCCTGCCGCTGGATCGCGGCGACGATCTTCGGGTGCGCGTGGCCGGCGACCATCGCCCCGTAGCCCAGGTGGAAGTCGATGTACTCGTTGCCGTCGATGTCCCAGAGTCGGGAGCCCTTGGCGTGGTCGGCGAAGATCGTGTGCGGAGGCGAGTCCTGCCAGCTCGAGGCGACCCCCCCGGTCACGGTCTCGGCGGCGATCTCCTTGTACTCGATCGAACGCCGGTGCTTCGGCTCGAGGGTGGCCTCCTCCGCCGCGATCAGGTGGTCCACCTTCTGGAGATCGATCTCGACGGTCTCCCTCACTGCCATGCCTTTCGCCTCCCTACCAGGAACGACCGGGGTTGAACGGCCGTTCAGTCGACCCGCCCATGGTACCCCAGAGATGCAAGCCCGACCTCTGGTCGGAGGTCTCTCCCCGGCTGAACGCGGTTCGGTTCCGTGGCGCGAAGGGGAGTCTGGCGCCCGGGTCCACGGCGGTACAATCGACCTCGCACGTGGTGGCCGTAGCTCAATCAGGTTAGAGCACCAGGTTGTGATCCTGGGGGTTGGGGGTTCAAATCCCCTCGGTCACCCCACACCGCAACGCCATCCCACGGAGGCGACACGTTGACGAACGAGCCAGTGAGGTTCTTCGGCCCCGACACCGGGCCCGGGGTCATCGTGATCCACGACTGGTTCGGTCTGCTGCCCGGGATCGTCTCCTACGCCGAGCGACTCGGCGATGCCGGCTTCCGTACGGCGCTTCCCGACATCTACGAGGGTCAGACGACCACGGACCCGGCCGAGGCCGAGGTCTTGATCGACCGCTTCGAACAGCCGCCGGCTCTGGCGGTGGTGAAGCAAGCCAGCGAGCGTCTGACCGACGCCGGCCCGCTGCCCACGACCTTCGGCTTCTCGGCGGGCGGCTGGATGGCCTTCCACGCGGCCGCAGCGGGGCTCGCCGGTCCGGTCGCCGCCGTGTATGCGGTTCCCGGCGAGTCCAGTCGCGACGCGATCTCGAACCCGGTCGCGCTCCACATGGCCGCCGAGGACGATTTCGACCCCCCCGACGCCGCCGAGCGGTTCGCGGCCTCCCTGAGCGCCCGCGAGATCGAGGCGACCGTGACCACCTACCCGGGAACCGTCCATTCGTTCGCGAACCAGGACGTTCCTCAGTACGACGCGGAGGCGGCCGAGCGCATGTTCGAGAGCGTCGTCTCGTTCCTTCGCCGCCACGCGACGTCGGGCGGGGGCTGAACGAGCTTCAACGCTGCGGGTCGTCCCGGCGCCCTTGGTAGCATCCTGCCGGGCCTCTAGCTCAATCTGGCAGAGCAACGGACTCTTAATCCGCAGGTTCGGGGTTCGAATCCCCGGGGGCCCACCGAGTGACCTGCAACTTCACCGGCCCCGCCTCCTACCCATTCCCGAAAACCGCCCAGTTGTCAACGACGTGTCAACGGGAAGAAGCTGAGAGTGTGTCGGGGGGCGATGCGATGATCAACGCCGGCCGCTCGAGAGGTGTGAACGACGAAGAACCGACCCGCGATCCTCGTTCCCTTCGCGGTCGTCCTCACCACTGCCGCGCTGGCGATCCTGCCCGTCCTAGCTTTCGCCGTGGAGCATGTCCAGCGCTGGTGGTGGATGGGTACCTTTACGATGCTCAGCGTCGGGCTGTTGATCTTCGCAGTCCTTGGGATCCGGGTGGCTTGGGAGATCCTGAGCGACTTGCGGGCCTGGCGACCGCGGGGATGGAGGGTCGGGCACGTCCGGCTCAAGGAGCTGCCGCCCGACACGACATCGCTCTGGCTCCAGCATCGAACGCTCGCTGTTGACATCGGAACAGTCCAGTGCCAGGTCACAGATCCGAATGGTGATCGCACGAGCTCCGACCTGATCCTCGTGCAGCGTTGGAAGGATCGGCCCGAGGCCGGGCACTTCGCCACTCTGTTTCCAAAGTCATTCCTCGGAGCTCCCCGGCCCTTGCCGAGTGGGAGCTACCGCGTCGAATGGTGGTCGGTGGGAGACGTGGCCCCGGCACCGATCCGGCGGCATCGGTTCGCGATTCGCGCCGGCAGGATCCGAGGAACAGCCGACCGAAGGAGCCATCGACCGGGGCCTTCGGCGTGTACACCGAGGAGTCTCGTTAGTCATCTCTCAGCCGTCCGAGCAAGCAATGCTGCGGAAAACGCCGCGCGCTAGTCCAAGACCCCTGCGGATAAGATCCGTCTCGTGTCTCACAGCGACTGGCGGGATCCGGTAGCCCACCTGCGAGCGATCCTGTCCGGCCCCACCCAACAGCAGCAGCGGATTGCTCGGGCCGCGGGGGTCACGATTCCGGCTCGTTTGCCGCAGCCTGTCGCCGCCGCGCGACTTCGCGCCGCACTTAGAATCGACCTTGAGCTTACCCGCGAGTACGAGCCTTCGGACGGCGAACTCGCCTACCTTGCCGCGCTAGCCAACTCGCTGGGTGTCCCCGTTCCCAGCTGCTCAACGCGCGGCGAAGTAAGGGCTTGGGTTCAAGCACTTCGCGCGAAACAACGACGCGCATCACTCCGCGCCCTGAAGTTGAAAAGTGGCGACATCGTGGCTGTGGAGAACGACCCGATGTCTGCTGAGGAAGTTTCTTCGATAGGAAGGGACGGGACTGTGTACTTGAGAGGTCATCGGCAGGCGTGGCCAGACACCCTAACTGTGTTGGCACGTCCCAACGACCAGTCCGACCACGCAGCCGCCTATCGTCAACAAGCCCGGAACAATGCGGCCGCCCGAGCACGCCGACGTGCCCCCTCTCTGGAGATGCTTCGTCAGCTCCAGAACTTCGCGTGCCCGGACACGCCAACCGCCGTCGAGATCGACGAACTCGAGCGCGTTGTCGATGCTGCTACCGACGAGGGGCCAATCCAGGCCTACCTCGGGGCCCATCCCCACGTGCTGGGAATGTTGATGCGTGGACCCGATCGCTTCGTAGTTCCGCAGGTGAGGCTCGGCAGAGATTATGTGGGCGACTTCTTCCTTGCGAATGTTGATTCCTCTGGTATCAGATGGATTCTGCTGGAGCTCGAAACACCGAAAAGCGACACCACGTTGGCGAAGAGCAGACGCCTCGACAAACACGCGAGAGACGGGCTAGGTCAGATCCGCGAATGGCGGGAATGGTTGCAGAACAATCTCGACCAAGCTAAGCGACCGCGCTCGGAGGATGGGTTGGGTCTGTTCGACATGAGGCCGCAGGCTGACGGACTGTTGCTCGTCGGCCGAAGACACAGGCTAGGGACTGACGCTCGCTCCCTCCGGCGTCAACAGGCTGAGGAGAGCCGCGTGACAATTCACACATACGACTGGCTGATCGAGAGCCTCAGGGGGGCCTTGAGCTACGTAGGACCGCCTGGGGCCAACCCGCATCTGATTCATGACTTGCCCTCGTCTGATGGAGGAAGGACCGATGAGTCGAGGGGATAGAGGGAAGCTGACGGACGAGCTATACACCACGTCGAGAACGTTCGCCCGGACTTCGATAACAGCCTACGAAGACGATCAAGACAGCGTCTTCCTCCTGCACGCCGCCACAGCTCTCGAGCAACTCGCCAAAGCGTTCCTAGCATCCCAGCACCCTAGCTTGCTCATCGACAAGGACTTCGACGCCCTCTTGCATGTTGTGGGCTTGCCGCAGGCGGCAAAGCGCCCTCCGTCAAGAATGAGAACAGTAGGCATGGAGACCGCCTTGCAGAGGTGCTCCCTATTCGCACCGGCGCTGATGCGAATGGACCGGGAGCTGAGCACACTCCGGGAGGTCCGCAACGGGCTAGTGCACCTAGGTCGGTCTGCTGAATCATCGTCAGAGGTGCTCCTTCCCTACCTCCAGGCCACGGACATCCTTCTCGCTGAGCTGGCTCAGGGAAACAAGGCCGACTATTGGGGAGACTCCCATCCATTCGTTACGGCGACGCTTTCGGAGGCGGTGGAATCCAACAGGGAGCAGGTCGAGCGGCTATTGAGCGACAGCAGGGCTGCGTTCACTCGTCGGTTCAAAGGCTCCGACCCTTCATGGAAGGAAGAAGTGGTCACGATCACCGTGTCAGGGTATGACCTCGACAGACTCGAGCGGCAGCTCTATGAGTGTCCAGCCTGCGGTAGTGACGCCCTCGCTGAAGGTCATATCGAGCCTGACTATGAATTCGACGAGGAAGTAGACGACGGTCAGTTCGTGGTCCACGCGGACTTGAAAGCGCTCTTCTTCTACCCCCAGAGGCTCCAGTGCAGGGTCTGCGGACTGCACCTGGACGGCCCACAGCAGATCGATGGCGCAGAAGTGCCTTCAAACTGGGAACTCCCCGACCCCAACCTCGACCAGCTCAATGCGTGGGAAGCGCGGTGGGCTGACGTGGACTACTAAGCCGATAGCGGCCCGAAACCCCTGTCACGGATGGCCACTCCCATTCCCTCCGTACGCCGCGCCGAGAGCGTCGGCTCCCGCTTCGGTCATCTTCTGCAGCACGTGTTGATACTGGTCCGCCGTGAAGCTCGAACTTGAGTGTCCCAACATCGCGCTCGCAACCTTCACCTCGACACCCGCCTCGAGGAGCTGAGTCGCGGCCGCGTGTCGGAGTCCGTGGAGACTCAGGCTGCTGGGCAGTCCGGCGTTCTTGGCGATCCGCTTGAAGGCGTGGGTGAACCCGTCGGGATCGAGCGGTCCCCCGTCACCCCGATCGCACACCAGATCGGCTGTGGCCCATTCGCGGTCACTCCCGATGAGGAGCAAACGGCGGCGCTGCTCGGCCCGGTGACGACGCAGGAACGCAACCAGCGCCGGCGGGATCGAGAGTCGGCGGTGGGCGTTCTCGGTTTTCGGCTCGACGAGCTCGAGCGGTTGACCCGATGCAGGACGCTGCAGCGCTCGCGAGATCGCCAGAGATCCACGTCCCTCGGACGGGAGATCGAAGTCCGACCATGCCAGGCCCAGCACCTCACCGCGACGTGCACCCGTGAACGCCGCGATCGTCAACGGTGCGACCCACGGGGTTCCCTCGGCGCGCTGGAGAAGAGTACGCACCTGTTCGGCCGTCGGGGGTGTCACCTTGCGGCGCGAGCCAACGGGAGATCGCGAGACGCGCGCCACGTTGATGCTGATGAGCCCGGCTCCGGCCGCGTCCTGTAGCGCTCGACCCATGAGCGCGCGAGCCTGCTTCTGACTCGACGCTGAGAGCCCGCGTGCAGCCATTGCGTCCATGACGCTGTTGATCTCGGCGGCTCGGACCTTCACCAGCCGCACACCCCCGATCGCTGGCACGATGTCGTTCGCGATGAGCTGTTCGTACCGTTGGGCGGTCCGCGGCCGAAGTTCCTTTCGCGCGATCCGATCCGCGAGCCACCGACGTAGGTAGTCACTGATCGTCTCGTCGCTCGGGATCGGATCCCCACCCTGGTCGAGCCTGCGGAGCTCCGCCTCGCGTGCCGCCTCCGCATCCTTCTTCAACGCGAACCCCGCCTGCCACCGCTGGCGCCGTTCGGGCCGCGGCTCTGTGAGCGTTCCCCCGCACCGAGGGCAGAGTTCAGCCGGGCGACGCTCCACCCATGTCCGCCGGGCGCACTCGTTGCAGCGCTGGGCGAGCTGATCGCCGAGATCCAGGTAGTACTCCCAAGTCGAGCGATGCCGGATGAAGTTCTTCACTACGGCTCCTCTCCTTCTTCAGGTTGCGCAGCGTCGCGCTTCCCCGCCACGGTCCCTCGGAATGTCAGTGGGTATCGACGACCACGCTCATCGCGGCGCGGGTCCTGCCACGGATCCTCCCCCACCTCCTCGAGCAGTCCCTTGCGGCGTGCACGGCGCACGTGTTCAGTGGCCTGCTGAGTCGAAAGACCGAACAGCTCTGCGATGTGCTTGCTCGTGGACAACCCGCTGTTGTGAGCGAACCTCCACGCCTTCGCGATCGCTTCATAGTGCTCCATCGAGTAGATGGGGGGCCGACCACGTCGAGGCTCAGAGACGACGGGTTCGATCAATCTGTCGATCCCAGCGTCCTTGAACGCCTGTCCCCGACTGGCGTAGTCGACAAAGAAGTCACCGACGTCCTCACGTTCGGGGATGTCCAGATTTCGCCGGACCTGCTCGCGCCGCCACATTCTTAGGGCGAGATCGACCTCATCCGCGACAAGACGCTTTGCCTCCTCGATCAACTTGCCAGCGGGCACCTCTTTGATCACCGATGCGGTGACGCCTCGCTGGACGTCGTCCGGACCCGGAAAGTTGCGGAACCCGACATCGAAGGACCCGCGAAGGTAGCCCCGCACATCGAAGCCAATCGCGACAACCGCGCCTCGCACAAGTCCGAGGCGAACTGCGACAAGCCATTTTCGGCCTCGACGGTCCTCCCACTCGATTGGCACCTCCCCGAGATCCGTCACCCCATGACCGTAGTGTTTCACCATTCACTATGCAAGGGCGGCGCAAGATTAGACCACGCTACAAGCCTCTGAGTAGGTACTATGGTGTAAGGTACACCATAACGCGGCCCTCTACTGTTGAAAGCCCCCGGCGAGGGATCCACTCTCTCCGCATGGTTACTTCGATAGACGACCTTGCCGAATTGCAGGCAATCCACGACTTGATCCGAAGCGGTGGCGCCCGCGCGCTTCGCGTCCGTGCCGGAAGGTCGCTCGGTGAGCTCGGACGCAGCATCGGAACCGACGCCTCGCAGATCAGCCGTTGGGAAACAGGCCGAACGATGCCACGCCCGGCAAATGCGAAGCGTTATGCGGCGGCGTTGCGCGTTCTCGGGTGGGAGCGCCTGCCATGAACCTCGCAGAACTCCGCGAGAGCGGTCTTGCAACGATTTCCATCGAGCAGGCCGTGGAGCCGGGCCTTCTGCACCTTTCGCGCGGCCTCGGCTACAGGTTGGCGCGCAGTGGACAATTGCCCGGCGCAATTCGCCTTGGTCGCCGCTGGAGGGTATCGGTGCCAGCTCTCATTCGCGCGCTCGAGAGAGATAGCGAGGCGGCCAGGTGAGAACAACAATCCTGGAGCGAGTCGCGGAATACCGAACGACGAGTCGCAGGATCGTGTCGGCACCGTCATCGTTGAAGAAGCGCTGCCAGGTTCTGCTCGAACTTGTCGCAGCGCTCGCGGATGAAGACGACGAAGCTACGCGTGAATGGTGCCGCCAGGCGATATGGGAGGAGTCGCGGGCGTTCCTGGGGCTCGGGGATCCGGAGCCCGCTGGCGGTCCTAGCGATCCTTGGGCACGGAAGCAACGAGCGATCCGCGCGGAGGGGTTCTCTACCTGCCCGAGGTGCGCGGCAAGGATCGCAACCGACGAGGAACTGCGCCGTCTCAGCGTCTCGTGGGTGCGCTGGGCACAGGAGACCTCAGCGCGGGAGAGGGCGGTGCGCGATGCGTGACATATCCGAGATCGCGATCGAGGCCTACTCTCCGGCGGCCGTGGCGGAGGAGCTGGTCGTCCCGCCTCCGTCCAACCCGATGGCTGTCGCCAGCATGTTCCTTGAGAACGACTACACCAAGAACGGTACGGTGCTCCTCCGCCACCACCGGAACACCTTCCACGGCTACGACGGGGTGAGCTGGCCGGAAATCGAAGAAGCACGCCTTCGGGCTGACGTGTATCAGTGGCTCGCTCCAGCGAAGTACTGGAAGACCACCTCGAAGCTGCCCGAGCTCGTGGAATTCGAACCCACTCAGCGAAAGATTCGCGACTTGATCGAGGCGATCAAGGCACACTGTCACCTCGACGGTCACGTTGCACCGCCGGCATGGCTTGACGGCACCACCGACGTCGACGTCGTGCCGATGGCGAATGGGCTACTGAGCGTCGGGACGCGCGAGCTCCTGCCGCATACGCCTGACTACTTCTCACCCTACGTGCTGCCCTTTGACTACAAACCGAATGAGCCGAATCCGTCCCGGTGGCTCGCATTCCTTGAGGAGCTATGGCCCGATGAGCCGAATTCGCGCGAGACGCTCGCGGAGATCGTCGGCTACATCCTCGGGGGTGGAACGGCGCTGCAGAAGATCTTTCTCGTGGTCGGGCCGAAGCGCTCCGGCAAGGGCACGATCGGCCGCGTACTGACCGGGTTGCTGGGCTCGCACAACGTCGCCGCTCCCACCCTGTCGGGCATGACCACGAACTTCGGCCTCCAGCCGCTGATCGGACGACCCCTGGCCCTCGTTAGCGACGCGCGACTCGGAACGCGAGCCGACGCGTCGGTTGCGGTCGAGCGGCTCCTATCGGTGTCGGGCGAAGACTCGATCACTATCGACCGCAAGTACCGCGACCCTTGGACAGGCCGACTACCGAGCAGGTTCCTGGTGATGACGAACGAGATCCCGAGGTTCACAGACTCCTCCGGTGCCCTCGCCTCCCGGTTCGTCATCCTGACCATGTCCAAGTCGTTTCTCGGTTGTGAGGACCCGATGTTGACGGACCGGCTCCTGGCCGAGTCGCCGGGCATCCTCAACTGGGCCCTCGACGGTCTTGAGCGACTGCAGGGCCGCGGCTACTTCGAGCAGCCTGCTTCGGCCGCGTCGGCCCTCGAGCGCCTCGAAGACCTAGCGTCGCCGGTCGGTGCGTTCGTCCGGGATTGCTGCGTGGTCGACTCGGCCCAAGAGGTCACGAAGGACGCGCTGTGGTCGGCCTGGAAGGACTGGTGCGCGGATCAGGGGCGGGATCGACCGGGGACCAAGGCAGTGTTCTTCCGGGACCTCGCCGCCGCATACCCGGGTATTCGGGCACACCGGAGACGCGAGGCGAGTTCCCGCGTCCACGTGTACTCGGGGATCGGACTCCGTGGTCCCGATGATCCAGACGAAGAGTGGGCACAACAAGGAAGTGAACCTCTGACCACCCCTGACCAGGGCCATGAACAGCGGGAGCCCGTTGTCCCGCATAGAACCGCGGTCAGGGGTCCGGACCCGATCGAGACGATGCAAACTCCAAGCTCAGAGGGGGTGGTCAGGGGTGGTCGGGGGTCGGACGCACTGTATCCGTCCGACGAGGCACGGGTCCGGGTCGACCCTGCCTCCAACGACCCACACGTCGTCGTTCCTGGTGAGCAGGACCTCGTCCAGTACCAAGAGCCCGACTCGAGGCCCTCCGGGACCCTCGAGGTCACCCCACCGTGGAGGCTCACCGGCGATGATTCCGAAGCCTACGAGACCCTTGAGCGATACCTTGGCCCGCTCTCATTCGACGCCACGGATGGCGGTCGAACCAGGATTGCGGAGCCAATCTCATGATCGCGGCGGCCCGTCCGGGCCCGGCCGCGACCCCTCGGCACCCCACCTTGCCCCGCGACCCATCGGAGCAGCGAACTACGAATTCGTCGGGCATTCCATCGCCGCAGGTCGCGGGGGTCGGAATTGCCCCGTGTCAACGGCGGGTCAACGACCCAGGTGCCGCAGCATGAGCGCCCGGTGCAGGGCCCACAGTTCCCGCTCAGGCGACCCGTGCAAGGCGTATGCGATGGCTGGCACGACCGTCTGTGCTGCCCACGGGGGCAAGGCTCCTCAAGTCCGGCTGGCCGCGCGTCGCCGCTTGGCCGGGCAAGACGCGGCTCGGATGCTGGCCGATGTGCAGGTCCAGCCGGTCGACGATCCAATCATCGAGCTCCAGGCGTTGGCCGGCGAGGCATTGGCCTTGAAGTCGTTCTTCGCCGACCGGGTGGCAGCCATCGAGCGCACCTCCTCGGCGGAGGATCGCGTGGGGCTCGACACCCTCGCCCAGCTGAAGACGATCAACGCTGCAGCAGTGACGGTCATGCGCGATGCCCGGGCGAGGCAGGATCTCGACGCCGTGCTCGGCGCGTCCGATCGCATTCTCTCCCAGCTCCGCGACCAGGGGCGGCTCCTGGCCAGCCTGAGCCAACCGCCGCAGGTGCAGGCCGAGTTGGATCTCTACCTCGCGGCTCTCGATCGAAGCGAGCGCTTCCTGCGCGATCTCGCGGCCCTGGGCCTGGACGAACGCCGTGTGCGCCTCGCCGAGCGGCAGGGGGAACTGGTAGCCGACGTGTTGCGTGCGTCGATGGCCGCAGTCCTGGTCCTGGTCCGCGAGTCCCTTGCCGCCGGCACCTTCACGCCAGAACGCCTCGAACAGATCGAACGCGAGGAGGCCCCGGCGATCATGCGGGGAAAGCTCCTCCTGGCACTTCCCTCGGGCCATCCCCGTCCGTCCGGTTCGGCCGAAGGCGAGCGG
Source organism: Actinomycetota bacterium (assembly GCA_040881665.1). Lineage (NCBI taxonomy): Bacteria > Bacillati > Actinomycetota > Actinomycetota bacterium. Next base: position 69,142 of record JBBECT010000007.1, read on the forward strand.
GCGAAGGAGCGGCAGCGCGAGCACGGGGCAACCGCACCCGGGCGACCCGCAGACAACACTGGCGACCGTTCGTCGCAAGTGTCCCGCTCCTACGAGGAACGCACGGACGTGAAGGTCGGATCCGATGGCTGATAGACCACACCCGTTCGAGATCGCAGCCGGGTTGATCTCGCCGCAGCCGGATCCGTTCGCCGACCGCTACTGGTCCGACCCCGCCGCCTTCGCTCGCGAGTGCATCTCCTGGCCCGATGGAACCGTGCTTGCCGACTTCCAGGGCGAGATCCTGACGAGGCTCGTGAAACACCGCCGACTCGCGGTCCGGGGACCGCACGGGTTGGGAAAGACCGCGACCGAGGCAATCGCGGTGCTCTGGTTTGCCCTAACACGTGACGCTGCTGGAACGGACTGGAAGTGTCCGACAACCGCGGGCGTGTGGCGGCAACTCGAGAAGTTCGCCTGGCCGGAGATACATCGATGGGCAGGACGGCTCAACTGGCGGCAGATTGGACGCGACCCGTTCACTCGTCACGAGCTTGGCGTCCTGACATTGAGGCTCCGACACGGTGAAGCGTTCGCGCTGGCGTCGGACGATCCGGCTGCGATCGAAGGTGCGCACGCCACACAACTGCTCTACGTCCTCGACGAGGCCAAGGCGATCCCCGCGGCAACCTACGACGCCACCGAAGGTGCGTTCGCGGGAGCCGGTGACGACACGGAGTCGCAGGCGTTCGCCCTCGTGACATCGACTCCCGGTGAACCCTCGGGTCGCTTCTACGCGATCTCCCGGCGCGAACCGGGGCTTGAAGATTGGAGCGCCTACCACGTCAAGCTCGATCAGGCGGTCGAGGCAGGTCGTATCTCGCGCAGCTGGGCGGAACAGCGCCGCGTTCAGTGGGGGTCCACATCTGCGGTGTTCCAGAACCGTGTCCTCGGGGAGTTCGCCTCGAGCGCGGAGGACACGATCATTCCCCTCGCGTGGGTGGAGGCAGCGACTGAACGGTGGCCCACGGCGCACCCGGATTGCGGCTGGAACGAGGGCGAACACAGCGGCTGTCGGTCCGCTCCGGCGGGCAAGGTGGTCGTGGGAGTCGATGTCGGTCGGGGTGGCGATCGGAGCGTGTTGGCGCTGCGCCAGGGAGACTCGATCGACGAGCTGCGCCGATCGTCAAGTGCCGATCTGATGCACACTGTGGGGCGTGTGCGGGGCGTGCTAGACGCCTACGGGGGCCAAGCGGTCATCGACGTGATCGGCATCGGCGCGGGCGTTGTCGATCGTCTCCGAGAGAACGCGAAGCTGCGGCCTCGGATCCATCCGTTCAATGCCTCTGCCGGTACCAGCGTGCGCGACCACAGTGGCGAGCTCCGGTTCGTGAACCTCCGCGCGGCCGCATGGTGGCGCCTGCGAGAGCTGCTTGACCCGACAGGTGATCGCGAGATAGCGCTTCCGCCCGACGACAGCCTCATCGGGGACCTCTCCGCGCCCCGCTGGCGGGTCACATCCGCAGGCAAAATCCAAGTCGAGTCGAAGACTGAGATTCGCAAACGGCTCGGGAGGTCCACCGACGACGGCGACGCGGTCGTGATGGCCTTCTGGGGCCAGGGGGCTCGGCGCCCACAGTTCCGCATCGCGTCTTCGGCGCGACCAACACGGGTAGGAGCTCGCAGACGCTACTCGCTGCCGCGAGTCGCCAGTGTCGGTCCTTGGCCCACCGATCCAACTCGTGATGCGATCGGAAGGCGCATCCAATGAGGCGGACGCCATCCCTACGCGCGTCAACCGTCGCACTTCTTCATATCGGAGGGGTCATTATCCCCCGGCGCCTTCACTCAAGTCCTGCGGAGCGAAGACCAACTCAAGCTCACCGACATCCGTTGCGCTCAGCTTCCTGTACTCCGTCTGTGGCACCTTGAAGTAAGTCCACGGCGTTCCTGTCAACAGGGTGGCGTTCTCACACCAAATTGCCGCCGCTCGATCCTTGTGTGCAACATCTACATCCTCACGGCCCTTGGTCTCGACTAGGAGATGCTGATCCCCAGGCTTTCGGCAAACGAAGTCCGGTTCGTAGAAGCGAAGGTTGCCAACCGAGTCCGTGTACTCGATGAAGAATCCAAACTGGCTCGGAAGCTTTGCGAAGGAGACAACGTCCTTCGCGTTCTCCAGGAACTCTGCGAAGTCACGCTCGAACTGGTTGTCGCAAGGCACCAGGTTGAACACGCACTTCTTGGCGTCGAAGGTCGGGCGCGAGTACGGGAAGGGTGGTGTCTCGGATAGCTTCCTCCCTTCGCTTAGCAGCTCAGGAGCGAGTTCTTCGATAACCAACCCGCGCAGGGCTTGAGAAAACGCCTTGATGGTTACGTACTGGGCCACGGGAGTTGAGATGGCGCGGATCATCACCGGGGTGCCGAGCTCCACTGTGTTACCGAAGGCTTTCGTCTCCAGGAACTCGCGTACCTTTGGTGCCAGCGCCGAGAACTGTGAAGGCAGCTTTACGTCATTCGCGATCCGCCTGGAGTAGTAGCTGATGACTTCCTCTGCCGTCTGTGGCTGAGGAATCGTGTAGTCGCGTTCCACGAGCTTCTGGAGGCTGATGATGTCGTAGCCCTCGTACTTGAACCTCTGGGCAGCCGCATCACCGTCGCTCTCAGGAAACACAGGGCTCTGGAACTGCGAGACATCGAGACCGGCGATTTCCTCAGTCAGCGTCTTCTTGCGAGACAGAATCGGACTCAGCACTGGGACGGCGATGTCGTGCTCCATCCTCTCTTCAGCGGGGAAGATGGTCGTGATGACGAGCTTGTCTTTCTTAAGATCGAACTCCTGAACCGCGATGTCTTCGTCCTTCTCAAGCTGGTCGATGAACTTCAGGAAAGGGCCGTTGCCAATGACATCGACCCGCTCGACGTAGGTGGACGCAACCCCTCTGAACATCAGCCGCAGCCCACGACCGATGGCCTGCTCCGGAAGGATGTTGGCCGAGGCTGTGAAAGGCCTGAGCCCCACCACGACGGTGACGCTCTGAACATCCCAGCCCTCGCGGAGCATGAGGACGCTAACGATCGCGTTGACCGGACTCTCCCCCTCGTCAACCTGCCGCGCGACGGCCCTAGCTCGGTCGAGGTCCTTCTTCGAGACTTGCCCCTGATTGTTCGTGTGAATGATGAGCAGCTTCTCGTCCCCGAACTCTTCCGGGTACTTGGTCCGCAGGTACTCGCCCACGTCCTCGGCGTCCGCAGTAGTGTTCATCATCACGAACATGATGGGTTTCTTCTTGACTTGCTTGAGTTGGTCGCGGTACTCGCGCCACCGTTCCACGCCAGCGGTCAAGTACGCCCTGTACCGCACGCTTGCGACATCTGAAGGCTGATCCTTCATTCCAGCCGCTACGCCCTTCATGGGGCGCTTCACAACACTGTCCAGGATCGCCTGCTTCAGGGGGTAGTCGAAGACCGTCCAGGTGAACAGGCCGCCCTTCGCGTACCTCGGTGTCGCGGAGAAGTCCAGTTGTGAAGTGATGCCGGGACCGAGGTCGGCGTTTAGGGTCCGGATCACCTTGTTCCATTCGTTCTCTTCGTCGTGGGTGTGGTGTGCCTCATCGTTGACGACTAGGCACGGCGCGTCGCGGGCGAGGATGCGACCACAGAAGTCCTCGCTATCCGTGAGTTGCGTCGGTGGCTTCGGGCCGAGTACAGCTGTGAGATCGGCAGGCTCGTTCGTGTCCTCCTTGGAGCCCCTCCCCCCATACAGTTGGTCGATATTCGTAAGGAACATGGAGCCCTGCGAAGAAGGACCTTCTGCATCCCCGCGCATGAAGAAGCTCATGTCCCAGAACACCGACAGCGGGGGCGGGATGATGGGGTCCGTTCGGAAGACGCGTCCGCCTTCGAAGTCAAGTCTGAGGCGCTCGAATACGATCACGTTGGGCGCTATGACTAGGAACGTCTTAGCAAAGTCATCCCTTCCTTCCGCGACGGCGTTGAAGTAGTGCCAGGCGACCGCGAGCGCCATCACCTTCGTCTTGCCACTTCCGGTCGCCATCTTGATGCTGTACCTAGCGAAGTCGTCACGGTTGAGGAGAGCGATGTCCGGCTGGCCCGTGACGAAGGTTTCGAGCAGTTCCTTATGGCGACGAACCTTGACGACCTCGTAGAGATATATGAGCGTCTCGATTGCCTCGCGCTGAAAGTGGTGATATCGGAACATTGAGCCGGACTGGAGTCGGTGATCAGTTCCGAACCAGTGATTGAGGAGCGTCCGCGTTGTGTCAGTCACTCCCTTGTAGCCAGAAGATCGCCACTCTTCGACTGCCAATCTGATGGCTGGCACACACGGCGCGGTCGAAACCTTGGCCTCGAGCAGGCTCTCCTGACCCCGCGACTTCCTTTCGGTAGACAGAGTCAGTTCACCTCGATCACGATCGTCTTCGTCGTGTCGTTGCCGAGAATGTCGATAACCTTCACGACAATCCGATAGGTGCCAGGAGCCGAATACGCATGGCTAGTCTGGACATCTAGCTTCTCGTTGTGGCGGGAGCGGAAAGCCTGCCACTCATTGTGGAATGCGTCGCCCTTGTTGTCCCAGTCCACGGCCCAGTAGTCGATCCACTCGGACCATTTCTTGATCCTGTTTTGGACGTCCTCCGGCACGTCGTCCACCGGTATGACAAAGTTGGTGAGCTTCAAGGTTACCGTCTGCTTCTTGACACTCGCATTAACGGCCAACGCGGCCAGTTCAAAGAAGAGCACATCACCTTGCTCAACCGCGCGCTTGTCGAGAACCTCCCGCGGGATCCTGACGAAGTGAAGCGAAATGTTCGCTTCGGCCGCCTTTTGCGAGGCGACCTCATGGACCTCGAATGCGAAGTCCCATCCCAACACATCGATTGCAGCGGGGTTCCCTTTGGCTGGACCGACTGCCCTACTCGCTTCAACGATGATGTTGGTCACGTCGCTCATCGTTACGGGCGCGTCAACCGAGCCGACATGAACCATCGCACCCGATTTCACCCCGTGAATCCATGCGGAGCCTTCCAAAGACGTCGCCTTGTATAGATCCAGTATGAGCTTCCTATAGGCGACCGTTCGTGCCTCGGCATCCGAGCCGAACTCCGACTCCTGCCAGAGCTGACGTTCGTACTTTCCGAGGTTCTGCACTTCGAACGGCGTGACATTTTCAACGCGTAGTAATCGCTTCCTCGTCGTGTGGACAGAGAATCGGCTTAGGTCGCAGGCTATCCAGCGTCGCCCCAACAACTCGGCCGCTTCGGCAGTAGTCCCGCTGCCCACAAAGCAATCGAGAACCAAATCGTCCTCTCTTGACGAGGCTCGGATGATCCGTTCCACGATGGATCGGCGCTTCTGCGTCGGGAAGCCAAGATTCTCGGTCCGGTCGGCTGGTTGCAGCATGGGCACGCGCCACACATCGTCCGCCGTCCGCTCGTCGGTCTCTTGATATACGACGTGCCCTTGCTCATCCTTGGTGTTGACGAGCTTTCCCTCCTTCGAGTCCCACTCTCTCCGAAGCTGCTTGACCTTTCCCTCTGGACGCTTTTCCTTCTGGGGCGTGAACGAGTACTCATCGGACTTCGAGTACCAGAAGATCACGTCGTGGTTCGATGCGAACCTATTCACATTCCCTTGAAACTTGTTGTAGTAGTGCCAGACGATCTCGTTCCGAAAGTTGTCCTGCCCAAACACCTCATCCAGAATGGCCTTCGCATAATGCCCGACGTGCCAATCCAGATGAACGTAGATGGACCCGTTGTGAGAGAGCAGCTCGTACAAGTACTGGACTGAATCAGCGAACCAGATCAAGTAGCTGTCGAGCCCCTTCCCCCATGTGTCTCGGTATGCCTTGACCTCGATGAGAGAGGGCTCCTTAACGAAATCATCTCCGTTCAGTCGAACAGGAAGAGAGAAGTCCTGTCCGCTCGCGAAAGGCGGATCGATATAGACAAGGTCGACGCGCCCTGCGAACTCCGGTAGCAACGAGGGAAGCACGTACTTCTTGTCACCCCAGATGAGGCGGTTCCGCCACTCTGGGTCCTTGCTGGCGGAGTAGAGATCGAGAGCGTGCTGCCGTTGCTGCGCCGACTCGTTCACTGTTTCGACGGTCTGGAACGGGAGAGCGGCCTTCAGAGGCGCTCTTCGGTGTCCACCAGCATCGTATTTGCCCTCCCACACCAGTTCTGCCAATTTCCGCCGCCTCTCCTCAACCGTGCCTCAGGCCTTGTGCCAGGCTGGATGCGATCCGGCATGCCTGACCTACCCCTCAACCTCGGCCGCCAGGATTGCATACTTGCGAACGCGTCGATGTGACCCTCGACTGGGTAGCGCCTAGCCTTCACCCGCTTCGACTCACGCCCCCTCGGCACCGTGGCGATCGCGCTCACCCTCGGTGCTGTGGCAGCCAACGGCCTCGAGGCCGCACCGTTTCGGCACGGGCGCGGACGCTCACCTCGCGAGTGGATCCGGGTGGGTCTCCAGATTGCGAGGACGATCACCGCGTGGTGAGCCGTCGCTGGTCAACGCGGATCGCCAACACGCCTTTGTAGCTCTGCCTCGTCGCAGCGGAAGTCGTCGACGTCCCTGCCGCTGTTGTTCTTGATCTCCTGCTTGATCGCTCCGATCTTCTTCTCACGTTGTTCACGAGAGGAGAGCCGCCAGATCTGCGGACGGCCCGGGTAGTGCCGCTTCGCGACGTGGGGAAGCTGTGTAAGTAGCAGGCCCGTCGCCACTACGGGGTCGTGTCCTGTCCGCTCGCATGCGACTACTGAGAACTTCGTCTGCTCGACTACGGCGACCACCTTTGGGTTGGCGAGCATCGAGGGATCGTTCGTGATCAATCCGGCTGCGCCGCGTTGCGCCAGCCCGAGGATAACTTGCCAGTCCTCCACGTCGGCGGTGAGATCCGCCGCGAACTCGCGGAGAGGAACGATGGTCAGATCCACGAGCCCTAGGGCAAGCGTCTCGCGGAGAAGTGGCTCTGGGAAGTTCTGGTCAAGGACGAATGGCCCGTCTTCAGGCCGCGGTCGCCGCATCAAGATTCGCCCTGAGCTGATCCTCCAGATCGACCGCATCGCCGACGTTCTGCTCACTCAGGAACGGATAGAGCTGCAATACGTCACCGACCTCAAGGCCGCGCGACTTCAGGGAGGCCAGATCTTGCGTTGGGACCCGGGTCCCCCTCACGTGCGGCTCCCCGGAGAGCTTTCCTGGGACGATCCGCAGAGTGGGCCGCGGCTCGACGAGATCGGGACGGTCTTGTCCGTCTTCGCTCTCGAACGGCCGGACCAAGTTGACTCGGCTGTTGACTCTCTCCTGCGTCAGCCCCTTCCCCAGGTTGATCCACATCCGGTCATCGCCCACGAAGACGAGCTTCCCGCCTGGCTCCACGAGCACCTCGACTCCGTCACTCATTAGGTGCTCGCCGAGGTGCTCGGCGCGAGACAGTTCCGCTCGGATCCTGCTTATGGATGTCTTCGGAATCCGCACCGACTCAGCGTCCTGTTCGTGGCGAAGCCAGTCGACGAGGCGAAGCACGAGCAAGTCCGCGAAGGACCAACGCATGACGCGGCTATGAGACACGGATGGAACGATGAGCTTGGTATGAGCCCAGTGGTAGACCGTCCTCTGGGGCACACCAGCGAGCGAGGCAGCTCGGTCCGCCGGATAAGCCGCTGTCAAGGAAGCAATGACCATCCGACCGCATGCTACAGGGTGCAGCCCCGCGGGGGCGGCAGGTGTTGCCGGTTCCTCGATCCACAACTGGCCACGTTCCCGTCAAGGACGGCGTAGGTATCGGATAGATCCGCGCCATGCGGGAGGGATGATGGAGGGCGAGGATTGGGGATACTTGGAGGACGCCCTCCACCTGAATGGCGACGGACAGATCCCCTCGACTTCGGTCGAGTTCCGAAGGAGTACCGAGATGCGTGGAGCGCATTCGAAAGCTGGTGCAGTTCTAGAGGTGCGAGCGCACTACCTGCCAGCGTCGGAACGGTACTTGCGTTCCTCGACGACACGTCCGGGGATTCGGTAGTAAGAGCTCTAGCGGTCTACATGGTCAACAAGAAGCACGAGGAAGTGTATTGGCACGTTGACGCGAATCCTGTGAGATCGCTAGACGCGCTTCCACGACACGACGTTCGCTGGCTCAGCGTGAGGGCGAAGCGCAGGCCATCTGCGAGCACCGGTTGCCCAGACTGAGCTTCCGCACGACTGGCTCCCATGAAATTGCCGGGGGCGAACACCACGAGAGGGGTCTACATGTGGCCATTCTGTGCGCGCTGACGCGCCGCCCTTGCTCTCGCTCCCGTGACTATGTGACCGTCGGCCGGAGGAAGAACGATGGGAGAGTTGAACGTCTCCGAGACCCCCGGCCAGCGCGAGCGAAGATCCATCCTGCGTGCCGCCGCGTTGGCGGTGTTCGCGGTCGCTGTGCTTGTCGCGGTCCTCCTGTGGAGTGACGCCGCCACGGATCCAGCGTCCCGCTTCGATCCGTCGGCCCCTCGCCTACTCATGTCCTGCGGAGGCGGCGAGACCTCGGTCGAGGCCTCGCGGGTCGAAGTCCAGCCGCAAGGGCTCGTGCTGGCCGTGAGCGGGGCAAGCGACGGAGACCGGGTCTCGTTCTTCCCCGAGGTGGGACCCGACGTCGTCGTCTCCCTCATGGAGCAGGACGACGGAATCGCCCAGGCTCAGGTGGCGTTGCGTGGGACAAGGGCCTGGTGGAGTGCGGGGACCGCCAGCAACCGACGGATGCGGCCGTCCCGTTGTTCGTGGCGAGCCCGCCACGCCCGATGCTCGACCTCGACTGTGAGCTCGCTCGGGACGCGGACATGGGCTCCCGCTGGGCGCGCCCGTTCTCGGCGAGGGAGAACCCGATTCCCGACGCCATCTACCGGGCGATCCCCGGGATCGAACAGACCGATCGGATCGAGGGGCTCTCGACTGCCCCATCCGATTACGGAACCGGCAACGTGGTCCGGGGCGGCGAACTCGTGGCGTCCTTCGAGCTGCTCCGCTACGGGGGGACATGGTTCATCGGCCAGATGATTCCCTGTGCCTCCTCCGGGATCGATGAGCCGCCCGAGGTAGGTTCGTTCTTCGCGACGAGCCTGATCGCAACCTCCTACGAGCTTCCGGGGATGCCGCGATGTGATCCCTACACACAAGACTGCGCGGTGCTCTACGTGACCGCGACGTGGTACGAACATCGCACCGACGAGGAGGTGAAGCTCCTCGCGGAGGCTCCCTGGGCGGCGTGCGAGCCGAGCCAGCCGTACGGATGTCCGCCCAAGCCGGAGGTAGCAGTGATCCAGGTGCTCGTGTCTCCCGAGCACTTCCAGGCGTTCGTCGACCGAGAGCGGTGCGGTGCCGCCCAGACTTCCCCGTGCCGCTGAGGTGTCTGACGACATCGCGGACTAATGCGCGAGCCGAAGCTCGTGAACCATCTTCGCCACGTCTTCGAGCGCCGCGAGGCTCCGCGTGATCTCAGGACAGCGAGTGTGGCGCCCCAGAGCGCGAACAGGACGATGATCACGAACCTCGAGGCGGGCGGCGGAATCTCGACCGTCAGGAGGAACATCCCGCCCGACCGAGACCTCGTACGTGCACGTGTTCCCAGGAGGAATCCAGCCCCAGGAAGGTTCGCCGTCCTTCAGGCTGGCTGCCAGAATCATTTCCTACGTCAAGTTCGTGAAAGTTCCAATTGCAACCGAGACCGTCTCGCGCTCGCTCACCCACCAAGCGTCATGCGCGCGCAGCTTCCGCGGGCGAGCCCCTACTGCCCGACATCCAGACAAGCGCATCGAGGACCCGGAGGAGCGATACCGACCCCTCTAAGCGAGCCGGCAGGAGGTGGTGTAACTCACTCAGCCTGGTCACTAGTTGTGGCCTCAGCTGCATCGCCGCACGATATGCAGACCAGTAGTTGGTGCCCGGCGGCAACACCACGCACTTCTTCACCACATCGTCTGTCACGGGTACAAGGTTCGGTCGCTTGCGGGCAAGCAGCTTGCTCGTCCTCGTATCGGCCATCCCGACACCTAGCTCGTGCGCCCAGGTGCGGATCAACTCCCAGGCAGCATTGGCCGTGTCGAGCACATTGTCACCTGCTACCCACAGCTCAAGGTTAGGCGTGGCGGCGAGCAGGGCCTGCAGCCGATCTCTTAGGGCATCGTTGTGAAGGAGATCCCGTGCGAGCAGACCAGGAATCACTTCACCGAGCATCGTGACAGCGACGAGATCATGGCAGCCAATCTCGTTGGCCGGGTGAGCGGTTCGATCAAGGTAGTCAAACCAGGGTCCGGAAAACGCGCCCGAGGGGTTGAAGTACTTACGCACGAGGTTCTCAGCGTCTGTCCTTGCCAGGGTGTGCTCAAGCTGATCGGCGACGTTCACGACCGCCTCTTCCGCTACCTCCCACGCAGGATTCATCCTCGCGACCATAGTCCGACTCGGCGAGCGTTCGCGACAGCGGCCGGGAGCTCCTTCGATGCGCGTAGGTGGTTCCTCCCCGGTTTGAGACGCGTTGCGTCGAATGCAACGGCCGAGATAGCGTGATGGCATGAGCGACTTGCCTCCTATGCCGGCCCCCCAATATCCTTCGCCAACTCCGAGGACGGGCGGGCCACACACGCCGGCTTGGGTCGCAGTTGCGGCCCTTCTAGTCGGTGGGGGAATCGGGTACGCAGCTGGCGCCTTGACCCAACCGACTCCCGAGTCGCCTGAGACTGTTTCAGCATCGTCGCCGGGATCTGACGCGGTCGTCACTGTGCCCCCCACACTGACGGAACCGTCATCTCCCTCGCCAGACGCCGATACCGAGCCGGAGGGCAGGTATCAGCTCTCAAGCTGTGACTGGGCCGGCAACTACGGTCAACGAGGCTTCGTAGGATCAACCAAGGTAACCAACAACGGCGACGTGGAACTGCACGCCGACGTAACTTTCTCGTGGCTGATGGGAGATGGAACGAAGATGGCCGCTGAGCCAAAGGACGTGACGGTAAACGCGGGGGCCAGCAAGATCGTGTTCTTCACAGCTCCGGCAAACCTGAACAGCGTATCGGTCTTCCAAGCCCATCCCAATTACGGTCGCTCAAGCAACTGCAAGACCAAAGCCACCATCACCGGCTGAGCAGACGACGACTGCTTCTTCTCTCCCGTAGGCGGCTCTCGAGGGGCAGTCTGAGGCTGACCCAGCTCAAGTCCCGGCGACGACAGTCTCGGCGAGGGCTCCGCGCTCCACTTCTCCGCGACCTCCTACGTTCGCGGCGACTTGGCGATCGGACGAGCCCGCGTGCAGGTGGGAGCAGCAGGGCTCCGGAGGACGGTCCGTACGACGTCTACCTCGTCCGAGGAAATCAGACCTTCATCCCCGGTCACGGAGCTTCCGGATCCACTCCCCTTGCGAACCTTCATCGACCGTGACCTCAGCAAGCAGTCGTCTCACGAATAGGATCGAAGCCAGCGTCCCTCAGTGACGAACAGGCGTCCTGCTGCGATGGCCATGGACTCACCCGGAACAGCGTCTAGAACAGCGCCCGTCTCCGCCGAGATCGCGACGACTCGGTCTGTCTCAGGATCGAGCCCGTACACTACGCCGTTGGCTGCTATCGCCTCAGTGAACGTGCTACCTATCCGCCACAGCTCCTCGCCGGTGCCCACATCCCGTGCGACGAACCCGTCCGCCGCCTGCAGGAAGACCGTCCCGTCGAGTACGGCAGCCACTCGAGTCTCAGGAGAGGACCATCGGATCGAACGATCCATGGGGTTGAGAGCAACCACTCCCTGCGATCCGTTCAAGAACAGCGCGTAGAAAGTTGCGGCGTCCAGCGAAAGAGCCGAGGGAAGCCGCCAGCGCCAGCGAATCTTCCCACCCGAGAGCTTCCGCGCGACGAGGCGTCCGCCTTCGATCGTGTAGACGGTCGAGCCGACCGCAAGGACTCCGCCGGGCTGGGTACCGCTGAAGCGGAAAGGCATGTCACCCAGCGGGGTGCGATCCCACTTGACCTGTCCGGTCGAGGCATCTCGCGCCACGAGTTTCCAGGGCTCTTCCCCGTATGCGCCGTAGGGCCCGTGTGCGGAGACCAGGCGATCGCGATGCAGCGCGAGCCCTCCGCTTGCGTATCCAGAGCCCCACACCGGGCGACCGTCCGTCAGCCGGCGCGCGTGCACCCCACCGGGATCGCTCTGCGAGCACGAAGCTCCGGTGAGGACATGCGAGCTCGTCACGTGGGGCTTGACGTAGGGGCATCCCTCGCCCGCGGTCCTCCACAGGACCCTCCCCGTGGACAGATCGACCCGCAAGAGAACGGGATCCTCATCCGGATCCCCTCGGCCGTCACGAAGCATGTACAGATAGGCGCTCCCGCCCACGATTGCGGGAGGACCCCAGAGTTCCTCTCGGAACCTGCGGCTCCCAACGAGCTCCAAGGCTTCGGCCTCGGCAGCGCCAAGCTCCTGTTCGTTAGCGTTCCCGTGGGTCTGACCCGCATCGAACCCGGGTTGTGGCCAGTCAGACGCGATCGGTGCTCCCGCCCAGAGCCTCGGCGCGACTCCCAGGGAGATCGCAGCGATCACGGCGACGACAACCCACCTCTTGCCGACTCCGACCCCGTTCCCCATGAAGTCGAGGCTAGGCTGAGGGTGCCGCGTGGGTCAACCGTGAGCGGCTTCCGTGGGACGGCAGGAACTCGATCCGGGATTCGTCCCCGAGCGGCGGGTCGCTTCTCCCCGCCGCGCCTTTGTGGCCGGCCGTCCACTCCTCCCTAACAGCCTGGGGATCTGCCTCACCCGAACCCGCAGGTCAGGATGCCGAGATGGGCCGACTCAGGCGGGCAGGCGTCGTTGCCGAATACAATCGGAGAGACCGTGATGCGACGACTTGCCCCCTTCGTTTATGCCCATTGAGGATGACCTCCTCTGGTATCTGACTTGGCGAGTCAGTCATGAAGAGGGGGTTCCAGCCAAGACGCGACTGGTCAAGCTGATCTACCTGGTCGACTTGATGAACGTTCGGGACCAGGGGGAGCAGGTGACGTCGTTACGCTGGATCTTCTATCACTACGGGCCGTGGGCGCCAGAGATCGAGGATGTAATCGGTCGGCAGATCGGGAACACGATCGACACGACTGGATCTCGTGACTTCTTCGGGGAACGCATGTTTGTGTACCGCGTCCAGTCCTGGCCTCCGGACACCCTCCTCGAGGATCGCATCCGTCGCTACTGCGACCTTGTCTGCCAGCAATGGGCAGTGGAAGACCTCAACGATCTCCTGTCGTACGTCTACTTCGAAACCCCTCCTATGGTCGGTGCTGTTCGAGGTGAGTCACTAGACCTCAATCGCGTTCGATCGGTGGAGTGGCCTCCCTGGTACAAGCCCCTCCAACCGCCGGAGCTTGACGAGCGCTGGACTGGCCGCCGCGCGGACTGGCACCGACAGTTTGACGAGGCGTTCCCGATGGCAACGCTCTCCCGCGCTCCGAGACGCGATGAGGAGCATGAGCGGGCGAACGCCACCGTTGATCAGCCTGAGAGCGATCTCAACGACACGCCCGTCAGAGGCCGCCTCGTTGTGGACTCAGGATTCGACGAGGCGTAAGTGCACGGCTTCATCGAGCCATTCTACGAGCCCTCCAAGACCGGTCATCCGGATGCGATCGAGCGGGGGGAAATCTACGAAGACCAACCGATCTACCTCCCAGCGCGCCACGGCCTCAAGATCACCAAGGTGGATCCGATGGATGACAATCGTCTCGACCTCGAGATCACAGGCCGCACCGAAGACATCTTCCGACATCCTCCAATCACCCGCCCCAAGCTTCCGAGCGGCGAAGCGCTAATTGTCGGACAGGCGAAGTGGGCTCGACCTGTCATCGTCCTCGCTGGGGAGGGAGTCGACCTCTTCGCGGGGCCGGGGGTCGTGAAGCCCGCGAACACCTTCCTCTGCGCTCCGGTCTACGGCGGTGAGCAATTCTCTGAGGAGATCCGGAGACGCGTTCGAGCCTACGAGTACCCCAACATGTTCTACCTTCCACAATCGACGAACCCTCTCTTTGACGAGGGGCTGGTCCGGTTCGACCACATGCAGGCGATTCGACGCTCGGATCTCCGGCGACGCCGATCCGCACGCCTAGCGGACGACGCGCTCGATGCGCTGGAGGAGTGGCTCTTTCACTACCTGACAGGGCGTTTGCCGGCCGACTCCCTGGTCGCCGAGTACCGGGAGGAGGAACTAGAGAAACTCGACCCGACTAGCGGGTCATCCACATGACCTCGACGCTATTCAAGGCGACCCGGTAGCGCGTCGATCGTTCTCGCATGGGTACGAGGCAATTCCCCCCGGTCGGCACCGAGCTCCCGAACCCAGTTGAGCGTCCCTACGTGTATGGAAGCCCAGGGACTCCCGTTCTCGAACCGTCCCCGGATGTCATCGACGCCGGCAACGCGCTCTGCGACGACATCGGTTCTCTCGGTAAGGCAGCCATCCTGTGCTTCGCTCAGTCGGAAATCCGATTCGTTACCAACCACGGGGACCTGATAGCGCGGTGGACGTACGATGAAGTCTCAAGCTTCGACCTGAAGGAGTTGGGCTGGTTCTCCCGCCTCGCATCTGGAGGCAGGATGAAACTCCTCACTCTCCACACCTCTGGAGAAGGGATCCTCCGGTTCCGGGTCGGTCGAGAGCTCGCCGAGAACGCCACCTACATCCTTCACAGCTACAAACTCGCTGCGAATTGATCAACGGCTTGGGCTCTGGTCCTCCTCCCTAGCTCGAGCCTTGTCCCCCATGGTTCTCGGATCGACAACGAGGTCCGAGTACTCGGCAAGGTCACGGAGGATCACGCCCGTGTCCTCGAAGGTGAGGATCTCATCTGTTGTCCTGATCCCCTCGTTCGCGAGCCAGACAGGAGTCGTGGCTCCCTCGGGAATCTGTCCAGCCACAATTCGGCTCTCGACGTGCTTCATGGAATTGTATAGAGCGTTGAGTCGCTGTTCGACCGACCCATCACGCTGCTGGAAGACAGGGTAGGGAGCGGTGAAGTTCTCCTCGGGAAAGCGCCTGAGGAGCTCGATGCCTTGCCACGCCTGACTGAGAAAGAACTCCCAATGCCGTAGGGCGGTGGAGTACAGGGACACGGACTGGCGGCCCGAGTCCAAGAACTGGAGGGTCTGTTCGCGGGCGTTCGCGTGTTCGCTGAACGCACCCTCCGCCCGTCGAAGGAAGTTGTACACGATCGCGTTCTGCGGGGGCCGAAAGCTCCCTCTGAGAATTGAGCTGAGAACGTAGTTGACGAGCCAGTGGCCCGATTGCGTGTCGTGGTCGGACATGTCTGGGATCTCAGCCGATGTGAACTTCGACACATCGGGAGCGAGGAACCGATCGAGAGCGTAGTTCGTCATCCCGGACACCGCGCTGACCTCCTTCGGGAGCTGATGAGACCGTCGCCTCATGTCAACGCCGTGTCAACGCCCCCAACGTCAGGAGCTGTCACGAAAGGTCACACACCGTCAGGACGATGATCGCGGCAGGGCGGCTGAGCTGCGCGAACGCTATCGAACGTCAGGAGGCGTCACGAGCCGTCACGAGTGGCGCCCAACTCTTAATCCGCAGGTTCGGGGTTCGAATCCCCGGGGGCCCACCACGGCTCTCTTCTGCGGGTGATAGTTGCGCCTGCGACTACGAGGCCTCCGGGATGGGTGCCCCCATCCCCGTGACGATCAGGGCCCGCAGGCTTCCCTTGATGTAGCCGCTCCACGCGCTGGAGCAGACGTCGTAGCACTCATAGTCGGGGACCAGGCCGATCTGCGTGAAGACCACCTCGGTCTTGTCGCCCTTCCGGGCGATGTCGAAGGCGATCTCGTTGCCGATCCACTCGCGCTTGTCTTCCACGAAACTCATGTAGTTCTCCAGGATGCGCCAGGCGACTCGTTTGCCGGCAACGAGCTCCGTGACCTCGATCCTGGAATAGTGCACGGGTTCGTTGTGGAAGATGAACTCGCTGTTCAGCTCGTAGGTCGGGCCTTCGATGTTCGCCGACCACCACCCACGGACATCGTTGATGGCCTTGAAGGCTTCCTCTGGGGTTTGGTCCACCGTGAAGGCGATGGTGAAATCCGCGCTCTTCACGGCACCGTCGCGGTTGCCTCCGGCCACCGAGACTCCCTGTTCCGCAGTCCTCTCCATGATGACGCTCCCCCTTCGTGTTCTTGGACCTGTTGGTACATCCGCCTGAGCCGGACCTGCTCTCGACTGCGACTGTCCGTACGACGAACGGCTGTCGTTGATCTGGTCCCCAGGTTGGTCTTGGCGCTTCCGATGGCTCCCTGGGTTCGCGGCGCATCGGTCACCTCCATGCAGACACCACGACGCCGAGAAAATGGGCGCTCACCTTCCGCCCAGATCCACCCAGCGGCGGCCTCCAGCCGCGATCACGCCGGCTGACCCGGACGCCGGACTACGCGCCTGGCTGCGGGCGTGGGCCAAGGATCATCCGCGGCGTGGGTTTCGTCCTGCCTACCACGACGCCCGCGCCGAGGGTTGGAACGTCAACCACAAGAAGATCCAGCTGTGGCGCGGAGAGGGCCTCCGCGTGCCGCAACGGCGCCGACGCAAACGCCTGGGCGCCTCAACGACACCGAACCCGCCGACCGCAGACGCACCGAACGCTGACTGCGGCACCTATGTCACGTGCTTCAGGGGGTGGCGGTCGCATACTGCGGGCGCCCGGTGGGCCGGTAGACCTGGATCGCTACCCCCTTCGGGGTGGCTCGCGAGTCGACCACGTCAAGCGCTATGTCCGGGCCGGTGTCGGGGAATAGCCGCGTGCCCTGGCCGACGACCATCGGGACGGTGAGCACGGTGAGCTCGTCGACAAGCTGGTTGTCGAGCAGCGACCGGATTAGGGCACCGCTGCCATGCACCTGCAGCTCGCCTCCCGGCTTGGCCTTCAGCTCGCCGACGGCGGCCGCAACATCACCGGAGAGAACGGTCGTGTTCGCCCAGCGCGGTTCGGTGAGCGTGGTCGATGCCACGTACTTGGGCCGCGTGTTCAACGCCTTCCAGATCGGGTGGTCACCCGGATCTGGCCACGTTCCCCAGGAGCCGGCGAAGATCTCGTAGGTGCGCCGGCCGAACAGGAACGCGTCGGCCCGCGAATAGACCTCGTTCAGGAACGCCATGGACTCGTTGTCGGCGTACGGCGTGACCCATCCGCCGCGCTCGAATCCGCCGCTGCGATCCTCGTCCGCCCCGCCGAGTCCCTGCATCACTCCGTCGACGGTGACCATGGTGATGGTCGTCAGTTTCATGGTCGCAGCTCCCCTCTCGCTGAGCTTGTCTTCGTTCGATTCCACTCGGGCCGCGGCGCCGATCTCATCCATTGCAGCAGAGTCCGTCCGGCCGATTCATTCCGCACCCTCCCCGAACACGGCCCGCACGTCGGCGATACCGTACTCCTGAGCGGACACCGTGAGCCTGCACCCACCAATGACCGACTCTCACACGAGACGGATCGGTTCACGGGGTCCGGTCAGTGGAAGAGGCGAGCGGGTGACGTCGAAGCGTTCGCTCCCGCGGCTGTCGTGGGGGCCAAGAAGTGAGCGGCAAAGCCGCTAGTCGTCCAGGCTCCCCATGGTCAAGTTCACAATTGTTCCAGTGAGCCCGCTCGCCTTATCAGAGGCTACGAAGACCGCCACGTCAGCCATCTCCGCGAGTGTCATGAGCCGTCGCGGGTGGGTCCTGCTTGCGAGCAGCTCTTGGAACTGTTCCCAGGTCATCCCCGATGACTCGGCGCGAGACTCGAAGAACCGTCTCCTTGATCCGACCGATTCCGGCATCGCCTGTGGCCGCAGACCGACCACGCGGATGCCCTGAGGTGCGAGCTCGGCGGATAGCTCTCGAGTGAGTGCCTCCTTGGCGGCCTGCGCCGGACCGTAGCCTCCCGCCAATTGCAGGCCCGTCCGTGAGTGGAGTGTTGTGACCGTCATGATCACGCCCGATCTGTTCGGAACCATCCGCCGGGCCGCCAGGCGCGCGGTCAGGAAGTACGACCTGGTGTAGGTCGTGATCGGCAGGGAGAAGCGCTCGACATCCAGCTCGACCAGAGGCACACCCAGGATGTTCGCGTCTGGACTTCCGACCGCGTTGAACGAGATATCGACGCGGCCCGCCTTATCGATCACGGACCGTAGGTGCTTGTCCACAGCCTGCTCATCGAGAGCGTCGACCTCCGCCGCGCCGGCGGATCCGCCGGCGGAGACCACCTCCTGGGCGACACCTTCGACGGGTGCCACGTGGCGCCCGGTGAGATAGAGATCGGCACCCTCGGCCGCAAAGGCGCGTGCAACAGCACTGCCGACCGCGCCTCCGGCTCCGTAGATCACCGCAACCTTGTCCTTCAGCATCATCTCTGGTTCCTCTCTGTGCCCGGATGGTCACACCAACGCGTCGTCAGGGCCGTCGAACATGCAGACACCACGACGTCGAGAGAATGGGCGCGCACCTTCCGCCCAGTCCGCGGCTCGGCCGGTGTCGATACGAGAGGTGGACGAGGAGAGCGAGAGACGTGACGCTAGGGTGGAGAGGTGACAACCGACCTGATCACCAGGGCACGGGGCGGGGACGGCAAGGCGTTCCAAGAGCTGACCGAGCCGTACCGTCGAGAGCGGCAGGTGCACTGCTACCGGATGCTCGGATCCTTCCAGGACGCCGAGGACGCCCTCCAGGACACGCTGCTGGCCGCCTGGCAAGGCCTCGAAGGGTTCGAGGGACGCGCCTCGATCCGCACATGGCTCTACCGGATCGCCACCAACCGGTGCCTCAACGCGCTTCGCTCGGCCAGCCGACGCCCGGCCAAGGAGTGGGACGTGCCTGAGGTTGAACCCCCCGAGCCGACCCGGCTCGGCGAAGTCGCGTGGCTCGAGCCATTTCCCGACGCTCTACTCGAGAGTGCGATCGACCTGCCGCTCGGCCCGGAGGCCCGCTACGAACAGACCGAGTCCATCTCCCTGGCCTTCGTGAGCGCTCTTCAGGTCCTGCCACCGCGCCAGCTCGCCGTGCTCATCTTGCGCGACGTACTCGGATTCCACGCGAACGAGGTGGCAGACATGCTCGAGTCGACCGTCGAATCGGTCAACAGCGCGCTCAAACGGGCCCGCGCCAACCTGCTGCGCCGGCAGCCGCCGACCGAACGGCGCGAACCGGCACCCGCCCCCGACTCAACCTCCGAGCAGGCGCTAGTAGAAGAGTTCGTCCGCGCGTACGAGTCCGGCGATCTCGACGCGGTGGTCGCCTTGCTGACCGACGATGTCTTCATCTCCATGCCACCGATCCCGCTCGAATACCAGGGCCGCGACGCCGTGGCCCGCTTCTACGCCGCCATCATCCACTCGGGACGGAGGTTCGACCTCGTGCCGACGCGAGCCAATGGTCAACCGGCTTTCGGGGCCTACCTGCGCGCCCCTACCGGCATCCGCCACGGGACCGGGCTCCTCGTCCTCACTCTCACCGGCGAGCGGATCTGCTCCATCACGCGCTTCGACAACAGCGTGCTCCCATGGTTCGGGCTGCCGCGATCGCTCTCCAGCTGATAGTCAGCAGCACGACCGCGATGTTTCGGGCGTTCGGCCCCAGGATGATCCCAGGGGTGAAACCCCGGAACGGGGTTGACAGGATGGACAGCACTTCTATAACCTGCCCCTTCTAGAAGGAGCATGTTATATATGTCCGTCGCTCAGATCGAGCTCGATCACGTCTTCGGAGCGCTTGCCGATCCCACTCGCCGCGAGATCCTCGTGCGGCTGGCCAAGGGAGAGGCGAGCGTTGCCGAGCTGACCGCGCCGTTCAGCGTGTCGCAGCCCGCGATCTCCCGTCACCTCAAGGTGCTCGAGCGGGCGGGCCTGATCTCGCGGACTCGCAAGGCAACCGCCCGCCTCAGCCACCTCGAGGCCGAGCCGCTCCGCGAAGCGACCGCATGGTTGCTTCGCTACCGCGAGTATTGGGAAGAGAGCTTCGAGCGGCTCGACGCACTCCTCGCGGCGTTGCAGCACCAACAGACCGATCGATCGCAGACCTCCGAAGCGAGGAGCGATCCGGAAGGAAGGGGCAGCTCATGACCGAGATGCAGGTCACCGCGGAGCCCGGGGTTCCGCAGATCCTTGCCAGCAGGGAGTTCGACGCCCCGCGCGAGTTGGTCTTCCGGGCGTTCACCGAACCGGACCTGCTCGTGGAGTGGCTCGGACCGCGCAAGTACACGATGAAGGTCGACCGGTACGAGGTCCGCGACGGCGGCACGTGGCGATACACCCACACCGACGCCGACGGCAACGAGTTCGGCTTCCACGGCGTCTTCCACGGCATGCCGTCGCCGGATGGCATGGTCCAGACGTTCGAGTTCGAGGGCGCGCCCGGTCACGTCCAACTGGATACCGCCACGTTCGAGGCTCGGGATCGCACGACCGTCCTTCACGTGAACTCCGTGTTCCAGTCGGTCGAGGCCCGTGATGCGATGTACGAGTCGGGCATGGCCGACGGCATGCGGGAAGGATTCGAGCGCCTGGACGACCTGCTGGCCAAGTTGGCTGCGAACAACTGAACGACCGAGAACGAACACCCGATCACGAGGAGGACAGTCGATGCAGAAGGTCACCCCGTTTCTGTGGTTCGACAATCAAGCCGAGGAGGCCGCGAACTTCTACGTCTCCCTCTTCGGAGACTCGGAGATCACCGACGTCTCGCGCTACCCGGAGGGAAGCCCGGGTGCCACCGCCGGTCAAGCGATGACCGTGAACTTCACGCTCGCGGGTCAGGAATTCATCGCTCTGAACGGCGGACCGCAGTTCCCGTTCACCGAGGCGATCTCGCTGTCCGTCAGCTGCAAGGACCAGGACGAGGT
Organism: Actinomycetota bacterium; assembly: GCA_040881665.1. Lineage (NCBI taxonomy): Bacteria > Bacillati > Actinomycetota > Actinomycetota bacterium. Next base: position 90,036 of record JBBECT010000007.1, read on the forward strand.
CGACCGCTTCTGGGCGCAGCTAACCGACGGTGGCGAGGAGGGTCAGTGCGGCTGGCTCAAGGACCGGTTCGGCCTGAGTTGGCAGATCAACCCCGACCGGCTGGGCGAGCTGCTGACCGACCCGAACCCCGCACGCTCGCAAGCGGCGATGCAGGCGATGCTGCAGATGCAGAAGATCGAGATCAAGGCACTGGAGGACGCGGCGAACGCGGCCTGAGGCGAGCGCCGGCTCGCTCAGTCGTTCAACTCCCTCGAGATCACGTCCGTCCAGGCCCAGATGGCGTCCCAGTCTCGGAAGTCGCCCTCGGGCGCCTTAACGGCCTTCACGAGCATGCGTTCGCCGAACCCGAGCTTCTCGCGATCCAGCGCACCGAAGAAGACCTCGTGCCCCCTCGGCTGGAGCAGATCGGTAAGCCTCCCCAGCTGACGGGGCTGCTCCTGCTCGTCCTTGACCTCACTGCCCAGCGGGCCGCTGCTGAACAGCCACACCGGCACCCGCTGAAGCGCCGCGGTCTGACGCTCGACCAGCGAGGTCGCCTCCTTCATCCACGAACCGGCGTAGATCGCGCTCCCGATCACCGCCGCGTCGATGTCGCCGATGTCGTCGACTTCTTCTGCCCGGACCGGTGTCGCCTCGTGTCCGTTCTCGCGGAGCCGGTCGGCGATGCTCTTAGCTATCCCCTCCGTGGAACCGTGTTTGCTCGCGTAGGCGACCAACACCTTCATGTCGAACCTCCTCGTCGTTGCATGCCTATCGTCTTGCCTGCGAGCCGTTGCCAAGGAGGTCCAATGGCCCTGCGCCCGTGGGACCTCCGGGCTAGGCTCCGACGGTGACCCAGCGACCCATCCCAGACGACGGCCGCGATCGACGTCTGATCGAAGCCGGTATGGAGCTCGCGTCGGAGCTCTCCTTGGACACCGTGCTGCGGCGCATCGTCGAGTTGGCCGTGGACCTGACCGACGCCCGTTACGGAGCGCTCGGCGTGCTGACCGCGGACGGGCGCAGGATCGAGGAGTTCGTCACGGTGGGCGTCTCCCCGGAGCAGCGCGCCGCGATCGGGGATCCGCCCACCGGTCACGGTTTGCTCGGGGCGCTGATCACCGACGCGGAACCTCTTCGGATACCCGACATCACCACAGACCCGAGATCTGTCGGATTCCCCGCCAACCACCCCCCGATGCATTCGTTGCTCGGTGCTCCGGTCACGGGTCGTGGACGCGTGTTCGGGAACATCTACCTCACCGAGAAGCGCGATCGATCGGCGTTCGATGAAGAGGACGAGCGGGTCCTCGTCGTCCTTGCCACGCAGGCGGCGGTCGCGGTCGAGAACGCCCGGCTGCTCGACGAGGCCGACCGAACCGCGCGGGAGCTCCGGCGCCTCGAGATGCTCGAAGAGCGAGAACGGATCGCGAAGGAACTGCACGACGGCGTGATCCAGTCCTTGTTCGCAGTCGGGATGCGGCTGCAAGGCTTGGCGGCCGCGTCCTCGGACGCCGGCGAAGCCGGCCGGCTCGAGGAGATGGTGGATCAGATCGACCGTTCGATCCGAGACCTGCGGAACTACATCTTCGGGTTGCGACCCGGCATCCTGGCGGATCGGCAGCTCGACCAGGCCCTCACCGAGCTCGTCAAGGGCCTCAGATCGCGCTCGGACGTCGTGGTCGTCGTCGAGGTCGAGCCGGCGGTCGCCGCCGACCTCGCACCCCTCGCGGCCGACGTCGTGCAACTGACGCGGGAGACGCTTTCGAACGTCGAGCGGCATGCGACCGCGTCGACGTGCCGGGTCTCGCTTCGCCGGCAGGGCGTCGACCATGCGGTACTCGAGATCGACGACGACGGGGCCGGCTTCGATCCCGCTCTGCCGCCGACCGGCATGGGCCTGGCGAACCTCCGCGAACGGGTCGCGGCGCTCGGAGGAACGATCGAGATCGAGAGCATCCCGGGTGAGGGAACGACGGTCCGGATGACACTGCCGACATGAAGCTCGTCGATGCAGCTCCCCTCGGGAAGTCCCGCTGGGGCCGGGACCCTCGGCCCTTCGGTCGGTCGTTCGGGTGGACGAGCATGATTCCATGGGTGACAGGAGCCCGGCCTGGGAGGCGATCGACGGCATGACCGAGACGAGACATCCTCCGTTGCGCGTGATGCTCGTGGACGACCATGAGGTGGTTCGCGACGGGGTCCGCGCCATGCTGCAGGCCGAGGACGACATCATCGTCACGGCCGAGGCGGGCACGGTCCGGGAAGCCGTCGACGAGGCCGATCGCACGAAGCCGGACGTCGTCGTGATGGATGTCCAGCTCGCCGACGGGAGCGGGATCGAAGCGACTCGGGAGATCCTGGCCGCACATCCTGCCACGCGCGTGCTCATGCTCACCTCGTTCGCCGACGACGAGGCTCTGTTCGCGTCGATCATGGCCGGGGCATCCGGCTACGTCCTCAAGCAGGTCCGGTCGGGTGAACTCGTCCGCGCGATCCGCTCGGTCGGCGGCGGCGAGAGCTTGCTGGATCCGGAGGTCACGACCGCTGTGCTCGACCGGTTGCGCAAGGGCAAGCACCTGTTGAAAGACGAGAAGCTCGCGCGTCTGTCCCCTCAGGAGGAGCGGATCCTTGCGCTCGTCGCCGACGGCAGCACGAACAGGCAGATCGGCGAGGAGCTCCAGCTCGCGGAGAAAACCGTGAAGAACTACGTTTCGAGCATCCTGTCCAAGCTCGAGGTCGCCCGCCGGGCCGAGGCAGCCGCCTACCTGGCCAGGCACACCGCAACTCCCGGTTCGATCGAGGTCGAGTGATCGCCGCCCGCGGGCCGCGGGTCGCGGGCCGTCCAGACGTCCCGACCGAATAGGGCCTTTCGACCCGGGTCTGCCTCCTCCTCCCGAAGCACACTTGCCCTGACAGACGGAAGCCAGGAGGTGGGACAGATGGAGACAACGACCAGGAACCCCGTCGACATGCCCCCGGCGGAGCGGCTCGAACCGATCCACACCAGGGGCCTCCAGCGCGTGTTCGCGCTCCTTCGGCTGGGGATGGGCTGGACCTTCCTGTGGGCGTTCCTCGACAAGGCCTTCGCGCTCGGATTCTCCACCGGTCGCGTGGTGGACGAGGCCGGGGCGACGACTGGGATCGACTTCTTCGGTGACGCGGCCTGGATCAACGGTGCCTCGCCGACCGCCGGATTCCTCGGCTTCGGGATGCGGGGGCCGTTCGCCGACATGTACCAGACGATCACCGGGTTCCAGATGACCGAGGCCGGCCCCACTTCGGCCGCGTGGGTCGACTGGATCTACATGGTGTCGATGCTCGCGATCGGGCTCGCCCTGGTCCTCGGGGTCGGCGTGAAGCTCGCGAGCCTCGGCGGCATCGTCTGGCTGGCGATCTTCTACACCGCGGCGATCTGGCCGGAGAACAATCCGTTCCTCGACGACCACGTGATCGAGGTGATCGTGCTGGCCGGGCTCTTCCTCGCGAACGCGGGCCGCTACTACGGACTCGGCAAGGTGTGGCAGCGCACCGAGCTCGTGAAGCGCCATCCGATCCTCGCCTGATCGCACGGGCGCGACCTTCGGGCGAGCGCACGGAACGGAGCTCCGATCGGGGCTCCGTTCCTGCATTGACCGATCGCGCATCCGGACCTAGGGTTCCCTTTGCACGGGAACGTCGCACCCCCGTGGGTGCCGAGGGGAAGGAGCACACCCATGCGACGATCGCTCGCGATCTCCGCGGTCATGCTCGCGCTCGTCCTGGCGGCCGGATCCGCTCAGGCGATCACGTTCGGGACCGTCGACGAGAACAACCGCTTCGACAACGTCGGCGCGCTCGTCGGCGACTTCCCGGGGGTCGGCCGCCGGGTGATTTGCTCGGGCACGCTGATCTCCGAGGACGTGTTCCTGACCGCGACGCACTGCGTCGTCGCGCTCGAGGCCAACGGTTCGACGCAGACGTACGTATCGTTCGCGCCGCAGTTCAGTCCGACCGACTCGGCGGCGCACCTGCCGGGAACCGCGTTCGGCCATCCCGACTACAACCACGACATGGCCGACCTCCACGACATCGGGGTGGTCGTGCTCGACGAGGCCGTCGAAGGCATCGAGCCCGCGGAGCTCGCAGACGCCGGGTACCTGCAAGCGCGCAAGTCGACGCTGAAGTCGCAGCGGTTCACGACGGTCGGCTACGGCCAGGTCCGCGACACGAAGACGGGCGGCCCGAACAGCCTGTTCCCGGGCGGCGGCATCAGACGGTTCACCACGCAGGGGTTCCTCTCGCTGCAGAAGTCGTGGCTCACCTTGAGCATGAACCCATCCACCGGCAGCGGCGGCACCTGCTTCGGCGACTCGGGCGGTCCGCACTTCCACAGGGGGATCCTGGTGTCGATCACGATCACCGGCGACTCGGTGTGCCGGGCGACCGACACGACCTACCGGGTCGACACCGCCTCGGCGCGCGCGTTCCTCGACGACTTCGTCGCGCTGCCGTAGCGACCTTCAGGAACGGATCACGACCGGGGTCCCCAGCGGGATCCCGGTCAGCCGTTCCATCTGCGGGTTGAACACCCGGATGCACCCGGCCGACACGCGGCGTCCGCGGTCGCCGGACGAAGCCGTGCCGTGGATCGCCATCCGTCCCTCGCCGACCCACTCGGAGATCGGTGCGAGCCCCGACAGTCCGAGGACGAACGTGCCGTACGGTCCCCCACCGTCGGCCTGCGGAACTCGAGCCCACACGGAGAATAGCCCGCGGGCACTGGGTGCTCCCGGGCGGCCCACGCCGACGCTGAACGAGGAAACCTGTCGTCCGCCCACGTAGTGGCGCAGCGTGCGCTCGGACAGGTCGACGACGATCAGCTCGTCGCGGGCTACGAGCCGCACCGACTCGACGCGGACCCATCCGGTCGTCCCGTTCGGAGCGATCGGGAGCTGGACGCGGACCCACGCCCGTCCCTGGTCGTCGTGCCGCCCCTTCTCGACGAGCAGCGGCGCCCGCTGACCCCACGGGTTCTCGACGTCGAACGCGTAGCGCGGTTCGATCGCTCCCGGCCGCCGGTAGATGTCGACGATAACGCGGCGCGGGATCGCCGCATATGCATGCACGACCGGCTCACCGCCCTCGGGTTCCTCCCCCGACTGGGTCGAGGCCTGTCCCCCGGAACCATCGTCGGCCGGCGGATCGTTCGCCGCCGGAGGATCAGCCTCGTCCGGCAAGGGCGCCGGGGCGACGGCGAGCGGCTGGCGCGGGAACGGCGATCCCTCCCCGGGCGATCCCGGAGGCTCGACTTCGGCGGGACCCGGCAGCGCGCCGCCGGATGCGTCGTCGGCGACCGCGGGAACGCGCGTCGGAGGGGCCGGATCGTCGTCCGTGCACGCGGCGAGCAGGGCCGACAGGCAGAACACGACGGCGAGCGTGGCCGTCGGGCGAACGCGACGCGTTGGGATGGGGCGCATCGGCTCATTATCCGAGAGGATGCCCGCGATGCGTACCCACCCGGTCACGGCCCTCGCGCGTTCGGTGCCCGCGCTCGCGCTGATCGCGTGCCTGGTCGTCGCGTGCACAGGCGATCCGGTCGCACAGGTCACCGATCTGCGCGCGATCGTCCCGATGAGCGACGACGCCCCCGATGATCTGCGCTACGCCGGGAGGCTGTCCGGTCCGGCGGATCTCGAGGCGTTCCGCGGCGACCCCGAGGGACGGGAGGCGATGCGGGCAGCCGGCTTCCGATCGGCGTGGACCTCCCTGTTCGCGAGCCCGGACCTGTTGGCGTTCTTCACGCTCAGCGAACCCAACACCGACCCGCCCGAGGACGCGCGCCTCGTCACGGCCTCGGCGGTGCTGTTCGCCGACGCGGACGGCGCGACCTCGGCGCTCGCCACGTTCGAGGAGGAGGCGACCGACGGGATGCGCGATCCGCTGCGCGGCCTCGAACCGGTTCCCGGAGGGTTCGCGCTCGCGGGAGCGCGCGGCGGTCAGCCGGTGACCGCGACCGGCAGCGTCGCCGGGGAGATCGTCGTGCTCGTGCAGACCCAGGGCTCGGTCCCGCCGGCCACCGCCGACGCGATGCTCGCCGGGATGCACGACGCCGCGATCACGGAGACGGCCTCCTGAGCCGGCTCGGTCGATCGCCCGGAGAGCCGGGGTAGGCTTCGCTCGTGGCGAAACGTCTACCGTCGCTCGTCGGCCTGGTTGTGGGGCTCGTCGTCCTCGGAACCGCCCCCGCGGGCGCGCAGGTGTTCCCGGGGGAACGGATCGACCGGTACGAGGTCGACATCACGATCGAGCGGGACGGGTCGATCGTGGTCGTCGAGACGATCGACTACTTCTTCGACGAGCCTCGCCACGGCATCCTCCGCGATATCCCGACGCGGATCTGGTACGACGACACCTACGATCGGGTCTACCCGCTCGAGATCCTCTCTGTCGAGGCGTCGAGCGGCACACCGGCGAACTACGAGCTGGAGGACGTCACCACGCAGGAGGGTTCCGGGACGCGCCTGCGGATCGGCGACGCCGATCGCACGATCAGCGGCAAGCACACCTACCGGATCCGCTACCGGGTCGAGCGCGCGATGCAGGCCTTCCCCGACCACGACGAGCTCGTCTGGGACGCGATCGGCCTCGAATGGACCGTCGGTATCGAGCAGGCGATCGTCACGGTGCATGCACCGGTACCGATCGAGCGGATCAACTGCTCGAGCGGTCCGTACGGGTCGAACGCGCCGTGCACCGTCGAGCGTCTGGAGGGGCGCACCGCACGGTTCGGAGCGTCGCTGTTGCCGCCGTTCCAGGGGATGACGGTTGCGGTTTCCCTTCCGGAGGAGGCGGTGGAGGTACCGCCGCCCCTGCTCGAGGAACGGTGGAGCTTCCCGCGAGCCTTCACCGCGACGCCGGCACGGGTCGGCGGTGGGATCGGCGTGCTCGCGCTGGCGATCGTCGGGTTCGTGGGCCTTGTCTTCCTCCGGGGACGGGACGAGCGCTACGCCGGGTCACCGGTCGATGTGCTGCACGGGCAGCCGGGAGCACCCGTCGAGGCCGTTCCCGTGCTCGACCGCACGCCGACGCTCGCCGAGTTCGCTCCGCCGGACGACATCCGCCCCGGCCAGCTGGGGACACTGATCGACGAGTCGGCGAACGCCCTCGACGTGTCGGCGACGATCGTCGACCTCGCCGTGCGCGGGTACCTACGGATCGAGGAACTGGAGAAGACCTGGATGTTCGGCAAGCCGGACTTCCGGCTCGTCCGGATCTCCGAACCCGACGGCGATCTGCTCGAGTACGAGCGGATCCTGCTCACCGGCCTGTTCCGCAGTGGTGAGGTCGTGCAGCTCTCGGAACTCAAAGCGACCTTCTACCAGGAGTTCGAACAGGTCCAGAACGCGATGTACCGGGACGCGGTCCGCAACGGATGGTTCCCGGCCAACCCCGACTCGATCCGCGATCGGTGGCGGCTGATCGGGATGGCGCTGTTCCTCGTGGGCTGCGGGGTGGTGTTCCTCGCCGCGCGCTACACGACGCTCGGCTTGGTCGCGCTGCCCGCGCCGCTGTTCGGTCTGCTGGTCTTCTTCGGCGCGAAGGCGATGCCCCGGCGCACCGCGAAGGGAACGGCCATGAAGAAGCGCACCGAGGGACTGAAGATGGTGATGGAGGTCTCCGAGGTCGAGCTGTCGCGGTTCGCCGAGGCGGAGAACATCTTCACGAAGCTGCTCCCCTACGCCGTGGTGTTCGGGATCACCGAGAAGTGGGCGAAGACCTTCGAGCAGCTCGGCGCGATGCCCGACACCTCCAGCTGGTACGTCTCGTCGCGACCGTTCGCCTACGCGGCCTTCGCCGGATCGGTCGACGGGTTCACGACACTGTCCTCGGGCGTGGTCGGCTCCCGGCCGGCGTCGTCGGGTGGCAGCGGGTTCTCCGGCGGTGGATCGTCGGGCGGTGGCGGAGGCGGCGGAGGCGGAGGCTCGTGGTGAGCGATCGAGGGGTCGCGCGTCACACCCGGTAGCGGGCCAGCGCGAATCGACCCGCGTTCCCGGGACCCGCGCCGCCGACGACCAGCAGGCGACCGCCCGAGAGCGACGCACCGTGCGCGTAGGCGCCACCGACGAACCGCGTGGTCGCTCGCCCGTCACCGCCGAACCCGTGGTCGAGCACCCCGTTCGCCCGGTAGCGGACGATCGCGAAGCGCCACTCGATCGGCTCGACGACCTCGTGCGGTCCGGCGCCGCCGGCCACCACGATCCTCCCGTCGTGTTGGATCGCGACGGCCTCGGCGACCTGCTCCGAGCCGTGCCGGACGTCGGTGGTCACTCTCCCGTCCCCGCTGAAGGTGCGATCTGGCCTCCCGGCCTTCGTGAACCGCGCCGCCGCGAAGCGGAAGAAGTCGAACGCGCCGGCGGCCACGATCCGACCGTCGGACTGCACCGCCACGGCGAACGCATCGCCGAACAAGGGTGAGGTCACCTTGCCGTCGCCGCCGAACACCGGGTCGAGCTCGCCCTCGGGTGTGTAGCGCGCCAGGGCCCAACTCCCGCCGTTCCCGCCCGCGAGCACGATCTTCCCGTTCGACTGGAGCGCGAGTGCCCGCGCCACTCCCCAGATCCCGTAGGGGGTGATCACCAGACCACCGTCGCCGAACGTGGGGTCCGGTGTGCCGTCGGTCCCGTACCGCACGAGGGCGAACTTCGGCCGGTTCGTCCCCGCCGACCCGGCAACAAGGATCTTCCCGTCGGGTTGGATCGCGACGCCGTTCGCGATGTCGAAGCCCGGCGTGAGGTCGGTCGTCACCACTCCGCCCGTCCCGAACCCCGGGTCCGGCGTACCGCCGGTGTCGTAGCGCACGACGGCGAATCGGTTGCGATCGTCGGCGGTGCCGGCCGCCACGATCATGCCGTCGGGCTGGAGCGCAACCGCGCGTGCCTCCCCCGCCCCGATGATCGACGTCGTGACCTTTCCCCCGGAACCGAACGCAGGGTCGAGGGCCCCCTCGGTCCCGTAGCGTGCCAACCCGAAGTCGGAGCCCGCGACGCCGGCCGCGACGATGCCCCCATCGGACTGCACCGCGACCGCTCGCGCGGCCGCTCCGCCCGCGAAGGCCGTGGTCACCTTCCCGTCGCCGTCGAAGGAGGGGTCGAGGTCCCCGTCGGCCGCCCACGCGGGGAGCATCTGCGCGGTCATCAACGCCGCGGCGGCAGCGATCGCCACCATCACCCTTGCCGCACCGATCCGGGTCTCCACCGCTCGCCTCCTCCCCTCGCAGTGTGCGCCCGGGATCGGCCCCGCGGAAGGGCCGTTCGGCCTGCCGGACCCGGGCTACAGACCGTAGGCCTCGAGCAAGCGCAACCACACCTCGCTCACCGTGGGGAACGAGGGCACCGCGTGCCAGAGGGTCTCGAGCGGAACCTCCGCGACGACGGCGATCGTAGCCGCATGGACGAGCTCCTGGACCTCGGGGCCCGTGAAGGTGGCGCCGATGATGACGCGCCGGTTCTCGTCGATCACCAGGTGGGAGGTTCCCTTGATGTCGTTGCCGCGGAGGTAGGCGCCCGCGACGTCTCCGGTTCCGACCTGCACGGTCCGCACGCCGATGCCCCGGTCACGGGCCTCGGCCTCCGTCGGCCCGACGGCCGCGACCTGAGGGTCGGTGAAGGTCACGCGGGGGATCGCTCGGTGATCGGCGATGTCGGTCGCCTCACGTCCGCCGAGCACGTCGCCCACGATCCGGCCCTGATACTTGCCCATGTGCGTCAACAACGCGAGGCCGGTGATGTCGCCGACCCCGTACAACCACTCTCCGTCGACGCCCGCGATCCGGAGTCGCTCGTCGACCTGCACGGGCTCGCCGGGCACGAGGCCGACCGTGTCCAGGCCCACGTCGGTGGTGTTCGGACGCCGGCCGACCGCGACCAGCAGCTCGTCGCCGCCGATCTCGCGTCCGTCCTCGAACGTCACGGTCACGGCGCCGTCGGGAGCGCGCCGGACGCGCTGCACACGAGCGCCGGTGATCGCCGCGATGCCCTCGGCCTCGAATGCCTCCGCGACCTGATCGCCGGCGAACGGTTCCTCGCGACTCAGCAGCCGGGGACCGCCCTCGATGATCGTGACCTGCTCCGAACCGAGGCGGCGGAACGCCTGGGCCAGTTCCGCGCCGATCGGACCCCCGCCGAGCACGACGAACCGGCGGGGGATCTGCTTGACGGCCGTGGCGTCGCGGTTGGTCCAGGCGCGCGCGTCCGCGAGGCCGTCGATCGGGGGCATCGCGGGGGTGGTTCCGGCGGCGAGCACGACCGCCTTGGTCGCCGTGAGCGTTCGGGTTCCCGTGTCGGTTTCCACCGCGACGCGACGCTCCCCCGCCAGACGGCCGCGTCCGCGCACGAGCTCGATCCCCTCGGAGTCGAGCCAGGGGGTCTGGGTCGAATCGTTCCAGTCGTTGGTCATGTAGTCGCGCTGGGCGAGCGCGGCCGCCACGTCGATCTCGCCGGTGATCGCCTCGGCCACGCCCGGAGCACGCTTCGCAGCAGCCAGGACGTCCCCGGGCCGCACCAAGGCCTTGCTGGGGATGCACCCGTAGAAGGAGCACTCCCCGCCCACGAGTCGCTCCTCGACGATCGCGACCGAGAACCCGCGAGCGACCGCCCTCCCGGCGGCGTTCTCCCCGGGCGGTCCCGCCCCGATCACGATCACGTCGAAGTCCTCACCCATCCGTGGCCTCCCTCTTCGTTCTCTCCTGCTGGAGCGTTCCCGTGCGGCCGAGCGTGACACGTTCCACTCTCGCCCATCCGTCACCGGGTCAGGAACCCGCGGACGGCCGTGTTGAATCGATCCGCCGCCTCGATGTTGCACTGGTGACCGACCTCCGGGAGCACGACGAGTTCGGACCCACGGATCCCGCGGTGGAGCTCTTCCGCGACCGTCAGAGGGGACCGGACGTCCTCCTCGCCGTAGAGCAGCAGCGTCGGAACGTCGATCGAGCCGAGCATCCCGCGTAGATCCGCATCGGCGAGCGCCTCGAGCATCGGCTTGACGCCACCGGGATGGAAGTCGCACATCATGGCCACCGCCTCTTCCACCATGGCATCGGGAGCGCGATCGGTGAACAGCGTCGGGATCCATTCCCGAACCCACTCCTCCGGCGGAAGCTCCAGTCCTCGTCGCACGCCCTGGATACGCTCGGCGACCACCTCCGGTGGCAACGAACCGGCCCAGCCCGCGTACGCCGCGGTGAGGACCAGACTCGTGAGCACCGTCGGGTGGCGACGGTAGAGCTCGAGCGCAAGCGTCGATCCCCAGGACAACCCGACCACGCTGGGTCGGCCGAGATCCAGCGTGGCGACGAACCCGGCCAACACATCGGCGTAGTCGGACATCCGGAACGACACGGGTGGGTCGGACGATCCGCCGCAGCCAGGTGCATCCCACGCGACGACCGTGAACGCGTCCGACAACCCGTCGAGCTGACGCCGCCACTCGCGGTGATCCGACAGACCCCCGTGCAGCAACACGACGAGCGGTCCACTTCCCGATCGCTCGTAGGTGATCGTCAAGCCGGTGCCGTTGATCTTGATCCGTTCCACGAGTACCCGCGGCGGCACGATGCCCTGAGAACACTCCGTGCCGGGCCGATCCTACCCCGGCCGTCCCACGTGCTGCTGCGGCGCTCTCGAGAGTCCCCCGTACACCCGTCGGACCGAACTTCACTCCGGTCGGTCGTCCGTTACTCCGCGCCGACCTTCGTCTGCACGCCGAACACGCTCAGCCAAGGAGGCGACGGCGTGCTCGGAGCCCAGGCGGGCGAGTCGGCATACCGATCGATCCTCGAACGGGCGGGGTTCACCCGCCGCCGGCCGCTCGACGCCGACTTCAACCTCGTGTTCGAGGCTCGTCCTTGAGCATCGTCGTTCCCGGCAACGCTCCTCGACCGGCCGTGGCCGATGATTTCCGGATCCGATCTGCGTCGGAACGGAAGGATCGACCGTTCCCGCCTGTTGGAAACCCACGAGGAGGACCAAAACCCATGCGTGCAACCGCGATATCGATCCCGGACATCCGCAACGCCGTAACCGGGCGGGTGATCGCCCCTGAGGACGACGGATACGACGACGCACGTACGGTCTTCTACGGAGGGTTCGATCGCCGTCCCGCGGTCATCGTCCGCGTCGCGAACGCGAGGGACGCCGCGCATGTCGTGTCGGTCGCCCGTGACACGGGGCTCGAGCTGGCCGTCCGCAGCGGCGGGCACAGCGGGGTCGGTCACGGGACGACCGAGGGGGGGATCGTGCTCGACCTCTCCGACATGAACTCGCTGGACATCGACCCCGGCAGCCGGACCGCGTGGGCGGGATCCGGGCTGACTGCGGCCGAGTACACGGGGGCGGCTGCGGGCCATGGGTTGGCGACCGGGTTCGGCGACGCGGGCTCGGTCGGGCTCGGGGGGATCACGCTGGGCGGCGGGGTCGGGTTCCTCGTCCGCAAGCACGGCCTCACGATCGACGACCTCCTCGCCGCCGAGGTCGTGACCGCGGACGGGAGAATCCTGCAGACCGACACCGACAGCCATCCGGACATGTTCTGGGCGATCCGCGGGGGCGGCGGCAATTTCGGTGTCGCGACGCGCTTCCGCTTCCGGCTCCACCCGCTCGATTCGATCGTCGGGGGGATGCTGTTCCTGCCGGCGACCCCTGCGACGATCGAATCGTTCATCGCCGAAGCGGAGGCGGCCCCTGAGGAGCTGTCGACGATCGCGAACGTGATGCCCGCTCCTCCGATGCCGTTCATCCCGGAGGAGGCGCACGGCAGGATGATCATCCTGGCGATGATCGTGTTCGCGGGAGGCGCCGATCGCGGCGAACGTGCCCTGGCGCCGTTCCGCGCGATCGCGACCCCGATCGCGGACATGGTCCGGCCGATGTCCTATCCCGAGATGTATCTCCCCGACGAGGAGGACTATCACCCGACGGCGGTCGCGCGCACGATGTTCGTCGACGCGATCGATCGGTCGGTCGCCGAGACGATCGTCGAGCACCTCGAGGCGTCGGACGCGCCGATGCGCGTGGCTCAGCTCCGCGTGCTGGGCGGCGCGATGGCCCGGGTCCCCGCAGACGCGACCGCCTTCGCGCACCGCGACAGCCGGATCATGGTGAACGTCGCGGCCATGTACGAACATCCCGAGGAGAGGGCCACACACCAGGCCTGGACCACGGACTTCGCCGCGGCGCTGCGCCAGAGCGACACCGGCGCGTACGTCAACTTCCTCGCCGAGGACGGGGAGGAACGGATCCGCGAGGCCTATCCGGGCGCGACATGGGACCGTCTCCGGTCGATCAAGGCACGCTACGACCCGTCGAACCTGTTCCGGCTGAACCAGAACATCCCGCCGGCCGGCACATGAGCGGTCCCGGTCCCGCTACCCTGGTCCTGCGCGAGAGTGGCGGAACCTGGCAGACGCGTCGGACTTAGGATCCGGTGGGCTATCGCCCGTGGGGGTTCGAATCCCCCCTCTCGCACCGCGTGTGACCTGCGAGTCTATTATCGGCGAGTGACGATCGGCCGCCGGAAGGGCTCCTTTGCCCACGCTTGATCACGGCTGACGTGTCGTCGCCGTCCGCGACTATTCGCAGCATGCCCAGGTCGAGGATCAGATGCTTGCCAGTTCTTGGGGCCGGCCCTCGTCACGCCACGTAGGTGGCTGCGGAGAAACCTGCGAGACCGGCGTTGCCCGGGCTCGATCCGCCCGCGCCTCCGCTGCCGGGCGTGATCGTCGTGGACGGGTCGACCGTGAGGGTGGAGGTGCTGTCCGACACGATGCCGATGCTCGGACCGCCGCCCCCCCCCGCCGCCGTGACCTCCCCGGCCGCCATCGCCTCCGGCGCCGCCCCGGCCGCCGTTGGAGCCGTCGTCCTGCTCGCCCGCACCACCGTAAAGGTTCCCGGCGCCTGCTACGACCAAGTTGTGGCCACCGGTTCCGCCGCTTCCTCCGAGCTGACCGGCCCCGCCATCGCCGCCTTCCCCACCGCTGCCGGCGATAACGCTCGACGAGTCCGAAAACGCGACCGCCGAGTCCCACACGTAGATGCCGAACGAGCCGCCACCCGAGGCGCCGATGGCTTGCCGGGTGTCCACGCTGGAGTCTCGTTGGATCCGACCGATGCCCAACAGTTCGGGATCTCCGGTCCTGCCGATATCCGGCTCTACCGAGCGGCCGATTCAGCGCGAGGATCCGATCCGGGCAAACCCGACATCTACGAAGTCGTATGCGCTGCGCCCATCGATGATCCAAATGGCACCTTCACCGGCTGTGATGTGATCGTCGGCTCCTTCGGTGTGTCCTAGATCGAACACCGAAGCTGCGGGGCTCCGCAGGTGGCTCTCCCCCGTGTCTGGGTCAAGCACGACTACTCCGCGGTCGAGGGCGCGCAAGAAGATCGATCGATCGGGGCCGAAGGTCCATTGGTTTCCTACGGTAGATGCGTTATACGTTCTGCGTACCTCCCCGAGTCTGGTCTCAGGCCGGGTCTCCAGGGCCGCAGTGCGGGAAGGAGCCATGCGTCCGATCGTTCGCCGGGCTGTCCTCGCTGCGGCTCTCCTCGGCGCGTGCCTGTTGGCTGGCGTGGTCGCCGCCACCTCGGCGAGCGCGAGCAGCGCCTCCGTGGTGTCGAGCGGACGCGGCAGCGACCTCAGGTACGTCGCCGCTGCCGGGGAAGAGAACGGCGTGGTGATCACGCTCAGCGGCAGCACCTACCAGATCATCGACACGGCAGGGATCACGGCCGCGAGCGGATGTGTGCAGGTGGACGCTTTCACGGCGCAGTGCACCGCGACGATCTCGCGGATCAGCGTGACGCTCGGGGACGGGAACGACTTCCTGCAGAGCGAACCAGCCAAGACCACGACGGCCGACGGCGGAACCGGCAACGACACCCTCATCACCGGGGGGGCCGGCGGGACGCTCACGGGAGGGGACGGCGACGACACACTCAACGGACGCCTCGGAGCCGACGCAATCAGTGGTGGGACCGGCACCGATACGGCTCGCTACGCCAACCACACGGTCGGGATCGTAGTGACCCTGGACGACGTGGCGAACGACGGGGCGGTCGGCGAAGGCGACAATGTCGGCAGCGACGTCGAGAACGTGTTCGGAGGTGACGCAGCCGACGTGATCACCGGAGACGCCGACGCGAACGAGCTCAACGGGGCGTCGGGCAACGACGTGCTGAACGGGCTCGGCGGCGCGGACAGACTGCTGGGCAACATCGGCAACGACACCCTGAACGGTGGAGACCAGCCCGACTCTCTGGACGGTGGCGCAGGGGCGGACAAGGTCAACGGTGGGTCCCACTCGCTCGACCCCCCCTGCTTCGTCTCCATCTGCGGCTTCGTCGGCGATACGGTCGACTACTCAGCCAGAACCGGGAACGTCACGGTGATCCTCGATGGCACTGCAGCCGACGGCGAGGGGTCCGGCGCGGAAGGCGACAACATCGGCAGCGACGTCGAGCACATCCTGACCGGCCCGGGCAACGACATCGTCCAGGGGCTGAGCGGCTCCGACGTGAACAACCTGTTCGAGACCGGACCGGGCAACGACCAGCTGGTCGGCGGCGGCGGCATCGACCTGTTGGACGATGGGATCGGGGACGATCACCTCGATGGAGGCTCTGGAAACGATCATCTGTTTGCCCGCTTCGGTGAAGACGACCTCGAGGGTGGGAGCGGTGCCGATACCGTCGACTACGGATCTCGAAGCGAAGACCTGGTGCTCTATCTCACCGGCACGTCGATCAGCGGCGAGAACTGCTTCGGAGGTCCGGATTGCGAGCGTGATCTCATCCGCTTGGATATCGAGAACCTCACCTCGGGATCGGGAGACGACGTCATCTCCGCCGACGGCGACGACAACGTGATCGTGGACGGGTTCGGGGAGGACGAGGTGGCCGGCAACGGCGGCACCGACACGATCGACTACTCCTCGCGTGCCGACCGCGTCAGCGTCTCTCTCGGCGCTGCGGAGGGTGACGGCGTTGTCGTCGGCGCGGGGGCCGACGCGGACCGGCTGACTGATTTCGAGAACGCCACGGGAGGAGCCGGTGGGGACACCCTGGCGGGTACCGGATCGTCGAACGTGCTGGACGGGGGCCCGGGCAACGACAACCTCTACGGAGACCCGACCGGTCCGGGCGACGACGACATCCTGATCGGAGGAGCGGGAGACGACCGCCTCGAGGCGATGGTTGGCGACGACGATCTCGACGGTGGGGGCGGCGACGACACACTGCTGGGCGATGTCGGGTCCGACACCCTGGCGGGTGGCAGCGGCAACGACCTCATCGCCCCGTCGTTCGATCCCGACGTGTACACGGGCGGCAGCGGTGTCGACACGCTCTTCTACGGCGTGGTGGGGAGCAACGTGGGAGTCGAACTCTCCCTCGACGGGGTTGCGAACGACGGGTTCCCTGGCGAGCAGGAGAACGCACCATCGGACATCGAAAACCTCGTCGGGACCAGCCGCGCGGATGTCCTGGTCGGCAACGCCGCTGACAACGTGATCAATCCAGGCAGGGGCGCCGACACGATCGACGGACTTGGAGGGATCGACACGGCCACCTACGGCGGACGCTCAAGCCCGGTGACCGTAACGATCGACGGCCTCGCCAACGACGGTGAAGACCTCGGCACCGAGGGCGACGATGTCGGAACGGACGTGGAGAACGTCGTCGGTTCCGATCAGGACGACGATCTCACCGGATCCGCGGGACCCAACGTGCTGAACGGGGCAGCGGGAAACGACCTCCTCGACGGAGCCGGAGGAGCTGACGGCTTCGTCGGTGGCGACGGCACCGATACGGCGAACTACTCGGCGAGAGCCGCCGGGGTCACTGTCGCGATCAACGGGCTGGCCGACGACGGGCAGACGGGCGCGGGGGAACAGGACAACGTCGGTCTCGACGTCGAGAACGTGCTCGGCGGATCGGGGGGCGACGTGCTCGTCGGCAGTGCCGGGCCGGATTCGCTCGCCGGCGGTCCGGGCGCCGACCAGTTGGACGGCAGCGGCGGGGACGATTCGTTGCGCGGCGACCTCGGTCCCGACGTGTTCGGAGGCGGCACAGGCATCGACACCGCGGACTACTCGGGGCGGGTCACCGGCGTGACCGTCAGCCTGGACGGCTTGGCCAACGATGGCGAGTCCGCGGGAGCTGAGGGCGATCAGATCCTCGGCGACGTCGAGACGATCCGCGGTGGTTCGGGTCCCGATGTCATGACCGGAGGTTCCGGACCGGACACGCTCTTGGGCCTGGCGGGCGCAGATCGATTGGACGGTGCCGGGGAGGACGACCTGCTCGTGGGTGGCACGCAGGGCGACGTGCTGGTCGGCGGCGCGGGTGGCGATACGGCCGACTACTCCGAGACCACCCGCACTGCGGCAGTCACCGTTCGCATCGACGGACTCGCGAACGACGGGAACGCGGGTGAAGGAGACGACGTCACGGGGGATGTCGAGACGATCGTCGGCACACGGTTCGCCGACAACCTTCGCGGCGGACCGGGACCGCAGACCTTGGTCGGCGACGCGGGTGCCGACAGTCTGGAGGGCCTCGCGGGACCCGACGTGTTGTCCGGTGGCGCCGGCATCGACACGGCCGACTACGCGGAACGAACGGCTCCCGTGCACGTAGACCTCGCGACGCAGGTCGGAGGAGAGATCGGCGAGCTGGACACGATCGGCACGGACATCGAATCGGTGGTCGGGGGATCCGGTGACGACTTCATCTCCGGGTCCGTGAGACCGGAGACGCTCTCCGGAGGTCTCGGCGCGGATCAGATCGCAGGGGGGTCGGGCAACGACGGCCTCATCGGCCAAGCCGGTGACGATCGGCTGGATGGTGGGCCGGGTGTGGACGACCTGCTCGGCTCCGAGGGCGTCGACACACTCGACGGAGGGCTCGATGCGGATCGTCTCGTGGGTGGCACCGACGTCGACTTCGCCGACTACGCCGATCGCACCGAGCCGGTCACCGCATCGCTGGACAGCGTTCGCAACGACGGCACCGCGAACGAGAGCGACTTGATCTCATCCGATGTTGAAGGGATCGTCGGAGGCAGCGGGGCAGACGTGCTCACCGGAGGTGCGGGCGCCGACGAGTTGCTCGGCGGCATCGGCGGTGACTCCCTCAACGGTCTGGCGGGAGACGATCGGTTGGACGGTGGCGTCGGCGGCGACACGTTCGTCGGAGGTGTCGGTTTGGACGCCGTCGACTACTCGGACCGTTCCGGCCCGGTGGCCGTTTCGATCGACGGCATGCTCAACGACGGGGAGGGGGATGGGGCTGAAGGCGACAACGTGGGGATCGACGTCGAGTCGGTGATCGGTGGCGCGGGTGCCGACTCGATCACCGGAGGGTCCGGCGCCGAGACGCTCGTCGGCGGTGCCGGTAACGATCAGCTGGCGGGGCTCGGAGGTGCCGACCTGCTCCAGGGGGGCGGCGGCGCCGACACGCTGGACGGAGGAGCCGATGCCGACGTGTTCTCGGGCGGGCTCGGGAAGGATCTCGCTTCGTACGCGGCTCGGACCGCGGCGGTGTCCGCGACGATCGACGGGCTCGCGAACGACGGTGAATCGGGCGAGGGCGATTTGATCGGATCCAACATGGAGCGGGTCACCTCCGGTTCGGGCGCGGACGTGCTCGTGGGCAACGGCAAGGCCAACACGCTCACGGGGGGAAGCGGGAACGACCTCATCACGGGAGGGCTCGGCAAAGACAAGGTGTCGGGAGGCGGAGGAAGGGACACGATCGACGCCGAGGACGGCTTCAAGGACAGCGTGGCATGCGGTCTCGGCACCGACAGGGTCAGCGCCGACCCGACGGACGTCGTCGCCGGCGACTGCGAAACCGTGACCTGACGAGGCAGCGAAGGGACGGGGGGAAGGTGGGGAAACCCTGTACCCGGCGCGCATGAATCGGGCAGCGGTCGAGCCTGACTTGGGCGACCCCTATCCGGTGAGGAGAGCCTCCTTCCGCGTTGCCATGCGGTCGCCGAGCCGCTCGATCTCGTCAGCATCGAGTACCTGCTCGGCCTGCTTAAACATCTCATCTTCTTCTTCCTCGATGTGGTGCTCGATGTTCTCCTTCATGACGGTGAACTTGGCTCCCCAGCGCTCATCATCAGGCGGTGTCTGCTCGATCTCGTCCATGATTTCGTCGACGACGTGGTGCTCCTCGTAGGCTTCCAGTGTGATCTCCTTGGTCTTCGCGTGCTCCTTGAGTGCGGGATAGAAGATCTCCTCTTCGATGGTTTCGTGCACCGAGAGGTCGTTCTTGATTCGCGCAAGAAGCTCCTGCCTGGTCTTCACCCCACGCTCGGTCGTGCCGTCGATCTTCTCCAGCAACTTCTTCAATGCTCGGTGGTCATCCTTCAGGAGCTTGATTGCGTCCATGCCACTCTCCGTTCTCGCTTTCGCTTCGAACACAAGGAGTTCCCCGGCAACGGGTCACCAAACCCACCATCACTCGCTAGATCGTGAGAGCAGTGGCGATGGAGCCCGAGGCGAACCGTCGAGCCCTAAATCGAGACGGTTGCACCGCAAGTACCTGCGGTAGGAGAGCCATGCTAGGAGCCCGCGTGCAGCGGGGACTGGTGAGCTCACCCCGTCGATCCCTGGTCGATCGCCGACAGGCGGCTAGCACCAGGGCCCTGCGAACGTCGCCCTCGTGTGTGACCTTCAGACCACGGTCGCCCGGCGCCCAGTTTCGGTCAACGCCCGCGTCAGGCGCGCAGGCGCTCCACGGTGAGATGCCAGTCATCGAGCGTGAAGAGCGTGTCAGGTCCGGACACGGAGGCTTGCACCTTGACCCTATGGACCCCTGGGGCGAGTCCCCCAAGAGACCTCTCTACGGACAGGCTCTCGTATTCGAACTGCTCGTTCATCGCCGTGTCGAACGCGAAGTCTTCGGAGGTCGAGGGCTCCGCCTCGACGCCGTCGATCAGGACCCGGACCCTGCAGTATTGGAGAGTTCCGCCGGGCAATCTGCGGCACGAGGACTCCGCAGTGAATCGAGCGAGGATCGCAGCTTCCTGCCCAGGTGGAACTCGTATCGTGGTTGTGGCTCCCTGCGGGTCGATCCAATCCTGCGACGTGGTCCCCAGCAGTCCCGACGTATTCCGCACGAGCTTGACCCGCGTCGGCGACCCCGCAACCGTTGTGGATCCGGGATCACCCCCGATCGCCGCGTTCGCACCGATCACGATCAGCCCGCCGACGACCGCTGCCAGAAAGACCTTCGCCGGAACCATCTGATGCTCCTCTCGACGGGGCTTCGTTCCGCAACAGTCGTCCTTCGTTGTCCCGCGTGTCAACAGCCTTAGGGGAACGCAGATCGGCGAGCGGAAAACACCCCTACCCGTGGACACTGCCATGCTGCTCGAAGAGGAACGCACCTCCCGACCCGACGCAACCACGAGGACGAACTGTCCCCGCGTGGAACATCTCGAGGTTGCCCGGCAGCACTCATCCTCGACGAGGATCCGGACGCTGGGCTACTAGGCGCCGGGCGCTCGGTACTTCACGTGCTCGGCCTTGCGCAGCGCGTCCATCGTTTCGTCGATGGTCAAGAGGACGGTCGTATCGAACGAGCTCATCGCACCGCCGCTACCGATCGCCAGCGCAACCGCGGCCATTGAGACGTTGTCGGGGGCCTCCCACAGCGTGTAGCCGTCGTGCGTACCGAAGGCGTACCAGAATCCATGAAGTCTCCCGCCGACCGACTCGATGTAGGACTGAGCCGCTTTACGCCGGTCCTCTGGGTTGCCGATCAGCCGAGCCCATGTCTCCGGTGTGTAGTTGAACCTCGATAGATAGAGCGGCATCGTCCCTGCCTCTCGTTCGCCGATCCGCGCGAGTCACCGTTGCGCCTCGCAGTCTAGCCCGCCTTCGCACGACGAGCCGCCCGGCTCGGTGCGGTCATCGCTGCCCGTTTCCCGCGATATGGTTCGCCACGCGCTTCGCGTCCCGGCCGACGCCGGTGATCGTGTCCGAGGTCGCCGCGTAGAGGAATTTGAGACCCACGAAGTAGAGGCCCGGCTGGCTCCCGACGACTCCACGCTCGTGCTCCGGGTCTCCTCGCTCATCGAACACCGGCAGGTCGATCCACGAGAAACCCGGACGGAACCCCGTGCACCAGATAACGTTCGAGACGTCGAGGGTCCTTCCGTCGTCCAGCTGCGGAAGACCGTCCTTGACGCCCTCAACCCTGCCCACACGTTCGATGCCCGCCGCGACGAGATCCTTGGGTTTCACCCGCACGAGCGGCGCGGCGCTGGCAAGGAACTTGGGACGGAGCTTCCTGCCCATCGGAGTGCGAACGGTGAGCACGTGCTGGCCGACGAACCGCACGATCCGCAGCAGGACGAACCGGGCGATCGCCGTCTCGATGCGGAAAGGAATGTGAGCAGACTCCTTCCCGGCCATCCATGTCCGATGATCCCGCGATACCTCGATGCCGATGTCCGCTCCGGAGTTGCCGGCGCCAACGATCAGCACCCCCCCGTCCTGCAGCTGCGACGGGTTCCGGTATTCGAAGGAATGCATCTGCACGATCCCGGGATCGAGCTCACCCACGAACACCGGTGGCTGGGCATCCTGGTAGTTCGCCATCGCGACGACAACGTTCTCCGCTTCGAACCGCTGGTCGCCGGCGGAGACGACGAATCCGTTCTGATCCCGCGAGAGGCGGTCGACCCGGACGCCCGCGCGGACCGGCAACCGGAACCGTTCCGCGTACGTCTCGAGGAAGTCGGCCATCGCGTCCTTCCCGACGAACTCGCCGCCTGGGGCCGGGAAGCGCATGCCGGGAAGCCCATTGATCCGTGCGGGCGTGAACAGCAGCAGGGAATCCCACCGGTTCCTCCAGGAGTCGCCGACGTGCCCGTTGGCCTCGAGGATCACGAATGACCCACCGCGGTCTCGCAGATAGTGCCCGACGGCCAGACCTGCCTGTCCTCCGCCGATGATGACGGTCTCGAACCGAGCGACATCCTCGCCCGTCGTCTCGATGCGCCCTTCGCTCATCTTTCCCCTCGCTGCGGGTACTCCCTGCGTGCTGGCAGCTTAGTGGGCGCGCAGGAAGGCGCGCAACGCGGCGTTGAAGCGATCGGCTGCTTCCATGTTGCACATGTGCCCGACCTCCGGAAGCACGACCAACTGGGAGCCGGGGATCTTGCGGTGCAGCTCCTTGGCAACCGGTAGCGGTGAGCGCGCGTCTTCTTCCCCGTACAGCAGCAACGTAGGCACCCCGATCCGTGGGAGCACCTCACGCAGATCCGCTTCGGCCATCGACAGGAGCATCGTCATCACCGCATCCGGACGGAAGGCCGACATCATCGCTACCGCTTCCTCGATCGTGTCGTCGGGAGCGCGGTCGGTGAACAGCGTCGGGATCCACTCCTCTCGCACCCACTCCTCGGGAGGCCTACGGAGTCCGCGGTGCACCCCCTGGATCCGCTCCGCGACCTGCTCAGGCGCGAGGGACCCGGCCCAGCCCGCGTACGCAGACACGAGCACGAGGCTGTTCGGAACGGTCGGATGACGACGGGTCAGCTCCAGGGCAACGGTCGAGCCCCACGACAGCCCGACGAGATGAGGTTGGCCGAGATCCAGCGCCGCGACGAAGCCTGCGAGAATGTCGGCGAAGTCCGGCATCCGGAATGATGCCGGCACATCGGACGATGCGCCGCAGCCCGGTGCATCCCACGCGACGGTCGTGTATCCGTCGGAAAGTGGGCCGAGCTGGCCCCGCCACTCTCGGCGGTCCGAAATGCCTCCGTGCAGCAACACGACGAGGGGACCGGTCCCCGCTCGGTCGTAGGAGATCGTCAATCCCTCAACGTCGATCCGCTCCAATGTCTCCCACCGCCTCGCTCGGATTGCTCGTAAGTGTCCGCTGCCGAGCAGCATGCCATCACGCGAACGAACCGGTTCCTCGATCAGTGGAACCGGTCAGTCAGCGCCCGGATCCGCGTGATCGGACTACTGTTCGACGGGAACCGACGGAGGGAGCGGACGGATGCCGAGGCGCACGCGGTACACGGTGGACCAGGACACGAACGGCAGGTGGCAGGGGAAGCGGGGTAGCGACGTCGTGGTCTCTGGCGCGACCAAGGCGGATGTGGTCAAGAAGACGATCGCGACCGCGAAGAAGGACGACGCGTCGCAGGTCGTCATCAAGGGCCGCGACGGTCGCATCCAGGAGGAGCGCACCTACCCGCGGTAGGCGCGAGGATCGTCCTCGATCGGGTGGCGCCTGCGCCAGCGATCGTCGGTGATCGAGTACACGACGGCCTGGAACACGATGCCGTCGTCCTCTACCTCGGCTTCGTGGTCAAAGGTCATCCCGAGACGACGCATCACGGCGAGGCTCCGCACGTTGGGCCGGTCGGTGATCGAGACGGAGTGCTCCGCGGTGAGGGCGCCGCCGAGGTAGCGCGCCACCTCGGGGTGGGCGTTGAGCGCCGCGTACGGTGCGAGATCGTCGCGGAGGAACGTCCGCAGCAGCAGGCGTGGCGTGGTGAGGACCACCTCGCCGCTCCATTCCACCATCGCTCCGTGCCTCCCTCAGCCGCGCGACGGGTGATCTGGTGCAGCCCCCTACGCGGGCAGGACCGACAACAGCTGCCACTCGCCATCGATCCCCTTCAGCTGATGCATCCCTCGATCCTCGAACGACAGATCCGAGCCGACGACGAGATCCTTGACCGTCCTCGACACGAGGACCTCTCCGTCCGCGGCGTCGGCCATGATCCGCGCGGCCAGGTGCACGGCCATACCGCCGACGTCGTTCCCGCGCAGCTCCACCTCCCCGGTGTGGATGCCCGTTCGGATCGTCAGGCCCAGCGGCTGCAGCCGTTCACGGAACGAGGTCGCGAACCGGATCCCCCTCCCCGGGCCGTCGAAGGTCGCGAGGACGCCGTCTCCCGTGGTCTTCACGAGGTGTCCACCGTTCGCGGCGACCAGTCGCCCCGCGATGTCGTCGTGCATGTCGAGCACGCTGCGCCAGCGCGTGTCCCCCATCTGTTCGAGCCGTTCCGTGGAGTCCACGATGTCGGTGTAGAGCACGGTCGACAGGACGCGGTCGGTCGAGGCGGGCGGCGTGACGCCGGTGAGGAACCGCTCGATCGCGTCCAGTGCGTCGTCCGGTCGTTCCCAGAACAAGGGACCGTCCGACCCGGGAAGCTCGGCCAAGGTCGCACCCTCGATGTGGTCGGCGAGGTAGCGCCCGTGCTCGACCGGCATGAAGCGGTACGACGAGCGATGCAGCACGAGGGTCGGAGTGTGGATCGCGGGGAGGATCGCCCGCGCGTCGGCCTTGAACATCGCCTTGAAGTACGCGGCGGCCGCGGCGGGCCCGGAGATCGAGCGCGTCTTCCTCGCGTACCAGGCGCGGAACGCGGGGTCGTCGGCCCGGCTCGGGACCTGGAGCACGACGTGCTCCTCCCCACCCCAGCGGTCCGCCATCGTGCGGTTCAGTTCCTCTGCGACCTCGGACGGCACGCCCATCGGATAGTCCTCGTCGGCGATGTACTTCGCGCCCGTATTCACCAGGACCAGGGCGGTCGTGCACTCGGGCTTGGTCGACGCGAACAGCATCGCCATCGGCCCGGCGTCGTAGATCGCCATGATCGCCGCCCGCTGGGACCCGACGTCCTCCATCACGCAGTCGAGTTCCTCGATGAACGACTCCCACGGTGGGAGCGCATCCAGCGGCAACGGATCTGACGCACCCGTTCCGCGACGATCGAACCGGATCACGCGGACGAACGAGGCGAGGCGCCGGAGGAACATCTCGGCCATCGGATCGTCCCAGTCGCTGTCGAACGCGCTGAAGCTCCCGGCCGTCACGACCAGATCGACCGAACCCGAGCCGAACACCTCGTAGGCGATCCGATCCGAACCGAGGCGCGCGTAGCCCGTATCGCGCTCCATAGGGGGTCATCATGGCAGGCGTCGTGGTGGGCGGAGCGAACCGATCCGATGCCCGACAGCGACAGGGAGGGTGATGACGGTCCGCGCAGACGGCGACGACGCGCTCCTGCAGGCGGTGGCCGGCGGAGATCGCGCAGCGCTCGATGCGCTGTACCGGCGGCACGCGCCGTGGCTGCTCGTGCGCCTGTCCCGGCGGTACGCGGACCCCGGCGTGGTGGAGGAAGTCGTGCAGGACACGTTCGTCGCGGTATGGCGCGGCGCGGGCCGCTACAAGGGAACGGGAGAGGTCGCGGCGTGGATCTGGGGCATCGGGATCCGGCGCCTGATC
Source organism: Actinomycetota bacterium (assembly GCA_040881665.1). Lineage (NCBI taxonomy): Bacteria > Bacillati > Actinomycetota > Actinomycetota bacterium. The sequence goes on from JBBECT010000007.1 coordinate 115,317, forward strand.
GACCGGCTCCGACGGGCTCCCGCCCCGCTGGCCGTTCCGGCCGCCGATGACGCGGTCGTGTCCGCGGAGGACGAAGTGCTCCAGGGCATCGAACACGGCGACCTCGGCGTCGCGCTCGGGCGGCTGTCGCCCGAGTTGCGCGCCGTGCTGCAGGCCACGGTTTTGGATGGACTCACCACGAAGGAGGCGGCGACCTTGCTCGGGATCCCGCAGGGAACGGTCAAGACCCGCGCCTCGCGCGCGCGGCAGGAGTTGCGGAGGTCGCTGGCATGAGCACATGGCACGCGGACGAAGCGCTGCTCGCTCGCTACGTCGAGGCGGAGCTGGACGACGCGCGCGCATCTTCGATCGAGAGCCACCTGATGGGGTGTGAAGGCTGTCGCGAAGCGGTGGCGACGATCGTCCCTCCGCAACGCCTCGATCGGATCTGGGCGGGCGTGGTCGACACGCTCGACACCCCTCGACGCGGCGTGGTCGAACGGGCATTGGTGCGGCTCCGGGTACCCGATCATGTCGCCCGCCTGCTCGCCGCCACTCCCTCGCTGCGCCTGTCCTGGCTCGCAGCCGAGGTCTTCGTGCTCGTGTTCGCGGTGATCACCGCGAACACGGCGAGCGGCCCGAACGAGGAGCTCGCCCTGTTCGTGTTCCTCGTGATCGGAGCGTTGCTGCCCGTCGCCGGGATCGCCGTCGCCTTCGGGCCCGGCATGGATCCGACCTACGAGATCGGCGTGGCCGCTCCGATCCGCGCCGATCGGCTGCTGTTGCTGCGCGCGGCCGCGGTGCTCGTGACCTCGATCGCGATCACCGGGTGCGGCGCGGCGCTGCTCCCCGCTCTCGACGCGGGCATCGCCGCCGCATGGTTGCTGCCCTCCCTCGGGCTGTCCCTCGCCGTGCTCGCCCTCGGCACCCGATTCGCGCCACTGACCTCCGCCCTCGGCGTCACCTGCACGTGGCTCGTGACGGCGGCGGTCGCGGCGGCCGGGGCCGGTGATCGGATGATCGCGTTCCGCTCCGTCGGACAGTGGGTGTCCGTCGTCGTCATCGTCGCTTCGGCCACGCTGCTGGTCCGCCGACGCTTCGCCTACGAAAGGATCGCTCGATGAGCGCACCGACGGTTGAGATCGACGACATCCGCAAGCGGTTCGGCCGCACGGCGGCTCTGGACGGGATGAGCTTCGCGGCGGCGGGCGGGATCACCGGTCTTCTCGGGCCCAACGGGGCGGGCAAGACGACCCTGCTACGCATGATCGCGACCGTGCTCGCGCCCGACGACGGGCGTCTCAGCCTCCTAGGGCGTGACCCGTCGGTCGCCGGTGATCGTCTCGCGATCCGCCGGCGACTCGGGTATTTGCCGCAGGAACCCGGGTTCCATCGATCGTTCACGGCCTTCGAGTTCGTCGACTACGTCGCGATCCTCAAGGAGATGACCGACCGGCGGGCGCGACACGACGAGGTGCGCCGGGTGCTCGAGATCGTCGGACTCTCGGGGGTGGCGGATCGGAAGATCAAGGCGCTCTCCGGCGGCATGCGGCGCCGCGTGGGGCTGGCTCAGGCCCTGTTGCGCGGTCCCGAGCTGCTCGTCCTCGACGAGCCGACCGCGGGGCTCGACCCGGAGCAGCGCCTGCGGTTCCGCGAGCTCGTCTCGGACCTGGCGTCCGACACGACGGTGATCCTGTCGACCCATCAGACCGAGGACGTGGCCGCCCTGTGCCAGCGCGTCGTCGTGATGCTCGATGGCGGCGCTCTGTTCGAGGGCACACCCGGCGAGCTGGCGGCCGTGGCCGAAGGGCGCGTGTGGCTGGCCGCCGATCGCGGTGACGATCCTCGCCTGTCGTGGCGAACGCCCGAGGGCGCGCATCGCAACATCGGGGAGGCACCCGCGGGGGCCCACCTCGTGCCGCCCACGTTGGAGGACGGCTACCTGCTGCTCGTCGGCGATCGTGGCCACGGACAGGTGGCTGCCTGATGGCCGTCTCGCTGCGTTCCGCGATCGACGATGCCCGGGCGTCCGCGATCCCTTCGTCCGACGCGTTCCCGGCGTGGCGAGTGGTCGTCGCGCTCGGGCGCATCGAGGCGCGACGCATGCTCCTGCATCCGGTGCTCCTGCTGACGTTCGCCTTCTCGACGCTGATGCTCAGAGCGTTGATCGGTGCCGGACCGGACACCGGCATCGCCGCGTGGCTGGTGGCGGCGGTCGCGCTCGGCCTGCTGATCGGGGTCGTTCTGACGGCGAACGTGGCCGCGCTCCGGCCGCGCCGAGACCGGGTCGACGAGCTCTACGGCTCGCTCCCCGCGCCGACCGAAGCACGAACGGCGGGGGTGTTGGGCGGGATGCTCCTCGGCCCGGGGGTCCTGGCGGTCCTCGTCGGCGGGCTCGCCTACGCGACGCTGGGCTCCGTGGCAAACCTCGAGGAATACATCGACACGTTCATGGCGGCGCAGTTCGTCCTGTCGGTGGTCGCACTCGGGACGGTGGGGGTGGCGCTCGCTCGCTGGGTTCCCAGCCTGCTCGGCGGTCCACTCGTGATCGCCGCGCATGTGTTCACCGGCGTGATCTGGATCGTGCCGTGGATCGTTCCGACCACGACCGGGATCGATGTCGGTTGGCACCTGGTGTACCTGCTGGCCGTTCCGATCTTCTGGTCGGCGCTGGCGTTCGCTCGCGATCGCCGAACCGCGATCCGGTTCGCCGTCGCGGGCTCGATGTTCGCCCTCGCGGTCCTCGCCGCGGTCCTGCAGACCCCCGCGGACGGGTACTGATGCAGCGCGGACGGATGATCCGCGCGCTGGTCGGTCCGAACATCCGAACGATCCGATGGCTCCCTCTCTCGCTGATCGCGCCGCTCGGAGCATGGATCGTGCAGGCGGGAGCTCGTGATTCCGGCAACCCCGACGCCGTGGCCCTGCCGGTCGCCGTCGCGCTGCTCGGCGTGTGGCTCTGCCTCGTGTTCGAGGACCCCGCCGAGGAGGTGACCTCCTCGGCCCCGGTCTCTCTCCCCCTGCGCCGAGCGATCCGCGCCGCTATCGCGATCCCGCCGACGCTGGCGGTGTGGTTCGTCTACTCGTGGATCGGACCGTTGAGTGGGCCAACGGCAGCGACCGTCACCTGGCTCGCGGCAGTGGTCGTGCTCTCCCTCGCGGCGGCAGCCACGGCGACGCGCATCGTTCCTTCCGAACGCTCGGGGATGGTCGCGGCCACCGGGATGGCGACGCTGCTGTTCGGTCTGCCGATCGGGCTGGCCGTGATCGGCGACCGCCCGCCGACGATCGATCCATCGAACGTGCCCGTCGGCGAGCCGATCGTGTATTGGTCGGCGTTGATCGCATCCGCGATCGCGATCGGGCTCGTCGCACATCGCGACCCTGCGCACCGTTGGGGGATCCGAAAGCATCGCCACCCTACGGCGGGGCCCGACCATCGGCCGAGAGCGCCGATCCGTCCGGTCGTCGAAACACCGGCTGGCCGTCGACGAGCTCGAGCCTGAACCCGCCCGGTCGATGGACCAGCCGGTGGTGGGGCCGGCAGAGCAGGAGCAGGTTGCTCGTCGCCGTCGATCCGCCGTCCGCCCAGTGCTGGACGTGGTGGGCGTCACACCATGTGTGCGGGCGATCGCAGCCGGGGAACCGGCACTGCACGTCGCGAACGACCACCGCGCGCCGCATCGACGGCGGCACGATCGGGGTGCGACGGCCGACGTCCAAGGGCTCGGAGCGACCGGCGGTGACGACCCGCATCACGGACGCGTCGCAGGCGAGACGCCGCGCCGTGGGTGGAGAGGCCGGACCCACGTGGTCGAACTCCCCGGCGGGCGCCGTCGCGTCGGCCAACGTGGCGAGTGCCGACGCGTCGACCGTCAGCGTGATGTGTGGGCGTTCACCGGCGATCTGCGGGCGATCGCACCGGTCGAGGAACCCACGACAGATCTCGCCGAGCGCATCCGCCCGGCGCCGTGCCGGCGTTCGCGACCCGCCGTCGCCGGAACGGACTTCGGCATCCGTTGCGGCGCGAAGGGCGGTGAGCAGCGACTCCCCCGTCTCGGGATCGAGGTCGCCGTCGACGCGCACCATGCCCTCGAACGTCACCGATGCGTGAAAGTGCCGTCGCCGACGGAGGGACTGCTCCCGATCGATCGGGCGTTCGCGTTCGACACGTTCACGCCAGTGCGCGATGGCACGTTTGAGCTGAGCAAGTGGCTGCGTGCGAGCGGCTTCGACGAGCACGTCCTCGACCTGAGCGAACGCCGGCGGGTCGACCTCGCGCGCAGCGACGAGGGCCCGCGCGGCGGGCATCGAGAGCCCGCCCTCCTCGAGCGCGCGACGCGTGGTTCCCATGTCGCCCAGAGACCGCGCCGTGCGCACGGCCTCTCGCGCGGATCCCCACGAGACCCGGAACCGGTCGACCAGCCACACCACAACCGAGAGGTGCCCGTCGCGTCGGTGGATCCCCCGTCGATCGATCTCGGCGATACGACGGAGCCGCTCGAGCTCGATCTGCTCGCTGGCGCGCTGCATCTCGGTGAAGTTCTCCTCGATCAGCGCGTCCGGCATCTCCGCGAGCGTCTCCGCCCGCAACGCCTCGACCGCCGATCCAAGCTCGCTCATCACACTCCTCCCCGGCCGCGTGCCCGGCCGCGTGTTCACTGTCCCGAACGTACGTTCGATAGCGTAGACCACCCCGCCGACACCCTCGTGTACCGCTGAACAGGGACCGGAGCGTGGTTCGATACCCGACGTGGCGGACGAGCGCGCGAGGAGGATCGAGAACTACGAACGGCAGTTCCGCCGTGCGGGATTGCCGAACCTGATCGAGGACTATTCCCCGAGCGAGGACATCTTCACCCGCGCTCTCCCGTTCTTCGGTCTCGTGTTCGTGCTCGAGCTCCTCAACGCGCTCAACTCCGAGTACGCGGTGTGGGCGAACGTCCTGTTCTTCGCAGGCGCGGTTGCGATCGCCGTGGTCGCGCTCGGGATGGCCAACCGGGCGCGCGGCCGCGCGTTCCTCAGCCGGCCGGAGCGGGTGGGCGTCCCGGAGCTCACGGTGTTCGTGGTCGTTCCCGCGTTATTGCCGCTGGTGTTCGGCTGGCAGTGGCGGAGTGCGCTCGTCACGTTGGCGGCCCAGATCTGCATCGTCGGCATCACCTACGCGGTGATCGGACTCGGGCTGTTCTCGATCGTGCGCTGGGCGGGGGCTCGGTTCGTCGAGCAGTTGGAGGCGTCGCTGCAGCTGCTGGTCAAGGCGGTTCCGCTGTTGCTGTTCTTCGCGCTGGTGATGTTCTTCACGACCGAGATCTGGCAGGTCTTCACCTCCGCCGCCGCCGCGCGCTACTGGACCGCGATCGCGCTCTTCGTCCTGCTCGGCCTCGGGTTCCTCTGGGTGCGGATCCCCGCATCGGTCCGCGATCTCGAGCGCGAGGTGGGCCTCGGCGACCGCCCGCTGCGCCCTCGTGCGCGGATCAACGTCGCGGTCGTGATCCTCGTGAGCCAGTGCCTGCAGATCCTCTTCGTGATCGCGGCCGTGTGGCTGTTCTTCGTGATCCTCGGCGCGCTGCTGGTCACGGCCGACGTGCGTGAAGGGTGGCTCCTCGTCGAGGATGACGTCGTGCTCCTGGTGCCCTTCATCGGCGACGGGGGCGTTGCCGTCACCGGGCAGCTCCTCCGGGTGGCCACCGGGGTCGCCGCGTTCGTCGGCCTGTACTACGCGGTCCAGATGCTCGTCGACGCTGCCTATCGCGACCAGTTCATCGATCGCGTGACCGACCAGATGCGGGACACGTTCGCCGCGCGCAACGACTACCTCCGACTCCTCGCAGTCGGGGCCCCACGGAACCGGCGCTAGGCCGCTCCCGACACCGCTTGCACGGTGTTCGCCCGACCCGTGGGCGGCAGCGCCGCTGCGTTTGCGCATCAACGGCACCCGTGCCACGCTGGCTGGGTCGGTGCCCGTTGTCCCGTCGGCCCCAACCGCGAGGAGGCGATCTGCATGGCCGAACACCCCAATGCCACTCTGATCCGTGAGAGTTTCGGCGCGATGGAACGCAGCGACATGCAATGGTTCGATCAGCACATGGCTGACGACGTCGTGTGGCACACCGGAGGGAACAGCAAGGCCGCCGGCGAGACGCGAGGCAAGGACGCGGTCGCCCAGATGATGTCGGCGATGGACCCGTCCACGATGAAGGCCGACGTGCACGAGATCCTCGCGAACGATGATCACGCGGTGGTGATGGGGACGGCGACGGTCACCGCGCCCAGCGGCGCCTCGGCAACCTACAACTACGTGAACGTGTTCCACATCGCCGACGGCAAGCTCACCGAGGCCTGGGGGATGGCCGAGAACGACGCGATCACCGACCCCATCTGGGACGAGTTCGCGCCGCCCGCCTGACACGAGACCCGATCGTCAACCCGGCGACGGGTTCGGCAGCGTCGGTGCGAGCTGCTCGATCAGCCGGGCCATCGTCTCCATCACGTCGAAGACTGCGTCCGCCTCCGAGCGTTCGGGGTCGAGCCGCGACATCAGTTCGATCCCGAGGAACATCGCCGCGATCGCGTATGCCGCCTGACGCGGTGGCACCGCCGACGCGATCGGGTAGTTCCCCGCCGCCCGGCTGAGCGCCTCTTCCACGAGCACGATCCACTCGTCGAAGCGGTCGAGCAGGACGCCGCCCTGTTCGGGGTCGGTCGCCGCAGCCATCAACTGTGTGACCGCGGTAACCGACCCGCTCGCAAGATCCTCATGGTGCAGGCGCCGCGCGACATCGACCAGATCCGACAGGGACGAGACCCGGGACACGGCCTCCCGGTAGGCGGCGACCTGCTGGCTCGACACCCGGCCGAACGCCTCCATCAGCAGCTCGTCCACCGAGCCGAAGTGGTAGAAGATCAGCGCCTGATTGAACCCGCCGCGGCGAGCGATCTCCCGGGCGGTGGTGTCGGCGAACCCCTCATCCCGCACGGTCTCGATCGCCGCGTCGATGATGCGGTCCTTCGTTTCGCTCCCCCGGCGGGACGCCGCGCTCACGGATCCCACCGCATCTTGGCCTCGTCGCACCACGACACGCGCGGATCCTTCGTGTCCAGCAGCGCTCCCCACCGGCTGCGTCGCTTCGACACGTAGAGGAAGAAGCGCTCGGCCGACCGAGCCCACCCCGGACGGGACAGGCGGAACGCCTGCGAGCGGAACCGCGCGGTGGCCCACAGACACATCAGGAACGCTCCGGGCCCGACCCACACCCGGCCGCGCTCGTCCACGACGACGAGCTCGTCGCCGAGCCACGGCAGCGCGCCGAACCGGCGCCGCGCCGTTCCGGATCCCGCCGGGAGCAGCTCCACCGGCACGAGACACCGCTGCCCCGCGAGCCAGTCCCGGCATCGCACGCAGAACCCACACCGTTCGTCGTACACGACCGTAAGCCGGGTACTCGTATCGGCGCCGCGCATCGTCGCTCACTCCTCGTCGGCCGCGGGAACCGGAGGAACGGTCACCGCGGGAGGAACGGGAAGCGGCAGGTGCCGCTGCTCGCGCCGCGCCCGGATCCGCCAGAACACGAACACGTTGATGAAGTGCACCGCCGCGAGCGTCACGAGCAGCAGGGCCATCCGGTTCACCAGGAACGTCATGGCCTCGAAGGGATCGAGCTCCCGCGACGCACGGAGGATGAACAGCGCGTACCCCAGGTTGAACATGTAGAACCCGACCACGAGCAGCCGGTTGACCGCATCCGCGAGCTCGGGCTTGTCCACGAACACGTCGTGCAGGAACGCGGTGCCGCTGCGGAACAATGTCCGGGCGAGCCATACCGTGAGTCCGATCGCGACGACCACATAGAGCACCGAGACCACGATCGCGTTGCCGTCGGTCCTCATTCGTCCCCTCCCTCCCGAGCGCTCTCGATCTCTCTTGAGCGCTCACTTTGAGCTTACGCTCAAACCATACGCTGAGACGGAAAGGGTGTCAACCGGACCGCATCACGTCGAGATCCACGCGGGTGGACACGCCGTCCACCTCGAAGTGGGCTCCGACCTGCCAGATCCACCAGTCGTCCGTCGGACGCTGCAGCAGGCGGGCGATCCACAAGAGCCGGCCGGTTCGTTCCTTCACCGGATAGCGCTCCTCCCAGGCGCCCTCCACATAGAGGACGGCCCGCTCGCCGGTCGGCTCCTCGACAGCAGCCATGAAGGCGTCGACCTCGCGCGCCACGGACGCCGGCTCGGGGCGGGCGGCGCAGTTCCCGGCGAACTCGAGGTCGATCGCGGGCGGGAGCGCGCCCGGATCCTCGGGCACGACCCGCAGGAAGTTCCGGGCCTGCTCGGTTCCCGGCGTGCACAAGGTGAAGAAGTGGAACGCGCCGCGAGCAAGCGACGGCGTGACCGGCTCATGTCGAGCGTCATGCGGGGACGATAGCCGTGCGAGGCAAGCGTGACAGGAACCTGACCGGAAGCGGCGAGATCGTCACGATCCGATGCGTCCGGATATGCGTGGACCGCTGTTAGGCTCCTCGGTGTCCGCCGAAAGGAAGCCCGACCACCGGGTGATCGACTCCGCGTCGGTGCGGCGAAGCCCCATGCGGGACCGGCCTCGATGCCGGTCTCACCACCGACGAGAGGACTCCCCGTTGACGGACGTACGCCCGCTCTCCCCGATCGACCTGCTCGGCGAACTCGAGCCCGTGCTCGCCCGGAACTTCGACCGACACCTGGCCTCGACCGGTGAATGGTTCCCGCACGAGTACGTGCCGTATGAGCTGGGACGCAACTTCGAGCTCGAGCCGTGGAAGCCGCAGGACAGCGGACTCTCCGACATCGGGCGGGTGGCGCTCGAGGTCAACCTGCTCACCGAGGACAACCTCCCCTACTACCACCTGAACCTGTGGGATGCGTTCCGCAGGAACGAGGCGTGGGGCGAGTGGCTGCGCCGATGGACTGCCGAGGAGGGACGGCACTCGATCGTCCTTCGCGACTACCTCACCGTGACGCGGGGCGCCGATCCGCGCGAGGTCGAGCGCGGCCGGATGCAGATGGTGCAGCTCGGCTACGACCCCGAGTGGAGCCGCCTCGGTCCCCTCGACACCGTCGTGTTCACCACGTTCCAGGAGCTCGCGACGCGCATCTCACACCGCAACACGGGCGAGCTCACGCGGGACCCGATCGCGCGCCGTATCACACAGCGGATCGCCACCGACGAGAACCTCCACTACGTCTTCTATCGCGACATGGCCGCGGCGGCGTGCGAGCTCGATCCGTCGTCGATGGTGCTCGCGATCCGCCGGCAGGTGCGCGATTTCGCGATGCCGGGCGCTGACATGCCCGAGTTCCGCGCGAAGGCGAAGGCGATGGCGGCGGCCGGCGTGTACAACTTCCGGATCCACCACGACCAGGTGCTGCTGCCCGTGCTGACGAACCACTGGCGGATCGAGCACCTCGACGGGCTGACCGACGAGGCGAAGCAGGCGCGTGAGGACGTCTTCGCCCACCTGGACAAGCTCGACCGTGTCGCGTCCCGTCTCGACGAGCTTGGTGCTCCCGTGCTCGGCGTGGAGGCCGAGGCCGAACCCGAGGCCGAACGCGCCCCCCCGGCCACCGCCCGACGTTAGCTGTCGAACCCGAGCCCGAACGCGTCGAGGACCCGGAGCCAGGGACCTCTCGTGCCACGCTCGTCCGCGCGCGCGAGGGCCCGCCGCGTGAGCTGGACGCCGAGCCACCGGAACGGCTCGGGCGGGAACGGGATCGCCCTCTTCCGAACGAGGGCGAGCTCGGTGCGCTCCGTCTGCAGGTCGTCCAGCAGGTCGAGCGCCGTCGCCGCGCCGAACCGGGACGCGCCTACCCCCAGTCCCGTGTAACCGACCGCGTAGGCGACCCGCCCACCGTGCGAGGAGCCGAACGTGACGCAGAACCGCGTGCACGTGTCGATCACACCGCCCCATCGGTGGGTGAACCGGATCCCCTCCAGCTGCGGGAAGGTCTCGAAGAAGTTGCGTTCGAGCACGTCGAAGGTCTCCGGACGCTGGTCGAACTCCGGACGGACGCCGTTGCCGAAGTGATAGATCGCGTCGAACCCACCCCACAGGATCCGATCGTCGGAGGTGAGCCGGAAATAGTGGAACCGGTTGGACGCGTCGGCCAATCCCTGCCGGTTCGCCCAGCCGAGGCTGTCGCGCTGTGCGGTCGTCAAGGGCTCGGTGACCAGGATGTAGTCGTAGACCGGCACGATCCGCCGATCGATCGCGCGAAGCGTTCCCCGGAATCCGTTCGTGGCGAGCAGCACCCGTCGGGCCCGAACGCGGCCGGGTCCCGCCCCCACCACCATCCCGGGACCGTCGCGTTCCATGCCCCGGACGCGCGTCCCCTCGTGGATCCGCACGCCGAGCTCCAACGCCGCGTCGCGCAAACCCCACGCGAGTCGCGCCGGATCGACCAGTGCGAGGCCGTCCCGTTCCCACAGGCCCGCGAGCAGCGCGGGCGAGCGCACCTGCGCCTGCAGCGCGTCCCCCTCGAACAACTGGGCGTCGTAGCCCAACCCGACGAGGAGCTCGTGCATCTCGCGCAGGTACTGGACCTCGTGCGGTCGGCGCCCGACGGTCATCTCACCCGTGTGCTCGGCATGGGCGTCCACCCCGTACCGATCGAGGCTCGCGAAGAGCTGGCCGAAGTTCTCGCGCCCGAGCCGCTCGAGGGTCTCCAGCTCATCGGGGAACCGCGCTGCGCCGTTCTCCTGGCCGTGGGTGAGCGAGGCGTCCAGGAACCCCCCGTTGCGACCGGTCGCGCCGAACGCGATCTCCTCGGCCTCGAGGAGCAGGACGTCGCGACCCGGGTCGCGTTCCTTGGCCTGGATCGCCGCCCACAGCCCGGTGAACCCGCCGCCGACGATCACCAGATCGGCGACGGCCTCGCCCCGGAACGGCTCGGTCGGTGCGGGGCGATCGGCGGTGTCGAGCCAGAACGGGATCGTCGACGCATCGACGGACGCTCGGGTTCGGGGAAGGGCGGGGGAGCCCACGGGTCAGTGCTCGCTCGTGATCGAGAAGACCTTCCGGAGCGTCTCGTGGACCCGCCAGGTCGTGCGAGCACCCTCTTCGAGCACGCACAGATCCCCGGGACCAACCTCGATCGTGGGACCGTCTTCGATCTCGATCGTCGCCCGGCCGAGGAGCACGACGAACAGCTCGTCGGCCTCGACGTCGGTGACGACGCCGGCGGTGATCTGCCAGACGCCGCGGGAACGCCGCCCGTCCGACGACTCCCACACGACCAGCTCGGACACCTCGGGCGATCCCTCGAGGATCGTGGCCGGGTCGAGCTCCGCCGGTTCAAGATCGAGCTCGGCGGGCGACAGCGCGAACGAACCGGCGGACGCGGGCAGCGGGTCGGTCATCTGCTGCAGCCTATCGGACATCGGTGACGACTCCGCTCAACCGATCTCGGCGGACGCGGCCGCGGGAGGACGCTCGTCCCGTGGCTCGGAGATCCGCGGCAGCGGTCGAACCGCACCGGGCAGGAACACGCGGAACGCCGTCCCTCCGCTCGAACGATCCTCGACCCACGCGTCGCCGCCGTGCAGGCGAAGCGAACCGCTGGACGAGTGACAGGCCGATCCCGATCCCACCTCGGCCGGAGGCGCCTGCACCCTGCCGGAACGGCTCGAAGATCACCTGCTTGAGGTCCGTCGGGATCCCCGGTCCCTCGTCTTCGACCGACAACAGCGCGCCGTCGTCGTCGTACCGCACGCGGACGGTCACGGTGGTACCGGGCGGAGTGTGCTTGATCGCGTTGCCCAGCAGGTTGTCGACGATCCGCTCGACCTGCCCCCGGTCGACATCCACGAGGATCGGGTCGGCTTCGATCCGAACCGGGTGGTCGACGGGGTACGCGCCCTCCCGGACGACACGATCCACGACCTCGGCCAGGTCGACCGGCTCCCGATCGGGCTCCACCACCCCTCGGTCGAGCCGCTCGAGGTCGAGCAGGTCGTTCACGATGTGATCGAGCTTGCCCGCACTCACGGCGATCGCCTCGATCAACCCCTCGCGCTGCTCGCCGGTGAGCCCGAGCTTGTCCGAGCGCGAGAGGGTGTTCACCGATCCGCGGATCGCGGCGATCGGGCTCCGAAGATCGTGGGACACGGCGTGGAGCAGCGTGTCCTTCAGGGCGTTCAGCGTCCGCAACCGGTCGGAGGTCTCCGCCTCGGCACCGGCCACCGCCCGTTCGCGCAGCAACGCGTCGCGCACGAGGGCGAGCAGGAGCGCGATCGCGACGAACAGCAGGAAGCGGAGCGTCGCGTTCAGGAACGCGACCTCCAGGCTGACGTCGGGGTCCTCCCAGAGCTCTATCCCCATCCGCGCTCCCGCGGCGACGGCGCACGTGAGGATGCCGAGGGCGCGGCCCCGGCTGAAGGTCACGAGCCCGATCGGCACGAGGTAGAGGAATGAGATCGACACCACCGGGCCGGTGACGACGTCGATCGCGGCCGCGAGCACCGAGAGCAGCAGGCCGACGAGAACGACGAACGGGTGAGAGCGCGCGGCGAGGCCCGCCTCGACCCGCAGCAACGCGGACGGCTTCTGCCCGGGGGCTGCCCGGGGCGATGCCCCGTCCGCGGAGGCGGTCATCGCCAGCCTCCTGCGCCGAGACCCTGCGGCAGGTCCGACCGTGGCTGGGCGACCGGCGGAGGTCCGAGCGGTCCGAGGTGGGCGGGCAGCGACAGCGTCGGATGCTGGTCCGATTCGGACAGCGGCAGCCAGCACTCCACACGCGTCCCCTCGCCCGGAGCGCCGAGCAGCCGGAGCCACCCGCCCGCCAGCTCGGCGCGTTCGCGCATCGTCGCCAAGCCGCCGTGACCGGCAGCCGAGTCCGTGTCGGGGGTGATCCCCGCGCCGTCGTCGACGATCCGGGTCAGGAACCCCCCGTCCCGGGAGCGCAGCTCGACGCGGAGCGTCGTCGCGTTCGCGTGCTTGCCCGCGTTCACGAGAGCCTCTTGCGCGATCCGATAGGCGATCGCCCTGACCTCGATCGGCGGCTCCTCCTCGAGCTCGTCGACGAGGTCGGTCGCGATCCGATCATCGATCGTGTTCGACATCTCGAGGTACTGACGCAACGCCTCGGCCAGTCCGTCACGTTCCAGTGCCGGTGGCCGCAGCTCGAACAGGAGACCGCGCAGGCTCGCCACCGACGCCTCGACCTTCCCCGCGAGTTCGTCGAGGATCGCCTCGAGATCCGGGTCGTCGATGCGCCCCCGAAGGGCGTGCACGCGCATACCGACCGCGGTCATCTTCTGGATCGGGTCGTCGTGGATGTCGCCGCCGAGTCGCCGGCGCTCCGCTTCCTGGGCCCGGACGAGCTGTACGAGCAGCGTTCGGCGCTCCGTCTCGGCACGGCGGGCTTCGCTGATGTCGAAGAGCACCCCCTGCCACAGGATCGCGCGGCCCTCGGGCGTCCAACCCACCGGGTAGGACTCGTCGCGCACCCAGACCTCGCGCCCGTCGCGGGCGATCATCCTGTAGTCGAGGTGATAGGACTCGCCGCGCGCCTCCGCGGCATCGGCCTCCTGGTACACGCGGTCGACGTCGTCGGGGTGCATCCGTCGTTCCCAGAACCGGGTGTCGGCCAGCCACTCGCTGGGTTCGAATCCCAACAGATCCTCGATCTGCGGACTGATGTAGGTGCCCTCCCCGTAGTCCGACCGCTCGAGCGACCAGAGGTACACGACCCCGGGAAGCTGTTCGACGAGCGAGCGGTACCGGGCTTCGGCGTCGGCCAGGGCATCGGTGGCCCGGCGTTGCTCGGTGATGTCGACGCAGATCCCGCGGACGAGTTTCGAGCGCCCGGGACCGCGATCGACCACGTGGACCACATCACGCGTCCACAGCTCGTGACCCTGCGCATGCACGGTTCGGTACTCGATGCGATGGTGACCGGGCTCCCGTTCCACCACGTGATAGAAGTCGAGCACCCGCTGCTGGTCGTCGGCGTGGATCACCGACCTCCAGAAGAACGGTTCGTCCAGCCAGCGCTGCCTCGGGTACCCGAGCATGCGTTCACAGCTCGGACTCATGTAGGCGTAGTTCTCGGCGTCGGTCTCGTACTCCCAGATCACCGCGTCGATGTCCGCCAGCAGTCCCTCGAACCTGGCCTCGTCCTGGCCCAGCACCCGTCCCTCCGGTCCGAGCAGGAGCGGTCGAACCCGCCCGCGGCGGGCACGCTCCCTCTCAGAGGTTCATTCGGAGGCTGTGAGCAGGTCCTTGAGTGCTCGGAAGGCCAGGCCGCGGTGGCTGATCCGGTCCTTCTCGGGGTCGGTGAGCTCGGCCATCGTCCGGTCCCACCCTGCAGGCACGAAGATCGGGTCGTAGCCGAAGCCGCCGTCTCCGGCCGGCCGCGTGGCGAGCAACCCCTCGCAGGTGCCCTCGGCGTGTACCTCCCGGCCGTCGGGCCACGCCACCGCCGCGACGCAGCGGTACCGGGCCGTCCGGCCGGAGGAGGGAACGCCCTTGATCGCTCGCAAGAGCTGGCGGAGGTTGTCGGGATCGGTGGCGTCCTGTCCCGCGTATCGGGCGGAGCGTGGTCCGGGCTCCCCGCCGAGGGCGTCGACCTCGATCCCGGAATCGTCGGCGATCGCGGCGATCCCGAGGGCCGTCGCCGTCGCGCGCGCCTTCAGCAGCGCGTTGTCGAGGTAGGTGGCCCCGGTTTCCTCCACGTCCGGCCAGTCATCGTCCGGATGCGTCGCGATCGTCCGCCAGGACGTCGGCCAGCCCGGGCAGATCCGCGCGATCTCGCGGAGCTTGTGCGTGTTCCGCGTGGCGATCGCGAGCGGATCGGGAACCGCCACGCGCTCAGCCCTCGAGCGCGGCGCGCTGGAGCTGCACGAGCTGTCCGATCCCCGACTCGGCGAGGTCCACCAACTCGTTCAGCTGCGCGCGGGAGAACGGCTCGCCTTCGGCCGTGCCCTGCACCTCGACGAGCGCACCCGCGCCGGTCATCACGACGTTGAAGTCGACGTCCGCGTCGGCATCCTCCTCGTAGGCGAGATCGAGCACCGCTCGCTCTCCCACGATCCCCACGCTGACCGCCGCCACCGCGTCGCGCAGCGGGTCGGCGGTGAGCTCACCGCGCTCGCGCAGCCCTCGGAGCGCGAGCGCAAGCGCAAGGTAGCCGGCGGTGATCGACGCGGTCCTCGTCCCCGCGTCGGCCTGCAGGACGTCGCAGTCGATCGTGATCGTGCGATCGCCGAGCGCCGTCAGGTCGGTGACCGCGCGCAGGGACCGGCCGATCAGCCGCTGGATCTCCTGGGTCCGGCCACTCGGCCGCCCGCGTGAGACCTCGCGACGGGTGCGCTCCATCGTCGCGCGGGGCAGCATCGAATACTCGGCGGTGACCCAACCCTTGCCCGTCCCGGACAGGAACCGGGGCGCCTGGTCCTCGACCGACGCCGAGACGAGCACTCGGGTGCGACCCATCTCGAAGAGCACCGATCCCTCGGCCCACTCCTGGAACCCGAGCTCGTAGGAGACCGGACGCAACTCGTCGGGGCCACGACCGTCGGGACGGACCTCGCTCACCCGCCGACCTCATGCCGGGCGTCCTCGGTCGCGACGTCGATCGGTCCGTCGAAGGTCTCGGCCGCCTCGATCCGCGATCGTTCCCGATCGTGGATCGGCATGATGTGGGTGAGCACCAGCCGCTTGGCCCCCGCGAGCGTCGCGTGCTCTCCGGCCTGCGCCGCCGACATATGGAAAGGAGCGAGACGGTCGTGTTGCTGCCACGTCGCTTCGCACAGGAACAGATCCGCGTCGTGGGCGAGCTCGACCGCAGCCTCGCACGGACCCGAGTCGCCCGTGTAGGCGAGCACCACCCCGTCGACCGCGATGCGGTAGCCGAAGGCGCGTACCCCGATGTGCTCCATCTCGAAGGCCTCGATCCGGAACGGCCCGAGCTCGAACGGCTCGCCGGGCGTGGGAGCGGCGAAGGCGTAGGTCTCCCGGACGGTGTCGCGGCTCTCCTCGGACACGAGCTGCTCGAACCGGCCGAAGAAGTCGTCGGGCGCGCCGAGCGGCAGCTTGCCCGGGCCCTGCTCGAAATAGTGGCGCGCGTAGTAGGCCGGATACAGATCGACGAAGTGGTCGGGGTGGCCGTGCGTGATCAGACACGCATCGATCGACGACAGCGGCGTGTAGCTCTGCAGGCGGGACAGCGTTCCCGAACCGGCATCGAGCCACAGGTCGAACCCGTCGTGCCGAACGAGGAACCCGCTCGTGGCCCCTCCCGCGGACGGCCACGTGCCGCATGAGCCGAGGACGATCAGCTCCATCCGAAAACTCCGTGCGGCCGGTCGCTCACCGGCCACCGCCCACGAGGGCGGCGCGGGTGGCGCGCACGGCGGCCACCTCCGGCCCCAGGAACCGCTCCGCGAGCCGGCCGAACGACGACGGGTCGCCGGTGGTCGCCCACTCGTGCTCGGGTGCAGGAGCAGAGGCCGATCGTTCGCGGCCGCTGACGACGAGGGTGCCGTAGACGTCCTTCGCCGTCTCCTCGGCAGACGAAACGAGCACCACCTCGGGACCCATCTCGAGCTGGAGGAGCCCCGAGAGCAGTGGATAGTGCGTGCATCCCAGGATCAGCGTGTCCACCCCCTCGTCGCGAAGGGGACCAAGATACCCGCGGGCGAGCTCTCGGAGCTCGACCCCCGACGTGTCTCCCCTCTCGACGTGCTCGACGAAGCCCGGGCAGGCCACCGACCACAAGGTCGCCTCGGGGTCGGCCCCCCGCAGGGCGCGCTCGTAGGTTCCGCTGGCGACGGTGGCCTCGGTTCCGATCATGCCGATGCGGCCGTTGCGTGTCGTGCGGACGGCCGCCCGCACACCGGGGTCGATCACGCCGACGGCGGGCGTTCCCGCGGCGACGGCGACCTCGTCGATCGCCGAGACCTCGATCGAGTTGCACGCGACGACGAGCAGCTTCACATCGCGCGTGACGAGCGATCGCGCGATCTCGACCGCGAAGGTACGGATCTGCTCCACGGGGCGCGGCCCGTACGGGAACCGAGCGGTGTCCCCCACGTACAGGAGCGGCTCGTTCGGGAGCAGGTCCAAGATCGCGCGAGCGACCGTGAGGCCCCCCACACCGGAGTCGAAGATGCCGATCGGCCGCTCGTCACCCACGGGGGCAGCCTACCGGGGGCCGCTCACCACCACAGTGACTCGGACACACCCTTCTCGGCACGATCGAGCTCGGTGGCCCAGGCGTTCGTCGAGAGGTACTTCCAGCCGCCGTCCGGGAGCAGGCACACGATGTCTCCCACGTCGATCTCCTGGGCGATCCGGACCGCCGTGTAGACGACCGCGCCCGAGGAGATCCCGGAGAAGATGCCCTCGCGCGCGGTCAGCTCCCTCGTCGCGCGCAGCGAGTTCGACGAGTCGACGAGGAACTTCCGGGTGAGCACGCTCTCGTCGAAGATCGGCGGGATGAACCCCTCGTCCATCGAGCGCAGCCCGTAGACGAGATCGCCGAGCTCGGGTTCGGCCGCGACGATCTGCACGTCCGGATCGTGCTCACGGAGGCGCCGCCCGCTGCCCGTCAGCGTTCCTCCGGTGCCGAGGCCCGCGACGAAGTGCGTGATCTGGGGGCAGTCCGCGATGATCTCGGCCGCCGTGCCCTCGTAGTGCGCGAGCGGATTCGCCGGGTTCCCGTACTGGAACGGCATGTAGTAGCGCTCGTCCTTGGCCAGCGCGTTCGCGACCTCGATCGATCCGTTCGTCCCCTTGTCACCGGGCGAGTAGACGATCTCGGCCCCGAAGAGCTCGAGCAGCTGGATCCGTTCTTCGCTCGCGTTGTCGGGGATCACGACGGTGAGCCCGTATCCCTTGCGCCGGGCGACCATCGCGAGCGCGATCCCGGTGTTGCCCGAGGTCGGCTCCAGGATCGTCTTGTCGGGCGTGAGGAGGCCCTGCTCCTCGGCGGTCTCGACCATCTTCAGCGCGATCCGGTCCTTCATGGAACCGGTCGGGTTGTTGCCCTCGAGCTTGGCCCACAGCCGGACGTCGGGGTTCGGCGACATCCGGGGCATGCCCACCAGCGGCGTGTTCCCGATCGCGTCGAGGATGGAGTCGTAGCGCGTCACGGGAGGAGTATCCCAGCGGGCACTCGGCTACGACCCGCCTGCCGACAGCCGGGATCCGACCACCCGGACGAGCTCCGGGAGGTCGCGGTCGATCACCTCGACGAGGATCCGCAGATCGACCTCCACGTACTCGCGCACGAGGAAGTCCCGGAACCCTGCCGCACGCCGCCAGTCGATCTCCGGGAGGGCAACGATGATCTCCGGGCTCAATCGCTTCGACAGCTCGCCAACCTCCTCCACCCGTTTGCAGATCGCGTCGACGGTCATCCCGTCCTGGTGCCAGTCCGTTCCGCTCCGGTTCGCATACCCGAGAGCGACGCGCGCGCTGTCGAGGATCAGCTTCAGCAGTTCGTGATCGCGGTCATCCATGGAGTACGACCCCGGACTCCGCCTCTCGTGTCACGGAATCGCGGGCCATATCCGCGGGGACGACATCCACGTCGCGGCCGAATAGCTCCTCGAACCCGTCCCGGAGGGCCGCCCGAGCATCCAGGTCGAGGGTCGTTCCGGGGACGGGCTCGACGAGGACGTCGACGTCGGAGCCCGGCGTGAAGTCGGACCGGACGGCAGATCCGAAGACGACGACGCGACGCAGTCCATGGGCACGCGCCAGCCCGCGTACCGCACGAAAGGCGGGCCGGGTCAGTGACGGATGCAGCCCGCCGAGCGGGTTGCCGCGCCCGTGCCGACGCCTTTCGGGGAAGCTGCGGTCGACCGAGCCAGTCAACACTTGCATCCCGGTCGCGCGACGCCGCAGGTCGTGTCGACGGCGGGCGTCATCGCGGATCACTCGCCGGATCGTCGGACCCTCGGGAGTCTCACCGATCACATCCGCCAGGCACCGTCGCAGGCTTGTTTCGTCCGCGGGATCCGCGGAAGCCGATGGCACGAGCAGATAGCCGTCGGTGTCGACCCCGGCAAACTCCAAACAGCAGGCTGCTCGGATCGCCACCTCGACCGCCCGATCGCGACGGAGTGCCCGCGCGGCGAACTCGGTAAGCGATCTCGCGGCCGGCATGTCCCGATCGAGGCGATACGGACTCCTGCCCGCACCGGCACGCACCACATATCCGTCACCCGTGAGCGGCTCCAACGCGCGCTGCACGCTGGAGATCGGCGCTTCCAGGATCCGCGCGAGCTCGCTGAGACCCACACCCTCGAGACGGACCTGAAGGGCGACGATGATCTCGAGGCTTCGGACGGGAACGAGGCTGCTCATACGGTGATCTTACGCTATTCGCGTAGTTCGCTGCATCAGCTCAGTGGGACTCACGCACCGGGATACGCTCCGGCCGTGGCGACCCATCCGAACGGTGCTGCGCCCGCGAAGGCGTCGAAGGGATCCGCGCTGACGCTCGTCGCGATGGGGATCAGCGTGCTGATCCTCGCCAACGACTTCTCGGCGCTGAACGTCGCGATCCCCGAGATCGAAGCCGACCTGGGGGCTTCGCTCGACACGACCCAATGGGTGATCAACGGCTACGCCCTCGTCTTCGCGATGGCGATCGTCACCGGCGGACGGCTCGCCGACATGTTCGGGCGCAAGAGGATCTACCTGATCGGGGCGGTGCTCTTCGGCGTGCTCTCCCTGCTCGGCGGACTCGCTCCGAACATCGGCCTGCTGATCGCCGCGCGCTCGGCGATGGGTATCGGTGGCGCGCTGCTGTGGCCCGCGACGCTCGGGATCACCTACGCGGCGCTGCCCAAGGCGAAGGCGGGGCTCGCCGGCGCGCTGATCATCGGGGCCGCGGGGATCGGTCAGGGTCTCGGTCCGATCCTCGGCGGGGTGCTCACCGAACTCGCGAGCTGGCGCTGGACCCTGCTGATCAACGTCCCGATCGTGCTGGTGGCGATCGGAGCGACGCTCGCCACCGTGCACGAACCTCCGGGAGATCGACAGCGCCGGCACCTCGACGTTCGCGGCATCGTGACGTTGTCGCTCGCGCTGTTCACGTTCCTGTTCTCACTCGACCAGTCGGGCGACTGGGGCTTGACCGACCCGCGGATCGTCGGAGGGTTCGTCCTGTCGGTCGTCCTTCTCGTCGCCTTCGTTCGGATCGAACGGCATCAGGGCGACGATGCCCTGGTGCCGTCGGACGTGATGGGCAACCGCAGCTTCCGCTCGGCGTGCATCGCCGTCGCACTGCTCGCGCCGGTGTTCTTCGCATCGCTGCTGTACCTGCCCCAGTTCCTGCAGAAGGTGCTCGATCGCTCGCCGATCGGCGCCGGTGTGGGCATTGCTGCCGATGATGATCGCGTTCGCCGGCGTCTCCTTCGCGTCGGGCAAGCTCTACGACCGTTTCGGAGCGCGGGTCATGGTGACGGCGGGGTCCGCGTGCTTCGTCCTCGGGCCGCTCCTGCTCTCGTTCGTCGACGAGACGACGACCTACGCACAGCTGGTGCCCGGGATGGTCGTGATCGGGCTGGGACTCGGACTGTTCTTCTCCGCGGTCACCACCTCGGCGGTCACCTCGGTCGGCGACGATCGCGCGAGCCTGGCCGGTGGCCTCGTCTACATGTTCCAGATCGCCGGCGGCGCGATCGGCCTGGGCCTGACCACCGCCCTCGTCCTGGAGGTGGCCTCGTCAACGAACCTCGCCGAGGCGATCGGCAGGGGGTTCCTCCTCGTGGCGGGGATCGGGCTGATCGGCTTCGTCGTCGCATCCACGAGGGTCGGAGCGGGGCGCGACCGGCCGCGCCACCACGGGTGGCATCTGCGCCACCACGCCTAGAGGGCCGATGAGCCGACGGGATCGCGCCGCGGGCGCGCTCGATCCCGATCCTCCGGGGCGCAGCACGCGGCATACATCGGGTCAGATGCCCAGGATCTGCTTCTTCTTCGCGGCGAACTCCTCGTCGGTGAGGATGCCCTGAGCATGCAGGTCGGCGAGCTGCTTCAAGGCGTCCGCCGTCTCGTCGGTGCTCGACGCCGCCTCGGTCGGAGCGACCGAGGCGACCGGCTCCTGCGGCGCCATCGGGTCCTGACGGGCCGCGACGCGGCGCGTGGTGCGCCGAGCCGTGCGGCGCGCCACCCTCGAATCGGTACGAGCATGTCAGTCCCCCTCCATCATCGCGGCGGCTTCGTCGGCGGCGACCAGCCCGACCGCCACCAGATCGAGCGGGCTGATGAATCCTTCGCTGATGCGGAAGCCTCCCGCCCGCGCGACGGCGTCGCGGAGCCCGATCGCCCATCGATGTTCGAGGAGCACGAGCGCGGCCGCGGTACAGCGACCGGCCCGCGGATACGTCGGGCACGGGGCGGCCCGTTCGGTTACGCTCCGCGCGACGAAGCACATGACGCGCGCCGACGCGCGTGGAGGGGGGAACAGCACTGTGGACTGGAGTTTCGGAGACATCTTGATCTCTATGGCCGTCTTCTTCTTCTGGATCATGGCCATCTACATCTTCATCTCGATCTTCGGTGACATCTTCCGGCGCAACGATCTGTCCGGGTGGGCCAAGGCGGGATGGATCCTGTTGATCTTCGTGCTCCCGTTCCTGGGTGTGCTGATCTACATGATCGTGCGGCCGAAGATGACCGAGCAGGACCGCGAGATCCTCACGAAGATGCAGGAGCAGCAGCGGCGCGCGGAGGGATACTCGACCGCCGACGAGGTCGCCAAGCTGGCGAAGCTGCGCGACGCCGGCGAGATCACGGCCGCCGAGTTCGACGACCTCAAGCGCCGGGCGACCGCCTGAAGGTCACGTCGTCATGGGCCGGGGGCCGCTGGTTCAGCGGCCCCCGCCTGCGACGGCCGGTAGCAGGGAGATCGTGTCGCCCTCGATGACGGGGGTCTCGAGGGAGCCGAGGTAGCGGACGTCCTCGTCGTTGACGTAGATGTTGATGAAGCGATGCAGGCCACCGTCGTCGCTGCGGACGTTCTTCGTGATCCCCGGGTACTTCGCCTCGAGGTCGTCGAGGATCTCGCTCAGCGTCGCGCCGTCGGCGTCGACCTTGGCCTCGCCGCCCGCGTGCTTGCGGAGGATCGTCGGGAGCTTCACCTGCACGGACATCTCGTCATCTCCTGGTCGTCGGTCGCGCTGCGGCTACCCCGCTCCGGGGACCCCGCAGAACTGCTCGTAGTCGATCAGCTCGGTCACGGTCGGCTCCTTGCCGCACACCGGGCAATCGGCGTCCCAACGAACCTTGACGGTCTGGAACTCCATCTGGAGAGCGTCGAAGATCAGCAGCCGCCCGATCAACGCCTCGCCCATCCCGGTGATCAGCTTCACGGCCTCGGTCGCCTGGATGCAGCCGACGATGCCCGGGAGAACACCGAACACGCCGCCCTCGGCGCAGCTGGGGACCGTTCCCGGCGGGGGCGGCTGGGGGAACAAGCATCGGTAGCAGGGGGCCTCTTGCCCCGGCATGAACACCGTCGCTTGGCCGTCGAACTGGTAGATCGACCCGTAGACGAGGGGCTTGCCGAGCATCTGCGTGGCGTCGTTCACGAGGTAGCGCACGGGGAAGTTGTCGGTGCCGTCGATCACAACGTCCCATGGCTCGAGGATCTCGAAGGCGTTCTGCGAGGTCAAGATCGTGTCGTAGGTCACGACCTCGATCGTCGGGTTCAACTCGAGCAGGGTCTGCTTCGCACTCTCGACCTTGGGCCGGCCGATGTCGTCGGTCCCGTGGATGATCTGACGCTGCAGGTTCGACAGGTCGACGTGATCGAAGTCGACCAGTCCGATCGTGCCGACGCCCGCCGCCGCGAGGTACATCGCGATCGGCGAGCCGAGTCCACCGGTCCCGATGCACAGCACCTTCGCGTCGATCAGCTTGCGCTGTCCCTCTCCGCCGATCCCGGGAAGGATGATATGTCGCGCGTAGCGCTGGACCTGCTCCTCGGTGAAGTTCGGGAGGGTCATGCGATCGCCAACTCCTGGTCGATGACCTCTCCGTCGACGATCGCGAAGGCCTTCAGCTCCGGTCGTTCGCGATCGGACAGCGACATGATCAGATAGCTCGCGTCCGGGTAGAAGGCGAGCTTGCGGTCGGTCGCGCTCGGATACGCCTCCGAGTGCGTGTGCGTGTGGAAGATCGCCATCAGCTCCCAGCCCTGTTCGTCCATCTCGTCGAACGTGCGGAGCTGCTCGGTGGGATCGAGACGATAGGAGACCGGACTCGCATCGAGGTTCGACATCGGGAAGAACTTCACGGGGCGCCCGGACGAGGCCGCGACGAGGCCGCATGCCTCGTTCGGAAATTCCCGGAGCCCGTGCTCCGTCATCTCCTTCACCATCACGCCGTCGAGCTCCACCCTCGTCCCCTACCCATTGACCAGCGGTTCCACATGATCCGTTGCAGGTGCAAGTCGTGCGAAATCGTACCAGTAGGGTGCGGCCAGCCGGTCGCGACGGCCGTCTCGATCCTCAGCCGCCTGGGATACGGCCGGTCACCGTGATCGATCCGGGAGCGCCCTCCCGGGTAACGCCGACCTCCGCCGCCGCTATTCCCCGCGACCGCAAGGCCTCCCGGAGGCGCACCGGGTCCGTCGTGGCGATCAGGAGCCCGCCCGAGGTCTGCGCATCGGCGAGCAGCCACTGCTCGGGTTCGGTCAGCGCGCCCCAGTCGGTGTCGGCGCGGACGTACTCGTGATTGCGTCGCGTTCCCCCCGCGACCGATCCGCTCCGCGCCAGGTCGAGCACGCCCTCGAGCAGCGGCACGGCACCCGCGTCGAGCTCGGCCGCGACGCGCGACGCACGCATCATCTTCTGCAGGTGCCCGACCAACCCGAACCCGGTGACGTCGGTCGCGGCCTCGGCACCCGCATCCACCATCGCCTCGGCGGCCCCCGCGTTGAGTGTCGTCATCGTGTCGATCGCCGCGCGCACCTGGCTCTCACTCGCCTCGCCCCGCTTGATCGCGGTCGAGATCATCCCGAGTCCGATCGGTTTCGTCAGGAACAGGGCCGCGCCCGCCGGGACGTTCGCGTTCGTCAGGATGCGGTCCGGGTGCACGAGCCCGAGGGCGACCATGCCGTACTTCGGTTCGTCGTCGGTGATCGAGTGGCCCCCGACGACGGGGATCCCCGCCGCCGTCGCGACGTCTTGTCCTCCCTGCAGGACCCGGCCGAGCGTCTCGAGCGGGAGAGAATCGACCGGCCAGGCGACGATGTTGAGCGCCAGGATCGGCCGCCCACCCATCGCGTAGACGTCCGACAGGGCGTTCGTCGCGGCGATCCGCCCCCAGTCGTAGGGGTCGTCCACGATCGGCGTGAAGAAGTCGAGGGTCGCCACCACCGCCTGTTCGTCGTTCAGGCGGTACACGGCCGCATCGTCGCCCGTGTCGGCACCTACCAGGATCTCGGCCGGGACGGGAGCGGCCTGCAGCGTCCCCAGGACCTCCTGCAGCTGACTCGGTCCCAGCTTGCAGGCGCACCCGGCTCCGTGGCTGAACTCCGTCAGGCGACGTTCGACGCGCATGGCCCGAGCATACGGCTACGGCCAGCCCTGGTGATGGGCGCGGAAGAGCTCGACCTCCAGCGGGGAGCTCGGACCGAGCGTCCGGTTCGAACCGGGCAGTTGACGTCGCAGCCGCTCGAGCTCACGGCGAGAGAACTCGCATCCCTCGGTGATCGGCTCCACCCCGTAGAGGCGGGCACCGTTGCGCCCGAGGATCTTCTCCTTCCGCGCGCGCGTCAGCTCGGGGTAGCCGTAGCGCTCTTGGAACCGCTCCGAGATGCGGAACGATCGCAGCGCCTGGATCTGGTCCTGTGGCGAGCCGTAGAAGAGGCAATCGGTGCCCCACACCACGTTGTTCTCGCCGACGTACCGGAGCAGCTTGCCCAACACGTGCGCGGCCTGCGTGGGATCGGTCATCACGCTCCACCACGTCGAGCCGATCTCGGCGTACACGTTCTCGTTCGGACCGATGCCGGCCCGGCGCATCGAGGTGACCAGACGGTTCACGCCGGCGTTGCGGGTGGCTCTCGTGTAGGGCCCCTCGCGTTGGCCGGCCTCATAGCCCGAGTGGTAGACGACGAAGTTCGCCTCGGGATGCTTGGCGGCGGCGGGGCCGATGTCCTCGGGCGAGGCGAAGCGGCTGCCGCCGCTGAAGCCCTTGTGCGTGCAGATCGTCGGCACCCCGATCCGAACCGCCCGTTCGATGAACCGCTCCCCCACCTGCGGGACCCCGGGCTCGTGATCATCGAGCCAATACCCTTGCTCCCCGCCCTCGAACACGTCGGGGAAGTGGGTGAAGGTCTTCCACGCCGTGATCGGGTAGCGCTTCGCGGCGCCCTCCATCTCGTCCAGGTTGGCGCCGAGGCTGCCGACGTTCGGCAGCGCCTGACCGTGCAGGAGCACCCGCTCGTCGCGACACAGCGCCTCGGCCAGGCGCCGCGTCTCGTCCATGATCTCCGCGGACATCGGACTGCCCTTCGGATAGATCGGCAGCGCGGAGAGCACGAGCATCGTGGTATCGCTTCGCAGGAACATCAGCTCGAGGAAGTTCTCGATCGAGTAGCAGACGCGTGGGTCGTCCTCCCCGCAATCCTTCTGGGGAAAGCGTTCCCAGAAGTCCTGCCCGTTCAGGATCGGGTTCAGGTCGTACTCGAGCAGGTGTCCCTGGATGTCGAAGACGAACTCCTCTCCTCCGATCGCCTCGTGGGCCGCCTCCGGGTCCTCCGTCGCCTCGGGAGGGATGTCGTAGCTGCCGCCGGGGTCGGTCGGCGAGCCGGACGGACCGTTCCCGGCCCGCTCGGTCTCGCGCGTGCACGCGCTGAGCACGGCCAATGTCGTCGCCGCCCCGCAGATCGACAGCAGGAACTCGCGCCGGCTCATCCCGGCGCGCCGGGCGCCCCGATCGCAGGCGTCGCGCGCTCGCCGGATCGTCTCCCGGACCGCCGGCGACAGCGGCTGCGGCAGGTACTCGCCGTTGGAGCACGGGCCGAAGGTGATCGGAAGCCCGGGGTCGTCATCGGACCAGTTCACAAGCACCCCCCCATCGACGGTTCCTGTCCAGCAGACCACGGTCGCCGGGCTCCGGTTCCCCCCTCGGTGAGGGGCGGATGCCAGACTCGGACGATGGAGGTTGCCGTCGTCGGGCACGTCGAGTGGATCGAGTTCGGACGCGTCGACCGGGTCCCCGCGCCGGGCGATATCGCGCACGCCGTGGACGTGCGCCACGAGCCCGGCGGCGCGGGCGCGGTTGCGGCGGTCCAGCTCGCGAAGCTGGCCGGTGGGTGCACCTTGTTCACTGCCCTTGGGGACGACGACGTCGGGGGGCGGATGCGCCGGGAGCTGGGCCGGCTGGGTGTTCGGGTCGAGGCGATGCTGCGCGACGAGCCCACGCGGCGCGCGGTCACGATGATCGACGACGATGGGGAGCGGACGATCCTCACCCTCGGCGATCGGCTCCACCCGGTGGCCGCCGATCCGCTCCCGTGGAACGAGCTCGAGCGCGCGAGCGCCGCGTTCTTCACCGCCGGCGACGCGGATGCGCTGCGTCGAGCGCGCGCGGCCCGGGTGCTCGTGGCGACCTCGCGGATGATGGATACCCTCGCCGAGGCGGACGCTCGCCTGGACGCCGTCGTCGGCAGCGCCGGCGACCCGGCCGAGCGCTACGATCCGGTCGCGCTGTCGCATCCTCCCGGCGTCGTCGTGAGCACCGAGGGAGCCGAGGGAGGCCGATACCTGACCGCCGCCGGTATCGAGGGCCGCTACCCGGGCGTGCCGGCCCCGGGGCCGGTCGTCGATACCTACGGAGCGGGCGACAGCTTCATGGGGGGGCTCACCTACGCGCTCGGCAAGCGGATGGCCTTGCCGCGGGCGCTCGATCTCGCAGCGCGGTGCGGCGCCGCCAGCGTGACGGGATCCGGACCCTACGAACGACAGCTCACGGCCGAGGACGTGCGCGACGTCCCGGTCTAGACGCCGTCACCCGAGATCGGAGCGCCGATCGCGTGGAACCCCCCGTCGACGTGCACGATCTCGCCGGTGATCCCCTTCGACCAGTCCGACAGCAGGAACGCGATCGTCCGACCCACCGGCGTCGGGTCGGTGACGTCCCAGCCGAGCGGCGCCCGGCCCTCCCACGCATCGGCGATCGCGTCGAACCCGGGGATCCCCTTCGCGGCGATCGTCTTGAGCGGACCCGCCGATACCGCGTTCACCCGCACGCCGTGCGGCCCGAGATCGCGCGCGAGGTAGCGGTTCACCGACTCGAGTCCCGCCTTGCACACGCCCATCCAGTCGTAGATCGGCCAGGCCTGCTGGGCATCGAAGTCGAGGCTGACGATCGACCCCCCGCGCTCGCGCATCAGCGGCAGCATCGAAGCACCGAGCGCCTTCAACGAGAACGCGCTCGTTCGGAACGCGGTCGCCACCGAATCCCACTCGGTGTTCAGGAAGTTCCCGCCGAGGGCGTCCTTCGGCGCGAACGCGATCGCGTGCAGGAAGCCGTCGAGGTGGCCCCACCGCTCCGCGAGCTCGTCGTGGGCTCGTTGCAGGTGCTCGGGATCGTTCACGTCGAGCTCGAGGACGTCCACCGGCTCGGTCAGACGCCGCGCGCTCTTGGTGGTCAGCCCCATCGCCTTGCCGAAGGAGGTCAGGACGATGTCGGCGCCCTGTTCCTGGACGGCCTGCGCGGCCGAGAACGCGATCGACCCGGGTGTGAGGACGCCGGTGATCAGCAGCTTCTTGCCTTCGAGCAGCATCGGTGGTCTCTCCCGTCTCGTGAGGGCCACATGCTAGGACGCCGCGAGCGCGCGTGACGAGCCGGGCGCCAGGCGGTGGGAGACGGGAACGGCTCAGATCTTGCGCAGCGACGTCTCGCGCACGCCCCACTCGTTCCACTCGGGGAAGGCTCCTTGCGCGACGAACGCGATCGTGTTGCGCCCCCGGTCGTGCAGGTACTTCCCACCGATCGCGACCATCCGCGGCGCGCTCCACGCGTCGTCGGGCCCTGTGGGGACGGTCCCGATCTTGCGCCAGTTCACGAGGATCGCCACCTCCGTGTTCTGCACGTCGAAGGCCCGGTACGCGAGCCGCCACCGGCCCCGCTTGCCGTCGGTGGCGTAGAAGACCTCCTTCGGGTGGGTCTCATCGGCGCCGGGGACGTTGCCGATCGCCGCGTCGTATCCGAATCCGACGGGCAGCGCAGGATCCTGCGGCTGATTCACCGGGATCGAGCGCAGGTGGGCATGATGGGTTCCCTTCGTCAGCGGGAACGTGTAGTAGCTCCCCCCGATCCCTCCGAACTCGCGCACCGAGCGCGTGTACGCGCGCGTCTCGGTCTCGCTCGTGTCGTCGGCGATCCCACCGATCATGTGAACCGGGAACGTGGCGATGCCGCTCTCGCTCCGCAGCACCTTGAAGCACCGCTGCATGTAGGCGTGGACCTGCGCGGGACTGTGCGCCTGGTAGCTGAAGTACGACATCGGGACGAGCACGTCGTAGACCGACATCAGCTCCCGGTACGGGAAGCGTGGCCAGTAGCTCGAGGACAGGTCCATGTTCCGCGGCGAGGGGATGATCCCGCCCAGTGGGTAGGTCGGACCCTCCGGCGTCTCGGTGTCGGTGTAGGCGCGGAGCTTCTCCGACAGTCGCAGCACCCGCGCCGTGCGCTTGTCCGGGTTGCGCACCTCCGAGGACTCGATATCGAGGGCGAACGAGTCGAAGCGGTTCCCCTCGACGGTCTCCAGACGGATCGCGGCGACCGATCGACGGTAGTCCTTCTCGACGTCGCGCAGTCCCGGCAGGTACCACGCGACGGTCGCGACGCCGAACCGCTCGGCGGCGTCGAGGAACTCTTCGGTCTTCTCCCGGTACGCGAACGCGGTGGGTCGGCGGTAGTTCGACGTCTCCAGGTACAGGGTGCGGTACCCGCGTTCGGCGATGCGTTTCACGGCGCGTGTCGGGTTCGCCCACGACTCGTCGTAGATATCGATCCAGCTGCCCGGGCCGCGGTAGTCCTGCACGTCGCCGGCACGAACGGGTGCGCGGGCAAGCCGCTCCCGCAGGAGCACCCGGGTCTCGGCGGCGGCCCGCCGTCCGTCCGGCGCCGGGAGGAACTGGACGAGGACCCCGGCCGCGAGCACGGCCGCTACGGCCACCGAGGCAACGACCGGCCGGAGGCGGAACCAGGGGGCGGGACGGAGGAACTGCAGGAACGCTCGACGCACGGGCTGCATCCGCCCTACCCTACCGGGCCTGGGCAGGAAGGCCGGACCGCAGCAGACGCGGTGGGCCCGGGACGACCGACGAGGAGGGCTCGCGTGCGTGATCAGGACAGGGCCGGAGCGCTGGTCGAACGCTTCTGGGAACAGCTCCTCGAACTCGAGCCCGGCCTGGGTACGCAGATCGGCGACGAGCGCTACGACGACCGGCTCAGCGACCCGGGACCCGAAGGACGCGATCGCCTCGCGCAGACCTGTCGCTCCGCGCTCGACGATGCCGCAGCGATCGACCGGTCCCAGCTCGACGAGCTCCTGCGCACGACGCTCGACGTGCTCGAGTTCTCGTGCCGGACCCAGCTCCAGTCGAACGAGCTTCGGCTGGACCGTCTTCAGGTCACCAGCCACATGTGGGGACCGGCGCAGTTGCTTGTGGACCTCGGAACGATCCAGCGCACCGACACGCCGGAACGGATCGCCCGCTACGAGTCCCGGCTGCGCGCGATCCCGGCGTACATGGACGCCGTGTCAGAGATCGTTCGCGAGGGCGTCGCCTCGGGGGTGACCGCGCCGCGTGTCGTCGCCGAGCGCACCGTCGCACAGGTCGAGCGCCTGCTCGCGATCCCCGCGGAGGACTCACCCGCGTTGATGGGCCTGCCTCCCGACACCGCACCCGAGCTGCGTCAGGGTCTAGTGGACGCGGTGCGCGACGCGGCGATGCCCGGCTACGAGATGTACCTCGTCGCACTGCGCGAGGCTCTGCCGCACGCCACCGAGTCGATCGGCCTGCGCGAGCTGCCCGGCGGCGAACAGATATACGACGCGTTGATCTGGAACTGGACCACCGTCCGGCTGCCCGCCCAACAGATCCACGACCTCGGCGAGGAGGACCTGGCGAAGGTGCAGGAGGAACGCCGGGCGATCGCGGCGAGTCTGGGCCACTCCACCGTCGAGGAAGCGATCGCCGCCTACGACGCCACGGGCCGCAACCGGGCGACGGACCGCGAGGAGCTCGTGCGCCTGGCCGAGGAGCAGGTCCGCCGGGGATGGGATGCGGCCCCGAACTTCTTCGGACGCCTTCCCACGCGCAACTGCGAGGTCCGTGTCGCGGAGGAGTTCCGCGAGGCCGACATGCCGTTCGCCTGGTACCAACCGCCCTCACAGGACGGATCGCGGCCGGGGATGTACTACGTCAACGCGTACCAGCTCGACGACCGGCCCCTCCACCACCTCGCGACGACCACCTACCACGAGGCGAGCCCGGGCCACCACTTCCAGATCGCGATCGAGCAGGAGTTCGACGAGCGTCCGGCACTGCGCCGGTTCGGCGGTCTGATGTCGGGCGCATCGTTCATCGAAGGGTGGGGTCTGTACTCCGAACGGCTCGCCGACGAGATGGAACTGTTCGTCGACGACTACGAGCGGCTCGGGATGCTCGACGCGCAGGCGCATCGCTCGGCGCGTCTCGTGGTCGATACCGGGATCCACGCGCTTGGGTGGACCCGGGACGAGGCACTCGCCAAGCTCGAGGAGGCGGGAGTGCCGCGCACCGACGCGTTGATCGAAACGGATCGCTACATCACCCTTGCGGGGCAGGCCCTGTCGTACAAGATCGGCCAGCTCGAGATCGAGCGCTGGCGTGGGCAGGCGGCGGCGCGAGACGGATTCACGCTGCGGGCCTTCCACGACCGGTTGCTCTCGCTCGGCTCGCTTCCCCTGCCGGCGATCGAACGCGAACTCGCGACCGGGGCCTGATGGAGCTCGGGCTCGACGGCAAGATCGCTCTCGTCACCGGGTCATCGAAGGGTCTGGGCCGTGCATGTGCCGCATCGCTGTCCCGGGAGGGAGCGCGTGTCGCGATCTGCGCTCGGCACGCCGAGCCCCTCCGCGAGGCCGAGGCCTCTCTGGAGGGTGAGACCCTCGCCCTCGTGGCCGACGTGACGGACCCGGAGGAGCCCCAGCGGCTCGTGCAGAGCACCGTCGACCGCTTCGGCGGCCTCAACGTCCTCGTCGCGAACGCCGGTGGACCCCCTGCCGCGCGCGCGCTCGACGTCGACGACGCGTCCCTCGAGGCCGCGTTGAACGCGAACCTGCTCGGATCGATCCGCCTGGTGCGCGCCGCGGTCCCGCACATGCGTGAGACGGGATGGGGACGGATCGTGTTGATCACCTCGCGCACGGTGAAGCAGCCGAACCCCTCCCTGGCGCTGTCGAACACGGCCCGCACGGGGCTCTGGGCATGGGCGAAGACCGCTGCCCAGGATCTGTTCGCCGACGGCATCACGCTGAACCTCGTCGCGCCCGGGACCCACGCCACGGACCGAGCAGTCGAGCTGGGCCTGACCGGCCCGATGGGTGAGCCCGCGGACTTCGGCGATGCGGTCGCGTTCCTGTGCTCGGAGCAGGCGCGGTTCATCACCGCCTCGGCCGTCTCGATCGATGGCGGCGAAACGCTGGGTCTGCTCTGACCCTCGGAAGCGCCGCGGACCCGTTGCCGGCTACTCGGGGAACGGTCGCAACTGGCCGCGCACCGCACCGCCCGGGAAGTCCGAGGTGTGGACGTTCACGTAGAACGCACCGGGATCGCGACGGATCCTTCGCAGGAGCCTCGTGTCGGTCACCTCGACGCACCCGGCGGACACGCCTTCGGCATCCGGAGGGGTAAGTGGGACGACGACCGGGCCGGCGACCGTCTTCGGGCCCTCGTGCACGTGTGCTGCGGCCGCCGGGAGCGTGATCCGAGCGACCTTGATCGCGAAGCAGAGGCGCTCCCGCGCCGGGAACACCGCGACCTTCGCGCGACCACGGCCGTCGAGGTCACCGGGCCCGGGGACCTCCTTCGCACCGTTCATCCGGGCGAATGATGCTTCGCGAGCCGCGGACGCCACGGGGGCGAGCACGGTGGTCACGATGACGAGCAGCACGGCGAACGCGAGGATCGCCGCCGATCGAGTACGGGGACGCATGGACCTCACTCCTTCCCGTTCGGGCGGGTACGGAGCGCGTCGAGCGAGGCGGGCCGGGAGGCGAACTCGGTCCTCTCGCGCATTCACACCATCCAATCCGGTCCCCGGGGGATCGGTCAAGTCGGCGGCGGGCCTCCTCGGGGTCAGGGCCGGCGTGCGCTGAGCAGGAGGTAGTCCAGCATCCCCCGGCGCCAGAGCAGCTCGACCTGCGCGAGCAGGACCCGGCCGGCCAGGACATGGGCGAGGGGCGCGTCCATCTCTCCACGCTCGAGGCGTCGCCGGACAAGGGCGAGCGCAGGACCGATCACCCGGTCGCCGACGAGCCGGGTCCGAACCTGCACGAAACCCGCTCGCTCGGCCAGCCCCGCGATCTCGGGAGCGGCCGCCACCTCGCTCGCCCGGAGTCCCCACACGCGCAGCTGGGTCACGCCGGCCAGGAGCTCGAAGGGACCGCGCGGAGCCCGCTGCGTCGGGATGTCCGACATCGTCAGGATCCCGCCCGGACGCAGCACCCGGAAGGCCTCGGCGAAGAACCGCGCGCGCGACGGGAAGTGGAACGCCGCCTCGATGCTGATCAGCCCGTCGAAACTCGCATCGGTGAACGGCAGGCGAACGGCATCGGCGTTGACGGGAGCGGCGCCGGCCCGACGAAGCTCATCTGCCCCGGCGACGAGCTGGGAGCGGGTGATGTTCACGGCGACGAGCCGTTCCGGTTCGGCCACCTCGGCGATCAGCGGATCCTGGGCGGCGAGACCGTTGCCGACGTCCAGCACGGCGCCGCCGACCGGCAGCTCGGCGGCGATCGTCCGCACGAGCCGCCGGACCGCCTCGGGAGCCTCCGCTGGATCCCCCGCTCCCTCCCACAACCCGAGGTTCAGCCAGCCGGCGTCCAGGGCCAGGAAGAAGTCCGGTCCGATGCTGTCGTAGACGGTCGCCGCCGGCCGGGGACCTTGTACGAACAGGCTCGCGGCGTGGCGGAGGTTCTCGCGGGTCCAGGTGGTGGGCACGTTCCAACGGTACCCTCCTCGGATCGAACCACCGACGGACCGAGCACCCGACGAGAGGGGACCCGACGTGAGCGCCGCATCGATCGACCGGACCCGGCTCCGCACGCTCCACCAACGCGAGGAACAGCGATTCGTCGCCGAGCATCCGAGCAGCGCGGCGCTGGCCAAGCGTGCGAACGGCTCGCTCGTGGGCGGTGTCCCGATGACGTGGATGATGGCCTGGCCCGGCGGGTTCCCGCTCTTCATGGACCACGCGCGCGGTGCGCGGATCACGGATGTGGACGGGCACGAGTACGTCGACCTGTGTCTCGGCGACACCGGCGCGATGACCGGCCACGTCCCCGCCGCATCCACCGCCGCGATCACCGAACAGCTCGGCCGCGGGATCACCACGATGCTCCCCACCGAGGACGCGGTCTGGGTCGGCGAGGAGTTGACGCGACGGTTCGGGTTGCCGCTATGGCAGTTCTGCCTGACGGCGAGCGACGCGAACCGGTTCACGATCCGCCTGTGCCGCGAGATCACCGAGCGTCCGAGGATCCTGGTCTTCGATCACTGCTACCACGGGAGCGTCGACGAGACGGTCGCGAGCCTCGAGGACGGCCGCGTCGTCGCCCGCCACGGCAATGTCGGCCCTCCCGTGCCGCTCGAGGAGACGACCCGCGTCGTTGCCTTCAACGACCTCGATGCTCTGGAACGCGAACTCGCACACGGGGACGTCGCCTGCGTCCTCACCGAACCCGCGCTCACCAACATCGGCATCGTGCTTCCCGACGCCGGCTTCCACGACGCGCTCCGCTCGATCACGAGGCAGAACGGTGCGCTGCTGGTGGTCGACGAGACCCACACGATCTCGACCGGACCCGGCGGCTACACCGCCGCGCATGGCTTGGAGCCGGACGTGCTCACGATCGGCAAGCCGATCGGGAGCGGCGTCCCCGCGGGAACGTTCGGCATCACCGAGGAGGTCCGCGACCGGATGTTCGCTCGGACCGACGCCGACTACATCGACGTCGGCGGGTTCGGCGGAACGCTCGCGGGCAACGCGCTCTCGCTCGCCGCGATCCGCGCCACGCTCGAGCACGTGCTGACCGACGACGCGTTCGCCCGCATGATCCCCCTCGCCGAGCGCTGGGAACGTGGCGTCCGCGATGTGATCGACAGCCACGGCCTGCCCTGGGACGTGCAGCGCCTCGGCGCGCGCAGCGAGTATTGGTTCGCACCGAACCCGCCGCGCGACGGCGCCGAAGCCGCGTCGTTCGACGACCCGGATCTGTCGGCGTTCACGCATCTGTACGCACTGAACCGCGGGATCCTGCTGACGCCCTTCCACAACATGGCCTTGATGTCGCCGATGACCACCGAGGCCGACGTGGACCTGCACACGGAGGTGTTCGGCGAGATGGCCGCCGAGCTCATCGCGTGAACCCGCTAGGCGGCCTCGACGTCGACGATCGCCATCATCCCGTGGTCCTCGTGGAACAGGATGTGGCAGTGGAACACGAACTTCCCGTCGAAGTCCTCGAAGGGGATCCGGATCACGACCTCTCCCCCGATCGGTAACACGACGGTGTCCTGCCGGCCCTTCGCGTCGTAGGGCTTCCCGTCCACGCTCATCACCTGGAAGTCGTTCACGTGTATATGGAACGGATGCTGCTCGGTTGAGTTGTTCGTGAGCGTCCACTCCTCGACGGTTCCCAGCGTGGGTGTGGCATCGATCCGGTGGTGGTTGTAGGCCTTGCCGTTGATCAGGAACTCGAGCGGCTTGGGTTGGATCGTGAAGTCGAACGACCGCTCCTGGGCGATCTCCGCTCCCTCGAGGTCCTCGAACGGCGCCATCTGCTCCGGGATCGGAGCCGGATCGCCGCCGCCACTGACGGCCACCATCGCGAGCGTCTCCTCGGGGAACACCTGGAACCCCTGGTCGTAGGTGCGGGTGATCAGCTCGGTCACACCGGTGTCGCCACCCTGCACGAGGACGTCGAAGCGCTTCCCCGGTGGGAGCACGAGCGAGTCCGCAGGCCAGACTTCGGCGACCGGCCAGGCGTCCTCGGCGATCACGTGCAACGTGTGACCTCTCAGCTTGACGTCGAACCAGGTGTCGGCGGAGATGTTCGCGAGGCGCCACAGCTGCGTCTCTCCCTCTCGGATCGAGACCTCGGGCCGAAGCTGACCGTTCACGACCAGGTGCTGTCGCTTGGGCGCGGCGGCGGGGATCTCCATACCGTCGGAACCTTCCGCGAAACCGACCTGCTTGAACGCGAACACACGCTGCTCAACGTCCGCCAGCACCTCGGGGAGCAGCTCGGCCAACCCGTCGACGATCATGATCCCCGACATCCCCCGATACACCTGTTCGTCCGAGATGCCGTGCATGTGCGAGTGGTACCAGAAGGTGCCCGGCTCATGATCCGCGGGGATGTCGAGCCGGTAGTGGGCCGTCGTTCCCGGCTCGACGACACGGAACACGTTGTCGGACTCGCCCTTCGGCGAGACATGGAGGCCGTGGAAGTGTAGGTTCACCCGCTGGTCGGTGTCGTTCACGAGGTCGAGCTCCACCGTGTCGCCGGGAGCGAACCGCAGGGTCGGCATCGTCCAACTCTCGTTCACTGCGAGAGCGGTCACCGATTCCCCGGCCACGTCGACCAGGGTCTGCTCAAGGGTCAGGGTGGCCGACAGCGTTCCATCGGCGCTCACGAGCTCCGGCGGGGTCGCGAGCGGTTCTCCCTCCGAGGTCGCGGTGATCGGGGCCGTCGCGGCCGGCGACGGGGCCTGCGAGGACGGTGAGGCGCCGTCGTCACCCTCCCCGCCGTCACTCGTGCACGACGCGGCGAGCAGCACCATCGCCCAGGCCACCACGAACCAGCGCATCCTTCGTCGCGTCACGATCCCCCCGAGCCGCCCGTCGGAAGGAGTCTGCCCGGCGCGGGGGACCGGTACAACGACCTCGGGCGCTGCGAATCAGCCCGCCGGGTCCTCCACGCCCTCGACCCCGAGCCCCTCGTCCGGGCCGCGCATCCGATCGGGCTCGCGGATCCCGGCGAGGGGCACGAAGCCCACCACCGCGACGAGCGCGCCGGCGACCAAGGTCTGCCCGTACCCGAGGGCTGCCGCGACTCCCCCGAGCGTCGCGGCGCCGACCCCGTAGGACAGGTCGAAGAACGCCGTGAACGTTCCGACCACGGATCCGCGCTCGGATGCGGGCGCGGCCCCGACGGCCAGCGACATCAGCGCGGGAAACGCCAGCCCCTGTCCGACCGCGAACATCGCCGTTCCCGTGAACAGACCCGCCGGGGTCTGCCACAGACCCATGACCGCGAGACCCACCGCGTTCGCGGCGAGTGCGAGCTGGGCGCACCGGACGAAGCCGAGCCGGTCCGGCAGGCGGGCTCCGACGCTGCGGATCAGGAGCACGATCACCGCGAATTCGACGAAGACGAGCTGCGAGCCCGACAGACCGAGCGAGCGTGCGTACAGGGCCGCGAACGCGCTGAACCCCGCGAACCCCCAGATGCTCGCGACCAGGACCAGACCGGGACGAACGGCAGCGGGGTTCACGATCCGTGAACGCGGCGGATCGGCGACGATCGCCGTACGCGTGTCGGGCACCGCGATCGCCAGCAGGACCGCGACCGCGCCGGCGGTCGCGGACACCAGCCAGACGGCGTCGAAGCTCACCCGGTCGAGGACGAACTCGCCGAGAACGGGACCGACGGCGAGCGCTCCGTACAGCGCGAGGGAGAACAGGCTCACCGCTTCCCCCCGGCGTTCGTCGGGAGCAAGGTCGTTGATCGCGGCAGCAGCCCCGACGAAGAAACACGCCTCGGCGACCCCTGCCAGCAGACGGAACGCGACGACGAACGCGAGCGACCCCGCGACGACGTACCCGGCGGACGAGGCGGCCGCCAGCGCTCCCCCGGCGAGCAGCAGCACGCGGCGGCCGCGCGTGTCGCCGATCCGTCCCATGAACGGTCGAAGGACCAGGGAGGTGATCGCGAAGGCTCCGACGGCCAGCCCCACCGCCGCCGGGCCCCCTCCCAGCGGTCCACGGACGTACAGCGGCAGCGTGGGCAACAGGACCCCGATCGCCACGAAGTAGGCGAACGTGGAGAACGTGACGAGGACGAAGACCGGGGTGACGAGCGTCGGGCGGGGCGCGCCGGACGGGGCGGCGGCGTGCGGGGCGCGGGACATGTCCCCCATCACACCACCGAGGAGTACGAGCGGCACTCCGGGCTGGCGTGGTGGATCAGTTCGAGGCGCCGACCACGTGACCGATCCAGTCCTCGTGGGCGATCGCGTCGAGGACCGCGGTCGCCAGGTCCGCACGGGTGAGACCCTTGCCCGGCGCCTTCGCGTCGACCTCGGTGCGCACCCGGCCCGACGGAGGATCGTCGGTCAGGAACATCGGCGCGAGGACGGTCCAGTCCAGGTCCGATGTGGCCCGCAGGAGGGCGACGTTGCGCCGATGCTCGTCTGCCACGATCCCG
Source organism: Actinomycetota bacterium (assembly GCA_040881665.1). Taxonomy (NCBI): domain Bacteria; kingdom Bacillati; phylum Actinomycetota; species Actinomycetota bacterium. The sequence continues at coordinate 153,003 of JBBECT010000007.1, forward strand.
AACGGCGGCGAGACCGGACGGTCGTGGAACACGCTCGTGTTGACGGTCAGGACCAACCGGCGCGGGCCGTGAGCACGCATCGCCTCGATGATCGTGTGGGTGGCCTCGGACAGCTCCGTGGTGGGCTCGGTCCCCTCCCGGATCGCCAACACCGAGACGACGGCGTCGGCCCCCTCGAGGGCCGCCCGCACATGCTCGGGATCGCGGGCGTCGCCGGTCACGACGCGGACCGCCTGATCGAAGGCAGGATCGGGGGTTCGGCGGACGAACGCGGTGACGTCGAAGCCTCGCGCGAGCGCATCGTCGACGACCAGGCGCCCGGTCCTTCCCGTCGCACCGAAGATCGCTACACGCATCGCATCAGCGGAAGATCAGCAGCGCGAGACCTGCGAGCGCGGCGATCACCAGGACCCCACCCACGACCAACACGGCGACCCGCCCCGCACCGGAACCCTCCATGCGATCGACGGGAACCCCGATGTCGCGCATCACCATGTGGCGCTCCTCCCGCTGGGACCGTCGGATGTCCTCTTCGGATCCGACCTTCGGGAGGTGCTTGACCGGACCGCCCTTGCGGCTCTTCCTCTTCTTGCCTCCGCTTCCCATGCGGCAGAGCCTACACCGGCCGGAACCGGATCCGGACGATCGACGATGTCAGGCAGCGTCGATGACGTCCGGACGCGGTTGCTCGACACGCAGCGCGACGTTCAGCACCTCGCGGATGTCCTCGGCGATGTGGAAGGTCATCTCGTCACGGACCTGCTCGGGGACGTCCTCGATGTCGCCTTCGTTCCGCTTGGGCAGGACGACCTCGCGCAGCCCCGCTCGGTGTGCCGCGAGCACCTTCTGCTTGACCCCACCGATCGGTAGGACGCGGCCCTGCAGCGTGACCTCACCGGTCATCCCCACGATCGGACGCACGGGGCGCTGGGTGAGCAGGCTGACGAGCGCCGTCGTCATCGTCACGCCGGCCGATGGGCCGTCCTTGGGAACGGCACCCGCGGGCACGTGCAGGTGGTAGCGCCCGTCGAGCGTCGCCGGGTCGATCCCCAGTTCCGCGGCGTGCGAGCGCACGTACGACAGCGCGATCTGGGCCGATTCCTTCATCACGTCGCCAAGCTGCCCCGTCAGCGTCAGCGCGTTAACGCTCCCGCCGCCGGAACCGCTGGCGCCCGCGTCGTCGATCCGCATGGCCTCGATGAACAGCACGTCGCCGCCGATCCCGGTGACGGCCAGGCCGGTCGCCACGCCGGGAACCGCCGTTCGGTCTGCGGCCTCGAAGAAGAACCGTTGCCGCCCGAGGTAGGTGCGCACGTCGGGCGCGCCGATCCGGACCGGCGATGTCACGTCGTCGCCCGCGAGCTTGGTCGCGATCTTCCGCAGCAGCTTGCCGAGCTCGCGCTCGAGACCGCGAACCCCCGCTTCGCGCGTGTAGTCCGAGACGACGACCCGCAGCGCCTCGTCATCGACCTCGACCTCTCCGGGCCGCAGGCCGGTGCGCTCGAGCTGGCGCTCGAGCAGGTGATCGCGGGCGATCCCGACCTTCTCCTCCTCGGTGTAGCCGTCGAGGCGCAGCACCTCCATGCGATCCAGCAGCGGACCGGGGATCGTCTCCGCGACGTTGCCGGTCGCGATGAACAGCACCTCCGACAGGTCGAGATCCACGTCGAGGTAGTGATCACGGAATGTGTGGTTCTGAGCGGGGTCGAGCACCTCGAGCAACGCGCTCGAGGGGTCGCCGCGCCAGTCGGCACCCACCTTGTCGATCTCGTCGAGCATCATCACCGGGTTCTTCGTGCCGGCGTCCTTCAGGGCGCGCACGATCCGTCCCGGCAGCGCGCCGACGTAGGTGCGACGGTGACCGCGGATCTCGGCCTCGTCGTGGATACCGCCGAGCGCAACGCGCACGAACCTCCGGCCGAGGGCGCGGGCGACCGACTCCCCGAGGCTCGTCTTCCCCACGCCGGGAGGTCCCACCAGGGTCAGGATCGCCCCGGAGCCTCGCCCGGTCGCGGCACCCAAACCGCGATCGGCACGCAGCTTCCGGACGGCCAGGTACTCCAGGATCCGATCCTTCACGTCGTCCAGGCCGGTGTGATCCTCGTCGAGGATCCGCTTCGCCTCGGCGATGTCGAGGGTGTCGTCGGTACGCTCATCCCAGGGAAGCTCGGTGATCCAGTCGAGCCAGGTTCGGATCCAGCCGTATTCGGGCGACTGCTCGGAGGTGCGTTCGAGTCGGGAGAGCTCGCGTTCGGCCTCCGTGGCCGCCTCCTCGGGCATCCCGGAGTCGGCGATCTTGCCCCGGTAGGTTTCGACGACGTCCTCCTCGGAGTCCTCCCCGAGCTCCTTGCGGATCGCGCTCATCTGCTCCCGCAACAGGAACTCGCGCTGCCGCTTCTCCATCCCCTCGGTGACGTCGGTGCGGATCTTCTCCTTCAGCTCGACGTCGGCGAGTGTCGACTTGGACAACTCGAGGACGAACGCGAGGCGCTCCTCGAGGTCGATCGTCTCGAGCACGCGAACCTTCTGCTCGAACGACAGATCGGGCGAGTAGCCACTCGTGTCGGCGATCGCGCCCGGATCGTCCGCGATCTGGCGCAGGAACTCCACGACTTGCGGCACACCCCGCGCTTCCACGATGTTCTCGAGCACCGCACGGTACTCGCGGGCAAGTTCTCGGGCGCGCTCGCTGGGCTCGGACACCTCGACCTCGTCGACCTGCACCCAGGTCGCCTCGCCGGTTCCGGGAACGCCGACGCCCAAGGTGGCACGGGCGGTTCCGCGGATCACGAGCGCCTCGAGTCCGGAGTTCAGCGTGCCAACGTCCTCCAGGGTCGCCACGGTGCCGACGCGGGCGTACCCGGAGTCGGTCCGCGGCACGAGCAGGAGCCTCCCGTCCCCGGACTGGGCGGCGGCAACCGCGGTTCGGGCTTCATCGGATTCGACCGTCAGGGTCACGACCATCCCAGGCAGCACGACGCCGGTGGTCAGCGGGAGCAAGGGAAGGACATCGGTGGTCTGGAGTTCGGTCATCTCGAACCTCGATTCGGCGTTCCGGTGACGTGCACGACCGGTCGGGCCGCACGTCCATCGAAACGCTCGCTCAGGCGTGGGTATTCCTGTAATGACGATTACGCACCTCAGCTGCCCGCTGACTTCAGCGAGGCCGGATGCCTTCCGATGGAACGAGGGACGACGGTGACGGAGGGAAGTGATGGACGGCACGAGCTGCGGTTCCTGCGGAGCGACGAACCCGCCCGGAGCGACGTTCTGCTGGCAGTGCTACGTGCCGACCGCGGCCCCCGCCCGTGCGCCCGTGGGGCCGGCCGGCTTCGCCGGAGGCTCCGGGATCGGAGCTCCCGCCCTCACCCCTCGGATGCTCGAGAACCCCACGTCGGCCCCGACGCCCGCGCCCGCCGGGCGCCGGATCTCCGTCGGCCGGGTGCTGGTGTGGCTCCTGGTGCTCGGCGTCGTGGCCTTCGGGGCGTGGCTGATCTACATCAACGTCCTCCGCGGGGCGCCGGAACTACCGATGCAGGTCGGATCGATGGTGCGCATGACCGACCTGGAAGGGTCGCCGTTGATCCGACCGCTCGGGGAACGTCTGCGCGAGGAGTGGACCCCGAGGTCGACCTTCGGGATCTACGGCGCGTCCGGCGGGACCGTTCCCACCTACATCGCGATCGTCGGCACGGGGATCAACCCGTCGCTCCGAGAACACATCGACAGCCTCGCCATCGAGGGGGTCTCGCAGACCGATCTCGACGGCTTCGCGTTCTCCCGGGAGGGGGACATCGAGATCGCATGCGGCCGGGTCGAGGGGCAGACCTTCGCCACCGCCTGCGTCGCGAAGGACGGCCTCAACCTGTCGATGGTCGGCTCGCCGAGCGCGACGACCGAGGACGCGCGCCTGTTCACCGTGCAGATGATGCAGGGCGTCGGTTGACCCGTCGCCTACACCAGCTTCCACGCCGATCTCCCCGGTCTCGCCCCGCGGTACGGTGGCCGGATGAACCCGGTCGGTGAACAACGGGATCCCCACGACCCCGTGCGGGTCGCCACCTACCTCGCACCGCACGTCCTCCCGGTGTATCGGCTCGCGGCCGAACGGATCGGCGAGGCGATCGGCGTCGAGGCGGAGCTCGTCGTGGGCACCGATCCGGAGGACCTGGCCGGCGGTGTACAGCACGCCGCGTTCCTGTGCTCGCCGCCGGCGCTCGCACTCGCCGATCGCGATCCCGCAGCCGTGGAGATCCTCGCGGCGCCGGTCTTGACGGGCAAGCGGTACGGGGACCGGCCCGTGCACTACTCCGACCTGATCGTTCGCGCCGGCGACCCCGCCCGGTCCTTCGCGGATCTGCGTGGGTGGAGCTGGGCCTTCAACGAGGAGGCCTCGCACTCCGGTTACGGGATCATGCTCGCGACCCTCGCCCAGCGAGGGGTGGGCCGGGACTTCTTCGGTCGGATCGAACGAACCGGGTCGCACGCTCGGTCCCTGCGCCGGGTCGCCTCCGGTGAGGTCGACAGCGCGGCGATCGACGCGCAGGTGCTCGAGCTGGAGTTGGCGAACGATCCGGAGCTCGGCGCGCGGATCCGCGTGCTCGAGGCGCTCGGTCCATCACCGATCCAGCCCGTGGTCGCCTCGACCTCACTCACGATCGACGACCGTGCCCGGATCCGGCACGCCCTCGTGGATCTCGGCCGGGATCCCGCCGACCGGGCCGTGCTGCGATCCTGTCTTATCGAGCGGTTCGTGCCTGTGTCCTCCGAGGACTACGCGCCGATCCGCAGGATGCGAGCCGCGGTGGAGGCGGCGGGACTCGACCCGGTTTCCGCTTCCCCGGGCACAGAGGGTGGGCCGGGCGACGCAGGACCCATCCCCCGCCGCCGGGGGACCGGAAAGAAAGGGTGACAAGAAGCTCAAGTTCGGGCTCCCTCCCCGCCGATACCTGATCCATACCGGGTTCCGGGTACCGCCCCGTACCGGATCCGGGAGCACCGCACCAACTGCCGCAGGGCTCGGAGCGACCGCCCGCTCCGAACCGGCTGAGGGGGGCGACGGCGACGGGACCCTTTCCACCGAGCGGGTCCCGCCGCCGCTCCCACCCGTCAGCGGTAGTAGCGGTCCGTCGCCATCGCCCGCCAGGCCTTCTCCGCGGACGAGGAGCTGTAGACCCACCAGTTGCAGTCCGAGTCGGAGTTGTAATACAGGAGCGCCTCCAGACCCTTCCAGCGGTCGCTCTTGAACGTCTTCCGAGCGTTCGCGATCCATTCCGCCTTCGAAGGACGTCCCGGGACGCTCTCGGTGGTTCCCCACTCGGCGACGATGAGCTTCTTGCCCCTGCGCCGGGCCCAGTCGTAGCTCGGACGGATGATCTCGCCCATCCATCGCCACTTGCGGTCGGCCTCGCACTTGTCCCAGTTGTAGCCGGTGACGGCGACCCGGTCGACGAAGTCCTTGCCCGGGTAGTACTTGGCCGCGTGGCCGTTCTCCAGGCCCCAGGCGGTCACGGTCCAACTCCAGTACACCTTGTCGGCCGCACCCTCCTGGCGGAAGATCTTGTGGATCCGCCACCAGGCACGCTTGAACTCCTCGGCGTTCCCGTTGTGCTGCTTGGAGACTGCCCCCTCGCACTCGTGGTTGAAGCACAGGTACATCCGCTTCGTCGCGTCCGATCCCTTGGCGGCCATCCGCCGGTAGAAATCGAGCACCCCTCGCGCGCGGTGTCGGATCCGGTCGTCGTGGTGGCCCTGGGCGATCCTGCTCCACGGGATGTATCTCGTGCGGCCCCCGGAGCTTTCGACCGCGTTCCACGACAGGAACAGCTTTCGTCCCCGTCGCCCGTCGTTGGTCGGCGATGCGCTCCACCGGTCGTAGTCGGTGGGCCAGGGATGATCCCATTGGTAGAAGATCCGATGCATCCCGAGCCTGCGGCCGGTGCGGTCCTCGAGGGTAGTGACCGAGTTCCGATACGTGGACCACGCCTTCTCCCGGTGGACCGGGTAACGCCTGTCGCCGGGCCACGGACCGGCGTACGCCCCGAGGATGATCTTGCCGTCCCTCGGGTATGCATCTGCGATCTCCGCCGTGGGGCCGAGATCGGTCAGGAGCCGGGCCGCGGTCAGACCGGCTGCGCCCGCGCCGAGACGGCGGAACGCTTCACGTCGGGTGATCCCCTGCTCGTCGGGCATGATTCCAACCTCCCCTCCCCGGGAGCGTCGGAGGGCAGCGTCGAGCTACGCGGAACTCCCGGGGACGCGCCGGATACTAGACGCACGATCGGACAGGAACAACGACCCAGGTCACAGCCCGGCTCGGCGGTGGGCACGGCCTCGCGGCCCGCGACAGGCACCGATCCGTGCCTGTTCGGGGAGGTTCTCGGATCGATGTTCCGGATCGGGGCTCATCCGAGACGATCGAGGGCCTCGGTCAGCGGCCGGGCGCCGATCCGGTCGACGATCGCACGCGCCCCGTCCACCGCGATCCGGCGATCGGAGACCAGGCCGAGTGCGCCGAAGCATCGCGCGCGCGCGAGGAGAGCGTGGCCGACCTCCGGTGGCACCCCGTAGGCGTCCCACCCCTCGGCGACCTCACCGAACGCGGCGGCCGCCTCCTCCAGCCGGCCCTGGGCCTCGCGCACGGCGGCGCGGGCGGTCCGCACCACGAGATCTCCCCGCCAAGCTCGTCGCTCGAGCCCTCCTTCGAGCATCGGCTCGACCGCATCGAGCAGGTCCAGCGCGATCGCCGAGCGCACGGCATCGGGGAGGAAGATCATCCGCACACCGGGCTGGGCCTCGGTCGCGGCGGCGAACCCGCGCAGATGCGCGGACGCGTGCGTTCGATCTCCCCGCGCGAGCTCCAACTGCGCCGCCGCGAGGTGCGCGGGAGCCTCGTATTCGGGGAGCTCGAGGCGACGAGCCCTCGGCACGGCGTCATCGATCAGACCGGCGGCGTCGTCGATCTCCCCGCGGGCCAGCCGGATCCGGGCCGCGTAGAGCTCGACGAGGACACCGATGTTCGCGTCGCGTCCCGCCGACGAGGCGGCGACGTCGTCGGCGAGCTCGAGCGCCTCGTCCCACTCCCCCAGGTCGTAGAGCGCCGCGACGCGGCCGCCCGTGGCCCAGATACGCCGCGTCGTGAACCCTCGCGGACCCGCGAAGGCCTCCATCTCGGTCCACTCGGCGAGCGCCGGCCGCGGTCCCTCTCGGAACCAGAGCTCGTAGGCGTAGTTGTTGTGGGCGATCGAGGTCTCCTCCGACAGGCCGTGGGCCTGCCCGAGCCGGATCGCCTCGCGGAGGTCGTCCAGGCCGCCGGCGTCTCCCTCGGCGCTGCGTGCGGCACCGCGATACTGGAGGGGAAGGACGGCCTCGTCCTCGAGCTCCAGATCATGCGCGAGCGTGACCCCCTTGTCCGCCCACGCCCGGGTCGCCGGCTCGTCGCCGGCCACCCACAGCGTTCCCGCGTAGTGGGCGTACGCCCGGACGAGCTCCCGTCCGGGCGGCTGCCCCTCGAGGAGGGAGATCGCCTCGTCCAGGACGGCGAGTACTTGTTCGGAACCCTCCTGCAGGCTCATCGTCCGGGCGAGGGCCACCATCGTGTCCGCACGACCGAGGATGTCGCCGGCTTCGGCATAGGTCTCGATCGCCTCGCGGTAGCGCACCACCCCCTCCCCCAGATGTCCGAGCGCCGTCGCGGCCTGGCCGGCGGCGGCGAGCACCTCGGCGCGCGAGGGATGTCCGGGCGGTAGCAGCTCCAGCGCCCGGGAGATCGCACGTTCGGCCCGGGCGGCGTCGAGCTCTCGAGAGCGCTGGCCGACGAGCAGGAACGCGAGGGCGGCGCGTTCGTTCAGCCCCGGATCCACCTGTCCGGGGTCCGCGAGCGAGAGCGCTTCCCCGTAGTGGTAAGCGAGCTGCTCGGCCAGGTCCGAGCGCCGATCGTCCGCGAGCTGTTCGAGCCACGCCGCAGCGGCCCGATGCTTCTCGGCCCGCGCCCGCCGCGGGATCTGCCCGTACGTCACGACCTGCACGAGCTCGTGCCAGAACGCGTACTCGGACTCGTCCCGGACGCTCGAGGTGCGCGCATGCCGGATCAGTTCGCGGCGGGAGAGGTCGACGAAGGCCTCCTCGACGGACGCGACGGGCACCACCGCCATCGATGCCACCGCTCCCGACCAGAACACCTTGCCGAGCACGGCCGCGTCGTGGAGCAGCACCTTCCGCTCCGGCGGGAGCACATCCAGCCGCGCCGCGATCAGTCCCTGGATCGTCGGCGGCACGACCACCTCGGCATCTCCCACGCCGCTGGTGGTGTCGGGAGTCAGCAGCCCCCGGTCCGACAGCATCCGAACGAACTCCTCCGCGTACAGCGGGTTGCCTCCGCACTGCTGCAGGATCTCGCGATGGGTCTCGGGATCGAGCACCCGTTCGTCGAGGAGCGCCGAGAGCAGCTGCGAGGTCTCCGCCCCCGTGAGCGGCGACAGCGAGATCGTGAGCGAGTTCCGCTTGCCTCCGCCCCAGCCCGGGTGGCGATCGAACAGCTCCGGCCGGCTCGCGCACAACAAGAGCAGCGGGACGCCGGCCGTCCAGTCGACGAGTTCGTTCACGAACTCGAGCAACGAGGCATCCGCCCAATGCAGGTCCTCGATCACGAGCACGGTCGGACCGTCGATCGCGAGGGCCTCGAGGTAGCGCCTCCATGCCGCGAACAGCTCCGACCTCGGGAGCGATCGCTGTTCCTCTCCGAGGCCCGCGAGCGGTGCCAGGCGGGGAACGAGCCAGTCGGCCTCCTGCTCGGCGACGCCGATCGCGCCGACGGCGGCGCGCAATCTCACGACGGCCTCCGCCGGGGAGTCGTCATCGAGGATCCCGGCTTCGGACTTCACGATCTCCCCGAGCGCCCAGAAGCTGACGCCCTCCCCCTGCGGGCCGTACGGCAGACACCGTCCCTGCCGCCAGCGCACGAGTTCGGGAACGGTGTCGAGGTAGGCCGACAACTCGTCGATCAACCGGCTCTTGCCCACGCCCGGCTCGCCGATCACCGTCACGAGCTGAGCCGAGGGTTCGAGCAACGCCCGCCGGTACGCGCCGTTCAGCAACGCACGCTCGTCCGCGCGTCCCACGAACGGTGTCGTCGCGAGCTCACGGACGTCGACGCCGAACCTGGCCCTGGGCATCACCGGACGCCAGCGCGCGAGCGGTTCGGCCTTCCCCTTGACCCGGACGGCGTCGCGGTCCTCGTAGGAGAACCTCGCGCGCGTCGCCCGGTAGGTCGTCTCGCCGACCACGATCTCGCCGGGTTCGGCAGAGGTCTGCAGGCGCGAGGCGATGTTCACCGCGTCGCCGGTCACCCGCTCGCCGACCTGCGGACCCGCACCGAACGCCACGACGACCTCGCCGGTGTTGACCCCGATCCGCAGCCGCAGGTCCACATCCGGACGCTGCTGCTGGAGCTCGGCGGCCGATCGCTGCAGCTTGAGAGCCGCGAGAACCGCGCGCTGCGGGTCGTCCTCGTGCTGCATCGGAGCTCCGAACACCGCGAACACGACGTTGCCGATGAACTTGTCGATCGTCCCGCCGAAGCTCTCGACGTCGGTCATGCAGCGCGCATGGAACGGCTCGAGCGCCGCCTTCAGGGTCTCGGGATCGGTTCCGGCGTCCGGAGCGAGGCCGACCGCCTCCGCGAACAGCACCGTGACGACCTTGCGCTCCTCGGCCTGCCCGGAGGTTCCGAGCGCGGCACCGCACCGGAGACAGAACCGAGCTCGGTCGGGGTTCGGTTCGTGACAGACGGGACAGGCACGCACGCGGGCAGTCTACGTCCGGCCCTGCGGTCGTTCTGCGCCGATCCGGCGCGCGGCGCCGCCCCGACGATGCCGGGAGAGCGCTCTGTCAGACGCCCGGTTTGAAGACCATCAGGCCGATGACAAGCAGCAAGCCGAGCAGCTCGATCCGGGAGACGAGGAAGACCCGTTTCATCATCGCCGTGCCCGAGGCCGAGGTCGGCCCCTCGGCTTCGAACGCCAAGGAGATCTTCTTCGAGGTCGGGCCCAGGTACAGCGAGCCGACCAGGGCCGAGGTCAGCCACAGGACGATCGCGATCGCGATCCACGGCTGCTCGAAGTCGTAGCCGGCGGAGTCGATCACGAGCCACACGCCGGCGAGGAACAGGATGACCGAGGCCGGGATGAAGAGGCGCTGCCCGACGAACTCGATCGACTTGCCCGTCCGAACGATCTCGGACGGATCGGTCGAGCGCTCCGCGCGGATCGCGAGCACCTGAGCGAAGACGGCCCCGCCCACCCAGACCACGGCACAGACGATGTGGATGTAGAGCAGGACGGTGCGAAGCGTGAACATCGTTTCCTCCCGGCGGTGGCGTCGGTTCGTAGCGCGCGCGAGCATACCCGGGGGCGAGGGGGTCAGCGCAGCAATCGGGACATCCGGCGGTCGGCCAGGATCGACCCGTTCGTCTGGCAGGTCGGGCAGTAGGCGATCTCATGGGACTCGTAGCTGACGCGCCGGAGATCGTCGCCGCACCGGGGGCACGGCCGCCCGGCCCTCCCGTGCACGGCGAACCGGTCGCTGAGCTTCGCTGGAAGGCCGCCGGAGCGGGCGCGTTCGGTGGCGAGCGCCGTACCGAGGATCTCGTCGATCGCGGCGAGCAGTCGATCACGCTCCGCGACATCGAGCTTCGCGAGGCTCTGGAACGGTGAGAGGCGAGCGGCGTGCAGGATGTCGTCGGCATACCCGCGGCCGATCCCCGCGACCGTCCGCTGGTCGCGCAGGAACGTATGCAACCGCCGCCGATCGTCGCCGTCGCGCGCGAGCACAGCGAACGCCGGCGTGTCGGGCTCCGGCCCGAGCTTCGCGAGCGGTCCCTCGTCTCCCGGGCCGAGGAGCCACCAGCCCGCCCTGCGCTTGCTCCCGTACTCCTTGATCAGCACCGAAGGCCGGCCGACGAACTCCAATCGCAGGACGGCACCCTTCGGCTTCGTCGACTTGGGAGGATCCTCGACGTCGACACGGCCGCCTTGCGAAAGGTGGATCAGCAACCGGAGATCGCCGAAGGTCCAGACGAGGTACTTGCCGCGGCGCCCGACCGAGTCGAGTCCTCTCCCGACGAGGTCCTCCGGCGCCGGGAGCGCGGTCTTGCGCGCGGAGAACTGCAATGGGGTGATCGCCCGCAGCTCCCCGCCAGCGAGCGCCTCCTCGAGTCGCTCCGCGAGCGCCTGCATCTCGGGAAGTTCCGGCACGTCGTCCACGCTACCGCGGGCGACGCTTTGGCGCGTTGTGCCCGGATCGAGGCTCGCGTACCCTCGCCCGCAGCGATGCAGGACTTCTCAGGTCGACGCGTCCTCGTCACCGGCGGCTCCAGCGGGATCGGCGCTGCCATCGTCCACGCGTTCGCCGCGGCGGGGGCACGCGTCCGCTCGGTCGGGCGCGATGGGCAACGGCTCGAGGCGGTCCGTGCGGCGAGCGCTCATCCCGAGCGAGTCGAGACAGCGGTCGCCGACCTCACCGAGACCACGACCGCGCGCCGGATCGTGCTCGATGCGATCGAGGCCCTCGGTGGGCTCGACGTCCTCGTCAACAACGCCGGGGTCGCGCTGTCGGCACCGGTGCTCGACCTCCCGTGGCAGCAATGGCGGCAGACGATGGCGATCAACCTCGACGCGCCGTTCCTCGCGAGCCAGGTGGCAGCGCGGCACATGGTCGAGCACGGCGGTGGAGCGATCGTGAACATCGCGTCGACGGATTCCTTCTCTGCCGAGGCACCGCAGGCCGACTACAACACCTCCAAGGCCGGGCTCGTGATGCTGACCCGGTCGTTCGCCCTGGAGCTCGGCCATCGCGGTGTGCGCGTGAACGCCGTCGCGCCCGGCGAGACCCTCACCCCGATGATCTCCGAGGAGGTCGAGCGCGAGGACTTCGTCGATCACTACCTGCGGACGATCCCGATGCGTCGATTCGGCCGTCCCGACGAGGTCGCGTCGGTCGTGCTGTTCCTCGCCTCCGACGCCGCTTCGTACGTGACCGGCGAGACGATCGTCGTCGACGGCGGGAGCCTTACCGGCGGGTGGTACGACCCGCGCGACGAGCCTCCTGTGGTGCGACCCGCGCCTTGACCCGGGCGGCCGCCGCGAGCGCGGCGGCGATCTGCGCATCGTCGGCGGAGCGTTCGCCGAACCGATCGCGTTCGAACACCCTCACGACGAGCTCCGCGTCCGAGATCACCTCCGGGGGCGACCCCTGCGCCCGTGTGCGCCGCAGGAACTCCGCCGGCGTCTCGGAGCTCCTCCGACGGCGCACGCCGAAGGCAGACGAGAGCTCCTCGAACGCGCGGGTGGCCGGCGTCGGAGACGGCGCCCGGGGACGTGCCCGAGCGGTTCTCCGTCGCGCGCGCACGATCCCGGCGGCCGCCAGTCCGCCGACGAGCAGGGTCAGCGGCCACCAGCGGGCGGCGATCGCCACACCCGCTGCCGCCGTTCGACCCACGGCCGCCGCCGTGCGCTCGATCGGATCGGGCACGAGGGACGCGAGGAAACGCCCGAGCGCACCGAGTGCTTTCGGCAGCAGGACTCGGTCACCCAGGCTGGTCTCGACCTGCGGCACTCCGAAGGTCGGGTCGTAGGCGACCCACCCGGCGCCCGGGTACAGCACCTCGACCCAGGCGTGCGCGTCGGACGCCTTCACCTCGAAATACCCCGTCAACGTGTTGCGTTCTCCCGGGCCGAAGCCCGTGACGAGCCGTGTCGGGATCCCGACCGCACGGAGCAGGACGGCCATGGACGTCGCGATGTGCTCGCAATAGCCCTCCCGCCGTTCGAACAGGAACGTCTCGATCGGATCCGCTCCCTCGGGCTCGACCGGCACATCCAGGTTGTACTCGGTGTTGGTACGCAGCCAGCGCTCGACCGCGATCACGGCGTCGTAGGGAGTCGCGGCCCCCGCGGTGATCTCCTCGGCGAGCGCCCGCACCCGCGGCGAGAAGTCCGCAGGAAGCTGCGTGTAGGTGGCCAGGGTCTCCGGCGGCCAATCCCCGGGGAGCGACCGGAGCAACGCGGGCGAGGCCTGGGGGGACCGTGAGACCACCGAGTAGATCATCCCTGCGTCCAGGAAGATCGGCGCGCGGACCGATCCGAACCCGTCGACGCGCAACCCTCCGGCCGGGAAGTAGACCTCGGAGGGACGCCACGCGCCGAACACGACATTCGGCTGGCGTGATTGCACGTAGAAGGTCTGCACCACGCGCTCGGTCGGTACGATCGGTTCGTCCACCCACGGGATCTCCTGCGCACCGTCACCGGTGGCCACCGTTCCGGTCGTCTCCCGGTTCGCGATCGACCAGGCCGTGCCGTCGAAGAGGTCGAACGCCTCACCCCGCCACAGGGCCGCCTGCGGCGCCCGCACCTTGAGCACGACTTCGTCGGACAACCGGCCCCGCGACCGCAGATCGACCTGCTCACCGAAGCCCGGATACGCGCTCTCGGAGAAGCTCGGTGCTTGGTCGCCCGTCGACTGGGGGAGCCCCGGGTTCACGACCTGACCCTCGAAGCCGGCGACGCCGGCGGAACCTCCACCCAGACGGAAGGGCGGTGTCACCACGACGGCGCCCGGCAGCCGCGGGGTGAGCAGGAAGGCCGACCCGGCAGCCAGGACGAGCGCGGTGACGCCGAACGCCCCGGTGCGGACCCACGCCGCGGTCGCCGTGCTCCGGGCATGACCGGCGGGCCGGCGCTCCACGCGCGCCCGGTCGAGCGTGTCCGGGCGCGGCGCGGCGGTCAGCACGAGCCACGCCCCCATCAGGAGGACCCACGGGATCAGGAAGAGCGCGAAGGAAGCATCGAGCGAGAGCGAACCCGCCTCGGCCATCAGGATCACGCTCGCGGCGATCGAGAACCCGAGGTCCCGTCGGCGCGGCACGTCGAAGGAGTGGAGCACCTGCACCCAGAGGAACAGGGCTGCAAGGGAGGTCCGCGCATCGTCCACGCTCGGCGCGTAGCGCACGCTCTGCAGGAACGCACCGAAGGCCGCGAGCAGCGCCACCGCGAGCACGACCTTCGTACCGCGGTTCGGCCGGTGCCGCTGGATGTGGGAGAACACGAATCCGAGCGGCGGAAGCACGATCGCCGCGACGCCCGTGAACGCGTCGACCACCCCCTGCGCCAGCACCGCACCCACCGAGATCATGACCACGGCCGCCGCGACGGACCGGATCGCGATCGAGTCTTCGGGTGCGGCCCGGGTTCCCTCCGTTCGCTTCCGGTACCACGCCCGCCACCCCTGTGGTGCGCTCTGTGGTGCGCTCTGTGGTGCGCTCATCCGCCCCACCGATACCGATCCGGGAGCACGTCGGACAGCTCGTCATCCGGCAGCACGCGGAAGGCGTCGACCCCGCTGACGAGCAGCGACTCCGTCAGCCGCGTCGCGTCCGCCGCCCCGAGGATCGGGGCGGTCGGCTCGCCCTCGTAGGCGTCCGCGTCCACGAGTGCCACGGCCAGCCGTTGCGCCCGCGGCGCGAGCCCGCGCAGCGCCGGCGGGAACCGTTCGGCGTCATTGGCCCGCCACGTCGGTGCCGCAACGAGGACCCCGCCCTCGGCGTCGAGCCGCGGAGCGAGCGCGCCGAGCACCTCGGCCAGACCCAGGCCGCCGGACCGCGGGAGATCGGCGAGCCAGCGCAGCACGCGGTGGGGGTCGGCGTCCTCGAGAACCTCGAGCCTGCCGGCGACACCCGCCGCGAGCCGAATCGTTACGCCCGCGCGCATCGCCGCGAGGGCCCACGAAGCCACGATCGAACAACAGCGGTCGAGCGGTGTGTTCTGCAGGCCGCGATCGGCGAGCGTGTCGACGACCAGCACGAGGACCGGCCGCTGCTCCTGCTCGAACTCGCGCACCATGACCGACCCGGTGCGCGCCGTCGACGGCCAGTGGACGTGCCGCATGCTGTCCCCGAACCGGTACTCGCGGATCCCGAGGTACTCGGGACCCGTTCCCCGGCGGGCGCGCGAGTGGAGGGTTCGATCGTGGGCCGGCGCGGGCGCCACGAACGCCGGCGCCGGGAGCTCGGTCCACGCGGGCAGCACGGTCGTCGTGGTCGAGACCTCGATCGTGGCCCGAGCCCGCCCGACCCCGAAGGGCGCGGTCGAGGTCACCGTGACCGAGGAGGTGGTGCAGGTTCCCCGGCGAGCAGGGACCCGCTGCCCGTCGAGGAACACGCGCTCGTTCGGCGCGACCGACCCGACGAGCAATCGCGTCCGGGCGAGGTGATCGTCGTCGACCACCAGGAGCCACGCAACGCCGCGCGAGGCGTTCGTCACTTCCAGCCGAACCTGCGTGGCCACACCCTGTGTCGCCTCCAGAGGAGCGGATCGTGAGATCTCGATGCCGCGCACCATCCATCGCGGGAGCAGCAGCCCTCCGATCGCCGCGCCGAGCAACAGCGCGGAGAGGACGAAGAGCCAGCCGGACTGGATGTTCGTCCCGATCAGGAACAGCAGCAGGGCCCCTCCCACGAGCGCGGTGAAGCGCCTCGTCGGGCGGGGCATCGCTCAGGGCGTCCCGAGCGGAACGGCAACCTGGTCGAGGAGCTGCCGGACGAGCTCCCGCCCGGCCGCGGTGGACTGTCCCTGGGCCTGGGCGACGATCCGGTGCCCGAGCACGGAGGGCGCCAGCGTCTTCACGTCGTCGGGGAGCACGTAGGCCCGGCCCTCGCCGATCGCGTTCGCCTGCGCGGCGCGGGTGAGCATCAGCATCGATCGCGGTGATGCCCCGAGCGCGACCTCGGCATGCGTGCGCGTCGCCTCGACGAGCGCGGCCACGTACTCGATCACGAAGTCGTCCACGTGAACGGACCGCACGGCCTCCTGGTGCGCGAGGATCTCGCCGGGGGTCAGGATCTGCGGCAGCTCCTCGATCGGATGCGAGTGCATCTGCCGCCGCACGATCTCCCGGGCTTGGGTGCGCTCCGGGTAGCCGACCTGCACCGTCATCGTGAACCGGTCCAACTGCCCCTCGGGCAGCGGGTAGGTGCCGTGTTGCTCGATCGGGTTCTCGGTCGCGACGAGCAGGAACGGCAACGGGAGCGGATGCGAGGTGCCCTCGACGGTCACCTGTCGTTCCTCCATCGGTTCCAGCAGCGCGGACTGGGTCCGCGGGGTCGTGCGGTTGATCTCGTCGACGAGGACGACGTTCGCGAACACCGGACCGGCGACGAACTGGAACGCGCCGTGGCGCTGGTCGTACACGGAGATCCCGGTGAGATCCGAGGGCAGCAGGTCAGGGGTGGCCTGGATCCGGCTGAAGCTGCCGCCGATCGATCGGGCGATCGCCCTCGCGAGCATCGTCTTGCCCACGCCGGGAACGCCCTCCAGCAGCAGGTTGCCCTCGGCGAACAGGCACACGGCGGCGGCCCGGACGGCGGGCGTGCTCCCCGCGATCACACGCTCGATGTTGCCGACCAGGCGCTGGAAGGCGGCGGTGGTTTCGTCCAGCGCGATCTCGCTCTGCATAGGGCTCCCGGACAGGTCATCGTCCGGGCACGGACGGGACTTGAACGCGACCCCGGTCAGGCCTTCTTCTTCGCGAGGGCGGAGATCGCCTCGAGGGCGCAGCGATGCGCGAGCGCGGCCGTGACCTCGGCGTTGTCGAACGGCGGGGACACCTCGACGATGTCCATGCCGACGAGGTCGACGGCGCCGACGATCTGACGGACCGCGCGTAACAGCTCGCGGCCGAGCATCCCCCCGGGCTCGGGGGTTCCCGTGCCCGGCGCCATACCGGGGTCGACGACGTCGACGTCGATCGAGAGGTAGACGCAGTCCGGTCCGTCGAGCGCCTCGGCGATCGCATCGGCGATCACGGCCTCGGCGCCGCGTTCCTCGATCTCGACCATCCGGTGCCACCGCATCTCCTGTTCCTGCATCCAGGCGAACGTCTCGGCCTCGGGCCAGTAGCCGCGGAGACCGACCTGGACGAAGTTCTTGCCCGCGATCCAGCCTTCCTCGATCAAACGGCGCATCGGGGTGCCGTGCGATACGAGCGAGCCCCACACCTCGTGCCCGGTGTCGGCGTGGGCGTCGAAGTGCACGACCCCGACCTTGCGCGGATCGCAGGCGCGCGCGATCGCCGCGGCGCTCGGGTAGGTGATCGAGTGATCGCCGCCGAACACGATCGGGATCGCGCCGGTCGACGCGACGCGAAACACCTTCTCGTGGATCACGCGCAGCCCACGGTTCAGCCTCGACGCGACGACCGGGGCGTCGCCCGCGTCGACGACGTTCACCTTGGAGAACACCTCGGTCTCGAGCTGGATCGACCAGAGATCGCCCGAATGGTAGGTCGCCTGCCGGATCGCCCGCGGGCCGAACCGGGCTCCGGGACGGTTCGAGGCGCCGTCGTCGAGCGGGGCGCCGACGATCGCGACCTCCGCACCGCTGGCCGCCAGCGCCTCGTCCGAGTCGCACACGGGCCGCTTCTGGAACGACGTGGACCCGACGTAGCTCGGCAGCTCCTCGTTGGTGAACTCGGTGTACTCGTCGTCGCCGAAGGGTTCCTCACCCTCGTCGATCCGGAACTCCCGATCCCCCACCCGTGTCCTCCTGATACATCGCTGCCGGGACGCCGTGACGGGTGAGGCTACCGCGAACGCGTGCCCGGCACCGAAGTGAGGCAGCCGAACACGAGCATCGCCCCGCACCGGCGACACCGGTGCGGGGCGGCTCGGACCTCGCCCGGGCTAGAGCAGCCCCTTGCCTTGGAGGTACTCCAGCGCGACGTCTTCGACGTCCTCGCGATCATTGTCGACGCTGGCGATCATCTCGATCATCTCGTCGTCCGTGAGCGACGTCGTGACCGGATCCAGCACGCTCGCGAGGTCCGCCGAAGCGACCTCCTGCCGGACCACCGGCACGAAGTTGCCGAGCGCCAGCATCTGCTCGTCGTCCTCGAGGCTGACGTACCCTTTCTCGCTGATGATCGGGGTGAGCGAGAAGAGGACGCCGACCTGGACCTCGCCGCTGTCGATCGCGGCGACGGTCTTCCGTCCGCCGAAGTCGAGCTTCTTGATGTCGGCGAACTCGATCCCGTAGACGTCCTTCAGCCCGGGGGCGCAGAACGGGTTCGTCGGGCAGTCGGGGGGAGCGCCCAGGGTCAGGTCGCCGGCCGAGGGTTGCAGACTGCTGATGTCGGTCAGCGAGTACTGGTCCGCGACATCCTGCGTCGTGACGAAGACGTTCGAGCTGTTCGCCGGAGAGATCGCATAGGTCACGAGCCCCTGCTGTCCGACGACGTCGGCCAGACGCTGCGCGACCTCGTCCGGGGTCCCGCTGGCATCCGCCTTCGGGTCGTAGGTGAGCAGATCGGGTCCCGTGTACTCGGGCTTCAGGTCGATCTCGCCGTTCTCCAGCGCCGTGTTGCCGACGTCGCGGCTCTCGATGTCGAGCTCGCGCGTCACGGTGTAGCCGTCGTTCTCCAGCACCTGCCCGTACATCTCCGCCACGAGCTGGTTCTCGGTGAAGGCGCCTGAGACGCCGACGGTGATCTCGCCCTTGTCGGCGGTGCCGCCGTCACCGGTGTCGCCGTCCCCACCCGACCCGTTGTCGCTGCATGCGGCGACGGTCAGCGCCGTCGCCACGAGGGCCGCCCCGAGGACGAACATGCGGTGCTTCCGCATGGGTATTCCCCCTCCATACGTCGCAACCGGGCGCACACCGCACCCGGTCTCGGACCCGCGAACCCTAGCAGCACCCCCGAGAGAGGTGCCACCCAAGGCATCGGGGGCTCAGGATCGCGCGGGCTCGACCTCGTTCGGCGGGTGTGCGGCGGACGGCGGCTCCACGCGCGAACTCGTTCTGGGCGTCGTGACGCGGACGAACACGGCGAAGACGAGCTCGGTGAGCACCGCGAGGGCGGCGACCAGGATCGCCCCCGCGACCAGCTTGGGGGTGTCCTGCTGTGCGTATCCGTCCACGATGTACCGGCCGAGCGTGCCGCCCCCGATCAGTGCCGACAAGGTCGCGGTGGCCACAACTGTCACCGCCGCGAGCCGCATCCCGGTCATGATCAGCGGCATCGCGAGCGGGGTCTCCAACCGCCACAGCACCTGGGAGCCCCTCATGCCCATCCCGCGGGCGGCCTCCACGGCGTCGAGGTCCACCTGCTGGATGCCGACGTAGGTGTTCACGAGGATCGGGGGGATCGCCAGCAGCGTCAGGGCGACGAACGTCGGAGCGAACCCGAAGGCGAGCTCCGGCCAGGCGCTGACGAACACGAGGTACATCACCGACACGATCGCGAGTGACGGGATCGCCCGCCCAAGGTTCGCGATCTGCACCGCGACGAACCGTCCGCGTCGCGTGTGTCCGACCGCGAGCCCGACCGGGATCGCGATCAGTGGGGCGACCACGAGCGACGCCACGGAGAGCTGGACGTGCTGCCCCAGGCGGGTCCAGATCCCGTCGGGTCCGCTCCAGTGGGCGGGATCCGCGATCCAGCCGAAGCCTTCGACGAGTTCGTTCACGTGGCCGCCGTCCTCTGTTCCGGCGCCTTCGCCCAGGGGGTGACCCATCGCTGGAGCCCGAGGAGGGCCAGGTCTGCGAGAAGGGCGAACGCGACCGTGAGGAACGAGCCCAACAGCAGCGGTGTCCAGAAGTCGGTCTCGAGGCCGTCGAAGATCAGCTGGCCGAACCCGCCGCGCCCGATCAATCCGCCGATCGTCGCGAGTCCGATCGTGCTGACGGTAGCGATCCGCACACCCGCCACGATCACCGGGACGGCGAGCGGCACCTCGATCCTCCACAGCGACTGACGATCGCGATAGCCCATCCCGCGTGCGGCCTCCTTCACGTCGTCGGGCACGGTGTCGAGGCCGGCCACGTTGTTGCGGATCAGGATCAGGAGGTTGTAGCCGGCGAGCGGCAACACGACGGTGGTCAGCGACAAGCCTGTGATCGGGATCAGGAAGGCGATCGCAGCGAGGCTCGGGATCGTGTACAGGATCCCGGTGACCCACGTGATCGGTGCGTAGGTCAGCCGGTGTCGATGGGCGAGCACAGCCAAGGGGAACGCGATCAGGAACGCCAGGCCCACCGACGCGACGACCAGTTGCACGTGCTGGACCGCATCCGCCCCGATCTCGTCGAGATGGTCGACGATCCAGTCCCACCGGATCAACGGCTCCTCGGATTGCGCGAGGATCCACGCCAAGACGGTCACGAGAGGATCTCCTCGGAGATCCGCTCCAGGGTGAGGATCCCTCGATAGCGCTGGCCCTCGGTCGCCACGACGGCCACCTGCGTCCGGCTCGTCACGATCGAATCGAGGGCGGTCCGGAGGGAGTCGCTCGCGGTGACGTACGCGCTGAACCGTCGGGGCCTCGCCTCCGCGACCGTCGCCACGCCATCGAGTGAGGATCCCTCCACCCATCCCAGCAGCTCGGCCCCGTCCACGACGCTGACCCAATCGAACGGCGAGGCGGCGATCACCGCGCGCGCCTGCTCCGCCGTCGCCGTCGGGGCGACGACCGGGCCGTCCTCCACCCTGATGTCGGCGACCTTGATCAGCGCGAGCCGCTTCAATCCTCGCTCCGACCCGAGGAACTCCTCGACGAACGCATCCGCGGGGGTCCGCAGGATCTCCTCGGGGGGCGCGAATTGCTCGAGCACGCCGCCGACGTTCAACAGGGCGACCCGATCCGCCAGCTTGATCGCCTCGTCGATGTCGTGCGTCACGAACACGATCGTCTTGCGGAGCCGACGCTGGATCGCGAGGAACTCGTCCTGCAGCCGGCCTCGGACGATCGGATCGACCGCGGCGAACGGCTCGTCCATCAGCATCACCCCCGGGTCCGCCGCGAGCGCGCGAGCGACGCCGACCCGCTGGCGCTGACCGCCGGACAGCTCACCGGGGTAGCGGGACAGCAGATCCCGATCCAGCTCGAAGAGCTCGGTGAGTTCCTGGACCCGGGAGGACGTGCGGGCCTTGTCCCAGCCGAGCAGGCCGGGCACCGTGGCGATGTTCTGCTCGATCGTGCGATGGGGAAGCAGCCCGACGGTTTGGATCACGTACCCGATGCCCCGCCGCAACGAGACCGGGTCCTGTGTCAGGACGTCGGTCCCCTCGAGGAAGATCTCGCCGGCCGTGGGCTCGATCAGCCGGTTGATCATCTTGAGCGTGGTGGTCTTGCCGCAGCCCGAGGGACCGATCAGCGCCGTGATCTCGCCCGCGCGCAGCTCGAGCGAGAGGTCACCGACCGCATCCCGCTCGGCGTTCGGGAACCGCTTCGTGACGTGCCGGATCGAGATCGCGACGTCGTCGGTCACGCTGCCGGTCCTCCCTGCTCGTGGCGTCCGCGAGCGCCCGCCGTGCCGATGCCGGACCTCGCCCGGTCCGCTGGAGTCTAGAGCGCCTTCGCCTCCCGCCGCACGATCTCGATCGCCTCGTGGATCCTGTCGGCGTGGGTGCGGAACGACAGGACCGCGATCCGCAGGATGAACCGCCCGTGGATCATCGTGCTCGACAGGAACACGCGCTGCGACGCGTTGATCCGCTCGAGGAACGCTCGGTTCGCGCCGATCTCGTCCGAGCCCGGGTCGGCGAGCCGGAACGCCACGATCGACAGATCGGGCGTCCAGGGCACCTCGAGCCTCGGATCGCTCGCGAGCTCCCGGTGGACCTGTTCGGCGAGATCGAGCTTCTCCTCGAGCGCGTCGCGGAACGCCGCGACCCCGTGGAGCTGGAGCGGGAGCCACACGCGGAGCCCCCGGAACTCGCGCGAGAGCTCCGGGGAGTACTCCGCGAAGCTCGGGAGGATCTGGCCCCCGGCGACGAGGTCCTGGAGGTAGGCGGCCCCGCTCGACGCGTGCGCATCCCGCAGGAGGGCGGCGTCACGGACCAGGAGCGATCCCGTGCCGTACGGCAGGAACATCCCCTTGTGCGGGTCGAGCGTGATCGAGTCCGCGCGATCGATGCCGCGGAACCGCTCCCGTCCCCGCTCCGTCAGTTGGAAGAACCCGCCGTAGGCCGCGTCGACATGCAGCCACAACCCCTCCCGGACGCAGAGATCGGCGATCGGCTCGAGCGGATCGACGGCGCCGGTGTTCGTCGTGCCGGCGTTCGCGACGACGCAGAACGGGCTGCGGCCTGCCGAACGGTCGCCGGCGACCTGATCCGCGAGAGCGTCCACGTCCAGGCGAAGCTCCCGCGTCACCGGAACGCGGACCACACCACGATCGGGAAAGCCCGCGATCGCCGCGGCCTTGGCGACCGAGGCGTGCGCCTGCTGTGAGACGTAGATCGTCCCGTCGAGGAAGTCCTCCGGGAGCCGGGCTCGTCGTGCCGTCACGATCGCCGAGAGGTTCGCCATCGAACCGCCGGTCGTGAGGATCCCTCCCGCGGTGACCGGCAGCCCGAACAGGTCGCAGAACCAGTGCAGGACGTCGACCTCCATCCGGACGAACGCCGGTGCGGTGGCCGCGAGGTTCACGAACCGGTTCACACCGGCGGCGAGGAACGACGCGAGGGCGGCCGAGTACAGACCCCCTCCGGGGATGTAGGCGAGGTAGCCGGGCCCGGCCGGCTCGAGGGCACGCTCGGCGCCGCGCCCGAAGTCCGCGAGAACCTCGTCGAACGGCCGGCCGGTCTCCGGAGGAGCCCCTCCGATCGTCGACGCGATCTCGAGGGCGTCGCGGGTCCCTCCGGCCGCGGAGGTCTCGTCCAAACCGTCGATGAACGATGCCACGTGGTCGAGCGCGGCGGCGCCGATCGCGCGCATCTGCTCGTCCGAGGGCTCCAGCGGGATGGCCACGGGCGTCATCGTAGCGTCGTGGGTCGCGGTACCCGGAGCCGAACGGCGAGCCTAGTCCGCGTCGCGAGCCGCTGCGGGAACGCGGAGCGCCGGGAGGTCGTCGAGCAACTCCCGTGTCGCCGCGGCCACACGATCCACCGCCGCCTCGAACGCGTCCGGATCTCGCTTCGGCGGCTCGCGGAACCCGCTCACCTTCCGCACGTACTGGAGCGCGGCGGCTCGCACCTCGTCGTCGTCGGCGGGACCCTCGGGGCTCCGCAAGCGTTGGATGCTCCTGCACATGGGCCGATCGTAGACGAGATGGAAGACTGGGCGCTCGTGACTCCCGATCGGATCGATCGACGTGTGCTCGCGGCCGTCTGCCTCGCGCTGGCCCTCGTGCCGTGGGCGTGGTTCGCCGTGCGCGACCTCGCTCCGGTGATGGATGTCGCCGCCGTGCTCCTGCCCCTCGTGGCCCTCGGCACCGCATGTGCCCTGGCGGTGGCGAGCCGGTGGCTCCACTCGGGCTGGGCAACGGTCGCGGCCGGGTCGGTCGCCCTGTTCACGATCGTCGTGATCGTGGGACCGCGGATGCCACTGGGATCAGATCCTCCTCTCGATCCGGTGCGCATCGCGGTCGCGAACACCTACGAGCGCAACCGTGACGAGGCGTCGGCCGACTCGCTCGTCGAGGAGCACGCCGACGTGCTCGCGGTGATCGAAGGAGCACCCGCGATCGTCGACGGGATCGGCGACGCGTACGCCCACGTCGTCGACGAGGGGTTCTTGTCGGTCAGGACCGATCTCCCGATGCGCGAGCTATCCGCCGGTGCCGCCCTGAACGGCGCACGCGTCCTGCGGGTGCGCATCTGGGGGGCGGCCGGGCCGTTCGTCCTGTACGTCGTGCATTCGGTGAACCCGCTTTACAACGCGGCGTTCGACGCGCAGCTGGGGTTCCTCGACGATCTGCTCGGACGGGTCGAGCGTGAAGTCCAGCCGGTCGTGCTCGCCGGGGACTTCAACATGAGCGATCGCGGGCAGGCCTACCGGACGGTCGCGTCCGCGCTCCACGACGCGACCCGGACCGGATGGGCGCGCTCCACCTACGCGAGCGGACCGTGGCAGGTGTTGTTCCTGCGGATCGACTACGTGTTCACCACGCCGGGATGGTGCTCGGCCGACGCGGGCGTGTTCTCGGTCCCCGGCTCGGACCACGAAGGGGTGGTGACCTCCATCGGACCCTGCCCGGAGGCGTCGACGGGGTGAACCTCGCCTACCGCTTGCGCTTGAGGTCCGACAGGATCTCGCGCGCTGCGTTCGCGCCGGGTCCTCCGGTCACGCCGCCGCCCGGGTGTGCCCCCGATCCGGCGAGGTAGACACCCGGGATCCCGAACCGGTACCGCGCGTGGCCCAGCAACGGGCGCCACGCGAAGAAGTCGTCCAGCCCGGGTTCGCCGTGATACACGTGCCCGCCCGAGAGCCCGACCTCGCGCTCGAGGTCGAGCGGCGAGCGGACCCGCCGGGCGACGACGAGCTCGCCGAGCCCCGGTGCGTAGCGCTCGAGCGCCTTGACCGTGACGTCGGCGAGGCGCTCGGACTCGGTGTCCCAGGTCCCCTCCCGGAGTGCGTACGGAGCGGATTGGAACAGGACGCTCATCACGTGCCGTCCCTCGGGGGCCAGGCTCGGATCGCTCAACGTGGGGATCGTGATCTCCAGCATGGGGTCCTCGGAGATCGTGCCGTACTTCCACGCGTCGGCGGCCTTCTCGAGATAGTCGATCCCGAGGGAGACGACGATCCGCCCGCGCAGCCGCTCCTCGTCGGCGCCGTTGAACTTCGGCATCCCCGACAGCGCCAGATCGACCTTCGCCGTCGCACCGGGGGTCCGGATGTTGCCGCCGCGCCAGACGAGCTCCGGGCCGAGGACCACCGGATCGATCAGGCTCGTGAGCGTGCGTTTCGGGTCGCACGCGGTGACGATCGCCGTGCCGCGGATCTGTTCACCGGACGCCAGGACGACGCCCGTGGCCCGGCCGTTCGCGTTCGACGCGATCGCGGAGACCTCCGCGCCCGTGCGGATCTCGGCTCCGAACGCCGTGGCCGCGTTCGCCAGTGCGTCGGCCAGCGCGCCGCTACCCCCCTTCGCGAACGTGCTCTGGCCCGCGACACCACCGTCGTTGCCCGCCGAGTCGTTGAGGAACACGGCCGCCGAGCCCGCCGACCACGACCCCATCGAGGTGTAGAGGACGGCGCGAGCGGCCAGAGCCCCGGCGACCGGATCGGAGCCGGCTCCCTCGCCGACCCCTTCCCGGACGAAGTCCGCGATCGCCATCGGCAATGCGCGGGTGGCCTCGCGTCCGGCCTTGGAGCCCAGGCCCTTGAATGCCTTGCCGAGCTTCAGCCCGTTGATCGCATCCGCGATCGAGGGGGTCTTCACGTCCGGCGGCGTCGCCGCGTTCACGTGCGCGAGGAAACTCGCGAGGGCGCGTACCCGCTTGTCGAAGGCCACGTAGCGATCCGCCGCCACGGGAGCGGAGGCGCGCAGCCCCTCGGCGGTCCTGGCGGCGTCGGCCCACAGCGTGATGCCCGAACCGTCGGGCTGCGGCGCGAACACGCGCACGTCCGGCTCGATCGGCTCGAACCCGTGTCGTTCGAGCTCGAGGTCGGCGATCACCGACTTCCGCAGGCGTCCAACCGTGTGCGCCACACCCGGCGCGGTGAACCCCTCGGCGAGCTCGACGTTCGCGAGGATGCCTCCCACCCGGTCGGCACGCTCGAGCACGAGCACCTTCCGGCGCCGCTTCGCGAGGTACGCGGCCGCGACGAGCCCGTTGTGGCCGCCGCCGACGACGATCGCGTCGTAGGTCGCCATCACGCCACCGCCTTCCCGCCGGAGGTGCGCCCGCCCTTGCTCGCCTTGAGGACCTCGAGCGCTGCGATGCGACCGGACGCGCCCATGATGCCGCCACCGGGGTGGGTCGCCGCGCCACAGAGCCACAGATCCTTCAACGGCGTCTCGTATCGAGCCCAGCCCGGGACGGGGCGGTTGAAGAAGAGTTGTTCGAGCGAGAGCTCGCCCTGGAAGATGTTCCCCTCGGTGAGCCCTGTGACGTCCTCGATGTCCTTCGGCGTGATGAACATCTTGTGGACGATGTGTTCGCGGATCTTCGGGAACCGCTCCTCGAGCGTGTCGATCACGTTCTCGCCGAAGGCGGAGCGCATCTGATCGTCCCACTGCCTGCCGCCGGCGAGGTGGTACGGCGCGTACTGCACGAAGCAGCTGATGATGTGCTTGCCCGGCGGCGCCATCGACGGATCGACGAGCGTCGGGAAGATCATGTCGATATAGGGCCGTTGCGAGAATCGTCCGTACTTCGCGTCGTCGTAGGCGCGTTCCATGTAGTCGACGCTCGGCGAGAAGCTGATCGCTCCGCGGAGCCACTCCCCCGTGCCCGGCTTGCAGGCGAGCTCGGGCAGACCATCGAGGGCGAGGTTCACCTTGCCCGAGGAGCCCCGGTACTTGTAGCGGCGGACCTCGTCGGTGAACGTGGGGTCGAGCACGCCGTCCTCCACGAGCTTGAGGAACGTGACGTGCGAGTCGACGCTCGAGAGCACGACGTTCGCCGCGATCTCCTCACCCGACTCCAGCGTCACTCCCGTGGCGCGCCCGTTCTTCGTGTCGATCCGCGCAACGGGCGCCTCGGTCCGGATCTGCACCCCGAGCGAGCGCGCGGCGCTGCCGATCGCGTTCGAGATGCCGCCGGTCCCGCCCTTGGGGATGCCCCACGCGCGGAACGCGCCGTCGATCTCACCCATGTAGTGGTGGAGCAGGACGTAGGCCGTTCCCGGCGAGCGCGGCCCCTGGAAGGTTCCGATGATGCCCGACGCCGACATCGTGGCCTTCAACGGGTCGGTCTCGAACCACTGATCGAGGAAGTCGACCGCGCTCATCGTCATCAGTTCGATGAAGGTTTGCTGATGGCGGCGCGGCAGGTCCTTGAACTCCTTCGCGAGGCCCACGAGCGGCAGCCACTCGAGGGGGTTGATCTTGCCCGGATCCGGCGGCACGGCCGACAGGATCGGCTTGATGAAGCGCGCCATCTGGGCCATCAACTGGGAGTACTCCTCGTAGGCCTCGGCGTCGTTCTTCGACCAGCGACGCAGCTCGTTGATCGTCTTGCCGTGATCGTTCACGCGCCACAGGTAGTCGTCGTCGAGCGGGGTGATCGTCCCGTCGAGCGGGAGGATCTCGAGGCCGTGCTTGGGAAGCTGCAGCTCGCGGATGATCTCGGGACGCAGCAACGAGACCACGTAGGAGTACACACTGAACCGGTAGCCGGGGAAGATCTCCTCGGTGACCGCCGCGCCGCCGAGGACGTGGCGCCGCTCGAGCACGACGACCTTCTTGCCGGCCTTCGCGAGGTAGGCGGCCGCGACGAGCCCGTTGTGGCCCCCGCCGATGACGACCGCGTCGTAGGTCTGCGCCATCTCCCGACCCTCCTGAGACCGTGTGACTTCGGGTCGCACCGACCCCACGCAACCGCAGCCGGGCGCGCCGGTCGCCCATGCTAGACCGGGGTCAGAACCCCGACCAGCGGACCGTTGACTTCAGGTCAGCGAGACGTCCTCCCCGGGCAGGTCAGGGGCCGGGGCGGCGGTGCATACTACGCCGACCAGCCAACGGCACCCGGTGAGTGAGGAGGGCCCCGTGAGCGTCGGCACCGCCTTCTACCCGCGCGAAGCGGAGATGAACGTCAAGCAGGCCTGGAACGAGTGGTCCGGCTACTTCTCGGCGGCCTGTTACGCCGACTTCCACGACATCGAGTACAACGCGATCCGTGAGGCCGCCGCCCTGTTCGACGCCACACCCCTGTACAAGTACGAGATGTCCGGCGTCGACGCCCTTCGCCTGATCGACCGGGTGATCCCGCGGGACGCGCGCAAGCTCGCCGTCGACCGCGTCTGGTACACGCCGTGGTGCGACGAGGACGGCGCCGTGGTCGACGACGGAACGGTGGCGCGCCTGGACGAGTCGACCTACCGGATCACCTCCGCCCACCCCTGCGCCCGCTGGTTCTCGATGAACGCCACCGGCCTCGACGTCCGGATCGACGACGTGTCCGAGGCGACGGCCGCCCTCGCGCTCCAGGGCAAACTCGCCCGCGAGGTTCTCGAGGGGGCGACGCGGCAGGACTGGTCCGACGTGCGGTACTTCGGTCGTCGGCGCAGCGAGATCGGCGGCGTGGAGGTCGACGTCACACGCACCGGCTACACCGGCGATCGTGGCTACGAGCTGTGGCTGCCGGCCGACGGAGGCCTGCAGGTGTGGGACACGCTGTTCGAGGCCGGCGCCGACTACGGGATCCGTCCGATCGGGGTCCGCGCGCTCGACGTCGCACGGGTCGAGGCCGGTCTGATCATGGTCGACGTGGACTACACGAGCGCGAAGGCCGCCCTGAACGACGAGCAACGCTACTCGCCCTTCGAACTGGGGCTCGGCGGCCTCGTCGACTTCAACGGCGCGGACTTCACGGGCAAGCGGGCACTCCAGGCCGAGCAGCGCTCGGGGGGTCCCGCCCGCCGGCTCGTCGGTCTCGACATCGAGTGGGCCGGCATCGAGCGGATGTTCGCCGCACATGACCTCGCGCCGGAGGTCTCACCGATGGTGACGCGCTCGGAGATCCCCCTGTACAAGGACAACAGGCAGATCGGCCGCGCGACCAGCACCACGTGGGGCCCGACGATCAAGAAGATGATCGCCTTGGCGTCGGTGGACAAGGAGTTCGCGGCGACGGGTACACGCGTCTCGATCGAGTGGACCGTCGAGGGCGAGCACGGCAAGGTGGCCGCGACCGTCGTCCCGACGCCGTTCCTCGACCTCGAGCGCAAGCGCACTTAGCCGCGCACCTCGGCGATCGAACGGGGCCCTCGCCCGCCGAACCCTTCGGCCGGCGACAGCGAACACCTTGCAGAGCAGCGACCCGGGTGTCGCCGATTCTCCACATCACGCCTCCCCCCGACCGGGTCCGGGCCGGGAGCCCTCTGCGAGACTGGTGCCCATGAGCGATGCGCGGCGTCCGAATCGTGTCCCGACGATCGTGCTGCTCGCGCTCGCCCTCGTCGTGACCGGGGCGATCGCGTTCGCGGCGAGCACTGTCGCCGCGATCGCCGTCGGGATCCTCGTCGTCGTCGCGGGCATCGTGGCGCTCGTCGTCCGAGCCCGCCGGCGCGCGGATCCCGCGCACCCCACGACCGCTCCCGATCCGGGACGCAGACGCCTGCTGGCGGGCGCCGCGGCCGGCGGCCTGGGGCTCGTGGTGGTCGGCGCCGCCGGAGGGCGCGAGCTGAAGCGGTTCACCGCGCCCGATCCGGGACCGATCCTCGATGGGATGGCGACCGACGTCGGCGCGGAGTACATGGAGCTGATCCGCCGCGGCTACCACCCCGAGCGGTCGGGCGACCTCCAGCTGATCGTGGCACCGGGCTCGAGCTCGATCTATCCGCAGGAGGCGGAGTCGCTCGTCGAGAACGACCCGCGCACGAGCCACTCGCAGGTGTGGCACTACCTCGAACGCATCCCGATCGCGGTCTACGCACCGGGGATCGTCACCCCGTCCGATTCCACCGAGCGCGTCAGCCTCGCGGATCTCGCGCCGACGGCCGCGACCCTGATGGGGTTCGATTTCCCCGCTCCCGACGGCGTGCCACTGCCGGGCATCGAAACCCCCTCCACCCCCCCCAAGGTGATCGTGACGTTCGTGATCGACGGCGGCGGGTGGAACGTCCTCGCGGAGCATCCCGACGCGTGGCCGAACGTCAGGCGGATGCTTCGCGGCAGCGCCGTGTACCGCAACGCGATCGTCGGCTCGTTCCCGGCGGTCACCGCGTGCGCGCACGCGACGATCGGGACGGGCGCGTTCCCGCATGCCCACGGGATCTCGGGCCACAACGTCCGGATCGACGGAGAGGTCGTGAAGGCGTACGGAACTGCGGGCGAGGCGGACCCCTCGTTCCTGCTCGCACCGACCCTGGCCGAGGCATGGAGCGCCGAGACCGGCGACGGGGCGTGGGTCGGCGAGATCGGCTACCAGATCTGGCACGTCGGCATGATGGGCCGCGGCGGCGACCGGCCCCTCGGCGATCTGCCGATCGCGACCTACTGGCCGGAGACCGGCGCGAACGCCTGGGCCTCACTCAACCCCGACATCTATCGCCTGCCTGCCGACGTCCCTCCGTACGCGCGATACGAACAGCTCGCGGCGGACTACGCGACGATCGCGCCACCTCCGTCGCCCTACGATCTCCAGGGCCTCAAGGAAGCGTGCTGCGCGCCCCCGATCGTCGCCTACCAAGGCGACCTGATCGAGGCCGCGTTCCGCTCCGAGCCGATCGGGCACGACGACGTGACCGATCTGCTCTACATCAACTTCAAGTCGCCGGACTACGCGGGGCACGTCTACAACTTCCTCGACGAGCGCACCGGCCGTGTCCTCGCCGAGGTCGACCGCCAGCTCGGACGGCTGCTCGACGACCTCGAGCGGCGTTTCCGTCCCGGCGAGTACGCGGTGATCTTCACCGCGGACCACGGTCAGTGCCCGCCGATCGACGAGGTGGACGGCGTGCGCGTCGACCCGATCCAGCTCGACGCCGACGTCGACGCCGAGTTCAGCAGCCGCCTGCTCAGCGTGACCCAGAGCGTCGTCCCGCACGAGATCTACCTCGCCGGCGGCGCGATGCTCGACGCGGGGTGGCGGCCCGAAGACATCGCCGCCTGGCTGGGCGACTACCGCTATCGCGACAACATCGGTCCGTACGTGCCGCGCAACCTCGTTCGACGCGATCTGCTCGGCGACAAACCCTTCGCCGCGGTGTTCCCGCTGTCGTACCTCGAGTCGCTCCAGAGCCGCGACCTGTCGAGGTTCGGGGAGACCGCCTACCCCGAGGCCGATCCGGGGATCCCGCCGGTCAGCTGGTAGACGGCTCGGCGAGCGCGGCCAGCACGCGGGGGTTCAGGTGCTCCCAATCGAACAAGCGCCCGGGCCGTATGCCGACGCGTCCGTGCTCCAGGATCGCCTCGGCGACGCCGTGCACCCGGAACATCGCGATGAGGATCGGATCGTCGGCCGCCATCTCGAGGCTCTCCGCCACGCGACGCGGTCCGTTGTCGTCCACGGGGAACGACCGCGGATCGTGCTCGATCTCGGGCGGATCGACCGGGCGGCCCCACGACGGCATCAACGAGCCGACCACGGCCGACCACACGCCGCCGATGTCCGCGCCGGGATACAGGTTCAGACGCGCGAGATAACGGTGTAGTTCGATCGACCGGACCCCGGGGATCACCAACAAGAGATCCAACGGCGCCCCGGGGTCACCCGGTGGACACCCGACGATCGTCCGCTTCGTGAGCTCGAGCATCGTGTGCAGCCGGAGCACGGAAGGATTGGCCGCGGCCTCGACCGCCCACACCACCTCCGGAGCGGCATCGGTCGTCACGACCGACCACCGGCGGCGACTGCATACCTACCCGTTGTGGAGTGAATGCTGCGTCTCCTCGTCGAATGTGTTCCCCTCGGGAGGGATCGGGTTCGCTTTCAGGATGCGCGCCATGTGGACCGCGTTGTGCGCCATCCATCGCGTGGTGCGCTTCGTGTACTCGTGGTCCGGTCCGCCGGCCTCGATGTAGCTGGGACCGGGACCCGCATCACCGACCCAGTATGTGTCCGCGTTCGGCGGGATCGTCAGACCTAGATGCGAGAGGTTGAACAGGGTGGTCTCGGCCGCGGCGTGCGCCCCGTCCTCGTTCCCCGTGACCACGACGCAGCCAACCTTGTTGTAGAGGGGGTATTGGCCCACGGCGTTGCGCTCGTTGTATGTACCGTCGAGCCGTTCGATCACCATCTGGGCGACGCTCCCCCGGACCCCGAACCAGATCGGGGTGCCGATGCAGAGGATGTCGGCCACCTTGACCTTTGCCAGCAGCTGCGGCCACTCATCGCCGTGTCCCTCATCGGAGGAGACGCCGAAGGGCACGTCGAAGTCAACGACCCGCACGATCTCGGTCTCGACGCCCATCCCGTCCCACCAGTGCTTGACGTTGTGCATCAACGCCTCTGTGTTCGAGATCTCGGGAGACTTCTTCAGGGTGCAGTTCAGCATCACGGCACGCAGGTCGGCCACGTCGGACTCCCTCCGGTTGGGTCGCCGCGCAGGGTAGCGCGCGATCGACGACAGTGTGACCAGGCACGGTACCGTTGGGGCGTGACGCCGGACCACGACCGCGAAGGGATCGGAGCGCCGAGGCTGCACAGCGTCCGCGACATCACGGTCGGCCAGCCGACCAGGGTCGACGGACCGATCCACCTGTCTCCCGCGGACCCTCGATGGCCGGCCGTCTTCGCGGAGGAGGGTCGACATCTGCGCAAGGCGCTCGGGACGCGAGCCCTCCGGATCGAGCACGTCGGATCGACGTCGGTCCCCGGGCTCGCCGCGAAGCCGATCATCGACGTCCTGGTGGCCGTCGAGGACTCGTCGGTCGAACCGGCCTACGTCCCTCCCCTGGAAGCGGCCGGGTACGTCCTGCGGATACGCGAGCCGGACTGGTACGAGCACCGCGTCCTCAAGGGCCCGGCCAAGGGCCCGGCCCTGGACAGCAACGTCCACGTCTTCTCGGAGGGATGCGAAGAGATCGAGCGGATGCTCCGCTTCCGCGATCGCCTTCGCTCCGACGCCGACGACCGGGAGCTGTACGAACAGGCCAAGCGCGAACTCGCCGCCCGCCGATGGACCTACGTCCAGGACTACGCGGACGCGAAGTCGGCGGTCGTCGAACGGATCCTGCGCCGGGTCCCTACGGCACCTCCAACAACGCTCAGGCGCAAGGACTGAGCGCTCTTGGAGGTGGCGGGAGTCGAACCCGCGTGCCTGAACGACCTGCCAGGGATTCTCCGGGCGCATCCGGTGGTGAGTTTCACCTCGGGCCTCCCACCGGCGGAGGGGCCCTCGGCTAGCCCGGGAGCGATGTCCGGTCGCGGCCCCCAGGCGGAACCGCAATCGTGAGTCTGCTCACGACACCCGATCCCCGGCCGCAGACATGCCGGGGCGGATGGCTACTTAGTTATTAAGCAGCGAGCGCGTAGTCTTCGTTGGCGCTTCTTAAGGTCCGGCGTTTAACGAGACATCCGGGATCTCGGCCCGCTTCCCCTGGCGGGTATCCGCCCAGGTCGAAGCCAGTACACCCCCATATTCAGTTGTCTGGGCAGTATACGACTACCCGCCCCACCCCCCTGAGCGGTCAGCCGCGTGCGAACTCACAGGAGTGCCTTGAACCGTCGGCATCTGGCTCGTGCAGCGCGAATCCAAGCAATAGCATGGTGGTCGATCCCCAGAACCAAGGGATACCTTGGGTATCTGTCCCCGGGGGGTCAGCGGCGACGGCCGAGCTCCTGCTGCATCTCGCGGTCGTGCTCGCGCTTCGCGATCGCCTCGCGTTTCTCGAAAGCTCGCCGCCCCTTGCCGAGCCCCAGCTCGAGCTTCGCGATCCCGTGCGTGAAGTAGACCCGCATCGGGACCAGCGAGAGGCCCTTCTCGGCCTGTTTGCCGATCAGCCGCTCGATCTCGCCGCGATGGATCAGCAGCTTGCGCGGCCGTACAGGATCGTAGGCGCGCTTGTCCCCCTGTTCGTAGGGGGGGATGTGCATGCCCTCGAGCCACAGCTCCCCATCACGGACCCGGGCGTAGGCCTCGGTGAGCGAGCCGTGGCCTCCCCGCAGCGACTTGACCTCTTGCCCGGTGAGCTGCATGCCGGCCTCGAGGCGCTCGAGGATCTCGTAGTCGTGGCCGGCCTTGCGGTTGGAGACGACGGTCTTCTCCCCCGCGGCGGCAGTCTTGCCCCGCGACACGAGGCAACCCCCTAGACGTCGAGGAACCGGCGCATCGCGAGCACGCTCGCGGCCAGCGACACCACGACGCCCGCGATAAGCATCAGCGGGATCGTCGCGAGCACGTCCGAGGTTTGGATCCACTTCACGAACTGGATGCTGTCGTAGAGGGGATCGATGAAGATCGTCTTGGCGACGAAGAGCACCCCGATCGCCAGGGCGGCCCCCACCAGCCCTTCGATCACTCCCTCGATCAGGAACGGCACCCTGATCCGCCAGTTCGTGGCCCCGACGAGCTTCATGATCCCGATCTCCCGCCGCCGCGCGAACAGCCCCATGCGGACGGTGTTCGCGATCAGGATCGCCGAGGCGATCAGCATCACGAACGCCAGGATCAGCACGCCGTCGCGGAACAGACTGGTGACCGCCAACAACCGGTCGACCACCTCCTGCTGCGCGGAGACACGGAGGATCCCCGGCTGCCCGTCGACCGCGGCGACCACGACCTTGTAGTCCTCGGGTTCGGTGAGCTTGACCCGGAACGACGCGGGGAACGCATCTTCCGAGACGTTGGCGATGATCGCTGACTCCTGGCCGAACAGCGCGACGGCCCGCTCGTACGCGTCCTCCTTCGATTCGTACGCCACCTCGGAAACCACCGAGAGGCCGGTCAGCAGCTCGTTCAGCCGCTGTTGGGCGTCCTGTCCGAGATCGTCCTGCAGGTAGACGACCACCTCGACCCGGCCCGTGGTGTCCGCGATGATGAGGTCGACCTCTTGGCGGATCAGCAGCGCCATGCCGAGCAGCAGCAGGGCGATGAAGGCCGTGGAGATCGCGGCGAATACGACGAGACCGTTGCGGCGCAGGCCGGTAACGGTCTCCCGGAAATAGTAGTCGAGGCGCGCCATCTAGCTGTAGACCCCGCGCGCCTGGTCGCGGACGACATGGCCGTCCTCGAGCTCGATCACCCGGCGTCGCATCGCGTCGACGATCGCCTGGTCGTGGGTGGCCATCACGACGGTGGTGCCGATCCGGTTGACCTTGTCGAGCAGCCGCATGATGTCCACGGAGGTCTGGGGATCGAGGTTCCCCGTGGGCTCGTCGGCCAGCAGCACGAGCGGCCGGTTGACGCAGGCGCGCGCGATCGACACGCGCTGCTGCTCGCCGCCGGACAGCTCGTCGGGGTAGTTGTTCAGCTTGTCCCCCAGCCCCACGTAGTCGAGGATCTCGGGAACGCGCTGGTCGATCACGGTCTTCTGCTTGCCGATCACATCGAGTGCGAACGAGACGTTCTCGAACACCGTCTTGTCCTGCAGCAGCTTGAAGTCCTGGAACACCGTACCGATGTTGCGGCGCAGGTACGGGACCCGCCAGGGTGTCAGCTTGTCGAGGTTCTTGCCCGCGACGTAGATCGCGCCGTTCGACGGATGCTCTTCTTTGAGCAGCAACCGCATCATCGTCGACTTGCCCGAACCGGACGGCCCGACGACGAAGACGAACTCACCCTTGTCGATGTCGACGGTGACGTCGTCCAACGCGAGGATATTGCCCTTATAGACCTTCGTGACGTGCTGAAGACTGATCATGTCGTGGAAGAAGTCCCTGAGTGTGTCGACGGCGGGGGCGTGCGGGAACCGAGTCTACCAGCGGTCCTGCGGGCATCGGGGAGGCTCCACAGCTTCGTCACGAGGCCATCGCCGCAGGCCAGAACCGTCGAGACGGTGTCGCGTAGGCTGGTGGACCGTGCGCGCAACCGCCGATCCCGTCGAGCGTCCCGCGCAGGCTCCCGTGGCGCCCGAGGCCCGCGATCGCCTGCGCCGCGTCGCCCTCGCCGCCGCCGGGCCGGCACTGATCGTCGTCCTGACGGTGTTCGCGATGCGCGCGTTCGTCTTCGACACGGCGCTGACGAACCAGCACTCCGACATCTTGTCGTTCATCCTGCCCCGCCTGTCGTTCCTGGGCCGGTCTCTCGCCGAGGGTCACGTGCCGCTGTGGAACCCCTTCCACTTCGCGGGCGCTCCGTACGTCGCCGATCCACAGTCGGGCTGGCTCTACCTGCCGCCGATGCTGCTGTTCTCCATGCTCTCCCCCGGGGCGGCGATGCGCGCCTACATCGTGTGGAACCCGTTGCTCGCCGGGCTCGGCATGTTCGCGTTCCTTCGACTCGAGCGCCTCGGGCGGCCGGCGGCCACCGTGGGCGGGGCCTCGATCGCGATCGCCCTCGCGGCCTCGGCCGTCGCGATCTCGCTGCCGTTCGCCGGTGCGATCGCGTGGACGACCGTCGTCCTGGTCGGCGCGGCCGGATACATGCGCACCGACCGGCTCTCGCGTCGTGTCGCCTGGCTGGGTCTCGCGGCGTTCGGATGGGGCCAGGTCGCGAACGCCCACATGAGCCACGGCCTCGCGGTCTGCACCCTCCTCGTGACCGCCTACCTCATCGCACACGCGGTGAAGGACGCGCGGGCCGACGATCGCACCGGCTGGCGAGCGGCCGGGGTCGTGGTCGCGTTCCTCGTCGTTCTGCCGCTCGCGAACCTCGCGATCTTCCTTCCTCGCCTGGACTACATCGCGCGCTCGAGCCTCGGGGACGGGTACAACGCACTGGCCGAACCGCTGGGACGCGACCGCCTCGGCGGACGGCCGATCATGACGAACGGCGTGTGGAGCGGATGGCCGTTCGCCCTCGGCGCATCGCCGGGCGCCTACGTCGGAGCACTCGTCCTGCTGTGCGTGCCGGCCGCCCTGCGGACACGGCGTCACCGCGCGCTCGTCTGGGGTCTCGGCGTCGCCGGCGCGGTCGCGTACGTCGCGACGCTCAACGTCCTCGTGACCGCGGACGCGTTCCGCAGCTTCGTTCTCCAGCTGCCGTTCGGCGACGTATACCTGCACAACCCGGGGCGGCTGCGATACCTCGCCTATCTCGTGATCCCCGCCCTCGGCGCCGTCGGGCTCCAGGCGCTGATCGACCGGCCCCTCCCGTGGCGCATCGCGGCCCGGTGGCTGGCCGCGGGCGTCCTCCTCTGGCTCGCCGTTCCCCTGCTGGCCCACGCGGAGCCGGTACGGTTCGGATCGCTCGCGGTCGGGATCGCGATCGCGGTTCCCGTGCTGCTGGCGGTCGGTCAGCGCAAGCGCTGGGCGGTCGTGGCGGTTCCGCTCGTCCTCGCGGTCGAGCTGATCGGCAGCGCCACCTATTCGCAGGTCTACGAGGGTGGAACGATCTACCTCGGCTTGGAGGGCCCCGACCGCCCGAACCTCGTCCCGGGCCCACTGCGCGCACCGGAGGTCCCGGAGCGGGACTTCCTGGACCCGGGCGAGATCGGCGCCGTCCTTGCCGACTCGCCCGACCGCTACCTGACCTGGGTCCGGCCCGCCGCCTACTACGTGAAGGGCTATCTCTGGGCGCAGGAACCGCGCGATTGGCCGTCGATGGCGAACGAACGGGGCACCCTGTTCGGCGCGCGCGACGTGCTGGGCTACAACCCGGTCCAACCCGCCGGCTACTGGACCTACATCCGTGCGACGAACCCGCTGACGACCTTCTACAACGCGTCGGTCCTCAACGAGCCGACGATCGAGGACCTTCGGTTGCTCGGTGCGCGCTACCTGATCGTCGCCGAGGGTCAGGGACCGAGCGTCCCGGCGCGGCTCGTGCGCCGCGACGACGGCTACGACCTCTACGAGATCGAAGGGTGGCAGCCGCTGGTCTCGGTCGTCACCGACGTGCAGGTCGTCGACGGGAGCGGCGCATCCCTGGACGCCGTGCTCACCGGCGGCTTCGATCCCGCCCTGGAGGCGGTCGTCGAGACCGATCCCGGGTTCGAGCCCGAGCCGGGCGAGGGTTCCGCGGGGGGGGCCGTCACCTCGATCGACGAGCGGACACCCGAGGACGTTCGGATCGCCGTCGATACGGGAGCCGACGCGCTCGTCGTGGTCCGCACGAACTGGGACGAGGGATGGAGCGCGACCGTCGACGGAGCGGCGGCGGCGGTGCTCCGGACCGATCACTTCCTGATGGGCGTGCCGGTTCCGCCCGGCCGGCATGAGATCCGGCTCACCTATCGCGACCCGGCGGTCGGTCGCGGCATCGTGACTTCCGGCCTCGTCTGGCTCGCGCTGCTCGCCGCAGGGCTCGGAGCCGTCGTGGCGGAACGCCGTCGCCGGGCGACGCTCGAGGTCTAGCGGCGACCGGTCGCGTCCGCGCGCACGTGCTCGCCCGGCGGTTCCGGCGCGAGATGGCGCTCGCCCAGGTGACGACGCCCGAACACGAACGCCAGTCCGTACAGCGCCGCGACGACGAACAGCAGGTTGCGGTAGCCGAGGATGATCGAGGCGTACTCGAGCACGCCGCCGGCCATCGCCCCGAGCAGGTTGGCGCCGAACGCGACGGTCGAGGCCCCGACGTTGCGGAACCGCTGGGAGAAGATCAGGTTCGCCACGAACACCGGTGCGAACGCGAGCGCCGAGGCCGCGAGGAACCGCGGCACCCCAGACAGCTCGAGCAGCGCGTCGGGCCGTACCGTCCACGCGACGGCGAGGCAGACGAGCAGCACCGCGTACAGCACCCCGGGCGGCGGGAGCTTCGAGCGCCGTGCGAGCTCTATCGCCAGGTAGACCGAGAGCAGGATGCCGGCGAACACGAGCGAGTTCACGAACCATGTCGTTCCGAACAGCAGCGCGAACTGGACGACGTTCTTCGTTTCCAGCAGCAGGAACGCGACGCCCATGAAGAACAGGTCGAGGTAGCTGCGCATCGGCCCGAGCTGTGCGCCGGCGCCGAACCGAACGACGAGGACCGAGCCGACGAGGATCGCCAGCAGCGAGATCACGTAGAAGGACGGGATCGAGCGACCCTGGACGTACGGGAACGGGTGATCATCGGTCGCCGGCTCGGGGACGACGCCGGACGCCGCCCATCGGGTCGTGCACGCGAGGTCCGCCGGATCGACCGTCGAGGTGAGGACGGCCTGCCGGCGGACACCGAGGCTGTCCTCGCCGGCGTCGAAGCACGGTTCGTGCCCGAACACCTTCGCCATCGTGCCGGCGAACCGCTCGAACACGAACGGGCGGTAGTAGTTGTACATCGTGAACGCGCCGCCAGGCTCCAGGTGCTCACGGGCGGTCGCGATCGCCTCCTCGGTGAACAGGTAGCTCTCGAGCCGCAGCGATCCCTGGCCCGAGACGAGCGTGAGGGAGTCGGGCAGGGCGAGCACGATCAGGTCGTAGCGGGAGTCCGTGCGCTCGAGGAACGCGCGACCGTCGTTCACGTGCGGGGTGACGCGCGGGTCCTGGTAGGGATGGTTCGGGTGGTGTTCGCGCCCGATGTCCTGCAGGACCGGATCGATCTCGACGGCATCGACGTGACCGGCTCCCTGCTCCAGGGCCACGGCGACGTCATTGCCGTTCCCCGCACCGATCACGAGGACGTCCTCGAGTGGGTTGCCCTCGAGGTGCTCGTACGCGTGGAAGTAGAACGGCTGATCGCGTTCGATCCGTTCCAGGGACAGGCTGGATTGATGCGGCAGGCCGTTGACCTCGATCCCGACACCGCCGTCCGCGGCCCGGCTGCTCGTGGTCACGCGGTAGTACGGAGACCAGGTTCCGAACGCGGGGAGCGACCCGATCCCGAACACCACGACCACGACCGCGAGCGAGATCCACTGGGCGCGGCCGAGCCGACCGCGCAACAACCACGCGAACAGCGCGGCGATCAACACGCCCCAGACGAGCGGCGGCGCGTGCAGGAACGACAGGACCGAGAACCCCGCGATCCCGCATAGGCTCCCGAGGATGTCGAACCGGTAGGCCTCGAGCGGCTCGAACCGCGCGAACAGGCGGGCGACACCCTCGGCGACGCACGCAAGCACCACGGTCACGCCGATGAAGATCAGGGGCAGGGTGATCCAGATCGGGAGGGCGAACATCCCGAACAACCCCTCGAAGACGCGTTCCCCGCTCTCGTCCCGCCCGACCTGAGCGGGAAGCAGGAGCAGGAACGACACGAGCACCGCGAGCGCGACGGGGGCCGCACGGAACCCGTCCCGATCCTCGCGCGCTCGCAGGAACCCGACGCCGATCCCGAGGAAGCTCGCGAGCAGCACGAAGTTCGTGAAGTACGCGAGGTAGACGACGTTCGCCGACGACCACCGGATCAGGGCGAGCTCGACGAACAGCATAAGGAAGCTGGCCCCGATGAGGGCGTTGCGGTCCGCGGATCGATCCGTCGCCCCGGGCACGGAGGGAGTATCTCCGGAGCAACCCCCGCCGACAATGCTTGCGATCGGCCGCTACGAGGTGTGCTCGCCGGCTCGCCGGCGCAGCTCGGCCTCGATGAAGCCGTCGATGTCCCCGTCGAGGACCCGTTGAGGATCTCCGACCTCGAACTCGGTGCGGTGATCCTTGACCATCTGGTACGGGGCCAATACGTACGAGCGGATCTGCGAACCGAAGTCGACGTCGCGTCGCTCGCCGCGGAGCTCGTCGAGCTTGTCCGCCTGCTCCTGACGCATCAGGTCGGCCAGCCGCGCCTTCAGGATCTGCATCGCCACCGCGCGGTTCTGGAGCTGGGAACGCTCGTTCTGGCACGCTGCGACGATCCCGGTCGGAAGGTGGGTGATCCGAA
Source organism: Actinomycetota bacterium (assembly GCA_040881665.1). Lineage (NCBI taxonomy): Bacteria > Bacillati > Actinomycetota > Actinomycetota bacterium. Next base: position 193,282 of record JBBECT010000007.1, read on the forward strand.
CGGCCGAGTCCGTCGTGTTCACCGACTGGCCGCCCGGTCCGCTCGAGCGATAGACGTCGATCCGGAGGTCCTTCGGATCGATCTCGATGTCGTCGAGGTCGCCGGCCTCCAGCGCCGGGATCACGTCGAGGCTCGCGAAGCTCGTATGGCGCCGTTTCTGCGCGTCGAACGGTGAGATCCGGACGAGGCGGTGCACCCCGCGCTCGGCGGAGAGCAGCCCGTAGGCGTTCGTGCCCTTCACGGTCAACGTCGCGGACTTCACGCCGGCTTCCTCGCCGTAGTTCTGCTCGTCGATCTCGGCGGTGAACCCGTTGCGCTCGGCCCACCGCAGGTACATCCGCAGCAGCATCTCCGCCCAGTCCTGGGACTCGGTTCCGCCGGCGCCCGCGTGGATCGTCGCGATCGCGTCATGACCGTCGTATTCGCCGCCGAGCAGGGCCGCGAGCTCGAGCTTGTCGAGATCGGCCTCGAGCTTTCGGAGTCCCGAGGCGAGCTCCGCCGCGAGGTCGGCGTCGGATTCGTCATCGAGCAGCTCGGCCATCGCGTTCGCGTCGTCGATCCGTGCGGTCAGCTCGTCCGAGCGCGTGACGATCTGCTTGAGCCGCGCGAGGCGGGAGGTCAGCTCCTGGCCGCGCGCGGGGTCGCTCCACAGCGAAGGATCGGCTGCCTCGGACTCGAGCCCCGCGGCCTGGGCGCGCTTGCCCTCGACGTCAAAGGAACTCCTTCGCGGCCGTGGCACGTTCGCGCAGCTTCGCGATGCGTTCGGTCGACTCGCTCATGGAGTGAGCATCCTATACGTCGGGGGCAGCGTCCTCGCGATGGTCAGGCGGTGGCGCCGTGGCACTTCTTGTACTTCTTGCCCGAGCCGCAGGGGCAGGGGGCGTTGCGAGGCGTCTTGTCGCTCTTGGCCTGGGGAGCGGCGCCCGTGTTCGGGTCGGCGACCGCGGCGGAGGACGAGCCGTCGTCCTCGCTGCGGTTCTCCTGGACCCGCTTGGGCTGCGCCCGGGCGGTCTCGTCCTGGCGCACGAGCTCGACCCGGTAGATGTACTTCACGAAGTCCTCGCGGAGGGCGCCGGTGAGTTCCTCGAACATCCCGAAGGCCTCGCGCTGGTACTCGGTAAGGGGGTCCTTCTGCCCGTACGCGCGCAGATGGATGCCCTCCTGCAGGTAGTCCATCTCGTAGAGGTGCTCGCGCCACTTCGTATCGATGATGTTGAGCAGCACCATCCGCTCGAGCTCGCGCATCGTGTCCGTGCCGACGTGCTGCTCCTTCGCCGCGTAGGCCTCGAGCGCCTCTCCGAGCACGCGCTCCTGCATCTCGACCGGATCTTCGACCTCACGGAGCTGCTCGACGCTCGAGGACACCGGGAAGATCTCGGCGAGCTGAGCGTGCATCGCGTCGACGTCCCAGTCCTCGGGGAACACGTCGGCGGGGCAGTACGTCTCGATCACCGTCCCGACGACGTCGGCCACCATCTCGCGCGACTCGTCGCCGAGATCGTGCCCCTGGAGGATCTTCTGACGCTCGCCGTAGATCACCGTGCGTTGGGTGTTCATCACGTCGTCGTACTTCACGACGTTCTTGCGCCGCTCGTAGTTGAGCTCCTCGATCTGCTTCTGGGCGTTCTCGACGGCCCGGGTGACCATCTTCGCGACGATCGGCTCGTCGTCGGGCCATTTCAGGCGGCCCATGATCGAGGCCACGCGATCGGAGGCGAACATCCGCATCAGGTCGTCTTCGAGCGAGAGGTAGAACAGCGACTCGCCCGGGTCACCCTGGCGTCCCGACCGCCCACGCAGCTGGTTGTCGATCCGTCGGGACTCGTGCCGCTCCGTCCCGAGCACGTACAGGCCCCCCAGCTCGACGACCTGATCGTGCTCCGCGTCGGTCTGGGCCTTGAGCTTGTCGTTGATCGGCTGATACTCGGCCTCGTAGGCCGCGCGCTCCTCCTCGTCGATCTCGAACAGCAGGTACGCGTCGTTGTCCCAGTCGCGAGCGGCCATCTCCTGGCGCGCGAGGTACTCGGGGTTGCCGCCGAGCAGGATGTCGACACCGCGCCCGGCCATGTTGGTCGCGACGGTCACCGCGCCGATCCTGCCCGCCTGGGCAACGATCGTCGCCTCCCGCTCGTGGTTCTTCGCGTTCAACACGTTGTGGGGAACGCCGCGCTTGGACAGGTAGCGCGCGAGGATCTCGGACTTCTCGATCGACACGGTACCGACCAGGACGGGCTGTCCCGCCTCGTTGCGGACCGCGATGTCCTCGGCGACCGCGGTCCACTTCGCGTCTTCGCTCTTGTAGATCAGATCCTGCCGGTCGTCTCGGACCATCGGCATGTTCGTCGGGATCTCGGTGACACCGAGCTTGTAGGTCGCCTCGAACTCGGTCATCTGGGTCTTCGCCGTTCCCGTCATACCGGCGAGCTTGTCGTACATCTTGAAGTAGTTCTGGATCGTGATCGTGGCCAGCGTCTGGTTCTCCTCCTTGATCCGGACGCCCTCCTTCGCCTCGATCGCCTGGTGCAGCCCCTCGGAGTAGCGTCGTCCCTCGAGCACGCGGCCGGTGAACTCGTCGACGATCTTCACCTCGCCGCTGTCGACGAGGTACTGGACGTCGCGCTTGTAGAGCTCCTTCGCGCGGAGCGCGTTCTGCATGTGGTGCACGAGCGGCGTGTGGACGTGCTCGTAGAGGTTGTCGAGCTGCAGGATCTCCTCGACCTTCGCGACCCCCGACTCGGTCACGGCGACGGTGTGCTTGGCCTCGTCGACCTCGTAATCCTCGTCGCGCTTGAGCCGGGGGGCGATCCGGGCGAAGGTCGTGTACCACTTCGCGCTGTCTTGCACCATGCCGCTGATTATCAGGGGCGTTCGCGCCTCGTCGATCAGGATCGAGTCGACCTCGTCCACGATCGCGTAGTGGTGACCACGCTGGACCATCTCCTCGGCCCGCATCGCCATGTTGTCGCGCAGATAGTCGAACCCGAACTCGTTGTTCGTCCCGTAGGTGATGTCGGCCGCGTACTGCGGACGGCGCTCCTCGGGGCGCATGCTCGACTGGATCAGCCCGACGTGCAGGCCGAGCGCACGGTGCACCCCACCCATCCATTCGGAGTCTCGCTTGGCCAGATAGTCGTTCACGGTGACGATGTGCACGCCCTCGCCGGTGAGCGCGTTGAGGTATGCCGGCATCGTCGAGGTCAGGGTCTTGCCCTCACCGGTCTTCATTTCGGCGATGTTGCCCTCGTGCAAGGCGACCGCGCCCATCACCTGCACGTCATAGGGACGCTGTCCGATCGTGCGCCTGGCTGCCTCGCGGACCGCGGCGAACGCCTCCGGCAGCAGGTCGTCGACCGACTCACCGTTGTCGAACCGCTCTCGGAACTCCACGGTCTTGTGGGCGAGCTCGGCGTCGGTCAGGTCCTCCACTTCGGGCTCGAACGTCGAGGCGATCGCCGCCTGGGACTCCAGGCCCTTGCGTTTGCGCCCTTCGCCGATCGTGGTGAACCTGTCGAGAACTGGCACCTATCGCTCCTGGTCGGATAGCCGCACGCGGGAGATGTCCCACGGAGCACCCACCCATCCTACCCGCGGTCGCCGATCTCCCCGAAGATCCGAAGCGGGGCTACCGGGGCGCTCGAACGCGGCGAATGCTCGTCCGCAGCCGCAGGACCTGGGCGTCCGAACGCTCGAACCCGTACACCGTGGCGGCAACGGCCTCGTCGTTCGCCCCGTCGCACCGACGTTCGGGCAGCCCGGCACAGCTCTCGCCGACGGAGAGGTCGACCCAGCCAGCGGGGAAGTGGAGGCCGATCGCCGAGCCTCCTCCCTCGCCCGACTCGTCCGACAGCCGGAAGGGTCCGCCCAGATGCACGCGCGGGAACCCTCGTGGCGTCGTCCAGACACCGAGGTGCCGGGCCACACGGGCCCCCTCGTTTCCCGGCCGGACCTGAACCTCCACCGTCCAGCCACGGGTCCGGACCAGCAGGGCGAACGCGACGTCCCACGCGTCGCCCGGATCGTCGTCGACGTCCCAGACGGTCGCGAGGTGCCCGTTGCGGGTTCGGAGGCGATCCACGACCTCATCACGGGAACGGCGGACGATCCGTGGTCGGTGGGGGGTGAATCCGATCACGTACCGCGGCGAGCGATCCCTCTTGTACAGGTACGAGACGGTCGGTTCCGCGAGGGTTCCGACCGTCTCGGCTGCGGGAAGCACGGCGACCGCATGGGTTCCGTTGGGGAACGTCAGCGGCACGAGACGTCGCGCCCCTCGCTGGTGAGACGCTGGGGAGAAGCCGGCCGCGGCCGCGCTCGCCAGGGGGACCCCCCAGACGAGGACCGATACGAGAGCAACGCGGAGAACCCAGGGGAACACGATCGAAGGACGCCTCGCGGACGCCGATCGGTTCCCCCCGCGCTCAGCCGGATCCGGCGGGAGCGAACTCTCCTGGAGCGCTTTCCCGCAGGGGAGCGACGACGAGCAAGACCGGAACGAGCGCGACGGCGACGACGATCGTGAGCGAGCGGAAGCTGGCGATATCCAGGAGAACGCCACCGCCGAGCCCGCCGACGGCCGACGCCGCGGACACGAGCAGATCGGTGAACCCGAGTGCCCCGCCGCGCTCGGCGGGTGAGGTGATGTCGCTGACGACCGTGGTCGCCCCGAGATAGGCGAACGCCCAGCCCAGGCCCACCAGGAACAGCCCGACGGCGACGACCCAGGGTTCGGGGGCGAGCGAGCCGACGGGCGCGCCGACGATCGAGAGCGCCGCACCGACGAGGAGACCGCGACGCCGACCCCAGCGGTCCAGCGCGAGCCCGACGAGCGGCATGAACGCGAACATCCCGACGAAGTGCAGGCTGAGCGTCCCGGAGATCGCGAACCCTCCGCCGCCGTGGTCGTGCACGACGAGAGCCGCGACACTCATCACCGCGATCATCGCGGCTTGGCCGATCGAGCCCGCGACCACCGCGGCCCGGAACGGCCGCAGCCGGAGCAGCGTACGGGGACCTCGCCGCGGTCCGTCGGCGGGCCCGCCACCGACCGCGAGCTCGCGTGGATCGGGTCGCACCGCGAACACACAGACCATCCCGCCGAGAGCGAACAGCGGAACCAGCCCCCACGGGGTCACGAGCGGATCGAACCCGAAGGCGTCCTCGCCGACGCGTTGTACGAGGGCGATCAAGGGCGGCGATCCGACGGCTCCGACCGTGCTCGCGGCGAGCAGCAGGCCCACCGCTCGCCCCCGCCGCTCGGGAGGGTAGATGTCGGCGACGGCCAGGCGGCCCAGCAGGGCCGCGCCGGCGCCGATCCCGAACGGGATCGCGGAGACCTCGAGAGCAGCGAACGAACCGGCGGCGGATCCGGCGATCGCGACCACGCCTCCGACCGCCACGAGCGCATAGCCGAGCATCAAGCCGCGGCGGCGGCCGGCCCGGTCCATCCAGCGACCGATCACGAAGGCACCCACGGCCGCCGACGCGAAGTAGGTGGCCGCCAACACACCCGCCGCGGTCGCTCGGCCCGTGAAGTCCTCCGCCGCGAGGGACCCGACGGCGAGCAGGATCGGGAGCGTCGCGTACAGCAGACCCTGCGCGACGGCCAACAGCACGGTGGTGCGACGGACAAGTCGCGCCCGATCTCCGCTCGATCTCTGCTCGGCTCGCATCGAGCGCGAGGTTATCCGGCCGGGTCGCCCGCCGCACCCACCCCGCTAGGATGCGGCGTCATGACGACCGTGCGACCGGCGAGCGTCTCCGACCGGGTGCGAGCCGTGGAGACGCTCACGCGTGCGTTCGCCGCGGATCCGGTCGTGCGGTGGTTCTTCCCCGACGACACCACGTATCCGGATCGGAGCCGGGCGTTCTTCGGCTTCCTGATCGACGTGCGCCTCGAGGGGGGCCTCGTCCTGATCACCGAGGACCTCTCGGCGGTGTCGTCGTGGGATCCGCCCGGCGGGAACCGGCTCGGTGACGCATGGGTTGACGGCCGATGGGAGGCCGCCACGTCGAACTTCACCCCCGAGGAGCTCGCCCGGCTCGACAGCTTCGAGGAGCGCGCGGCGCCGATGCATCCACCGGACCGACATTGGTACCTCGGGATCGTGGGCGTGGATCCGGACCGATGGGGAACGGGGTTGGGCCGAGCGGTGATCGAACCGGGACTCGCGGCGGCGGATCGGGACGGCACGGCGACGTACCTGGAGACGGGAACCGCGGAGAACCTTCCGATCTACGCCCGTCTCGGGCTCACGACCTCGGGCGAGGTGAGCGTTCCCGACGGACCGACCCTGTGGGGGATGTGGCGTCCCGCGGATCGGGCGGACCCGCGGCGGGGCGGCGATCTCAGTTGATCTCGATCATCTTCTCCCGGACGGCATAGACGACCGCCTCCATCCGGGAGTGCAGGTGGAGCTTCTCGAGGATGTTGCGGATGTGGTTCTTCACGGTGTTCTCCGAGATGAACAGTTCCTTGGCGATGTCGCGGTTGTTCATCCCCTTCGCGACGAGCTTCAGGACCTCCATCTCGCGATCGGTGAGCTTGGGCGTCGGCATCGCGGGGCGCTCGTCGGCCGCCTTGCTCATCGCCGCGAACTCGTTGAGGAGCTTGCTCGCCATCGACGGTGAGATGCGGGACTGACCCGCCCAGACGGAACGGATCGCCTCGGCGACCTCCTCGATCGGGATCTCCTTCAGCAGGTAGCCCGCGGCGCCGGCCTTGATCGCTTCGTACAGGTCGGCCTCGTCGTCGGAGATCGTGAGCATCAGGATCTTCGCGTGCGGCAGCGCATCACGGATCTGGCTCGTCGCCTCGATCCCGGAACGCTTCGGCATCCGGACGTCCATCAGGATCACGTCGGGCATCAGCTCTTGTGCGCGCTGGACGGCCTCTTGCCCGTCGGAGGCTTCACCGACGAGATCGAGGTCCGGTTCGGCGCCGAGGACCATCTCCAGACCCCGCCGGAACAGCGCGTGATCGTCGACGACCATGACGCGCAACGCCTCGGACGACTTGCCTGATCCCTGTTGCTTCGACGCCACGCGAGCCCCCTCGTCGCCCACCTGCTCGGGGTCGCCCTACTCCGGCGTCGAGCGGGTGTTGCCTGCGGATTCTAGACGATTGGCGGTCCGGGACATACGAGCCCGGCGTTTCGTGTGATGGTCGCGGATCTGCCGTTCGAGCTTGCTCTCAGCACGGCTGAGGGCGGTCTGCACGTCGGGCCCATCGGCATGTGCCCGGAAGGTCTTGCGCGGGATCACCAAGCTGGCCTCCGCTCGCTTCGTCCCGTCCAGGCGCGGATTCTTCTCCGCGATGATCTCGACCTCGAGCCGAACGGCGCGAGGCTCTAGCCGCTCGAGGCGCTCACGCTTGCGATCGACGGCCCGGCGGTGCTGGTCGGTGAGCCGGAGACCCCGGCCCTTCAGCTGGAGATCCATCGCGCGCCTCCTCGAGGATCGTGCTCGGCCGGGATCGGAAGCGGCGCTCGTCCGGCTGACCTGGTCTTTGACCCCACACTCGCCTGCCGGGGGGATCGGTGTCGGTCGGACACCTTCGCCGCCCTCTCCCGAGCGACACGAGGCCGCTCGGGGCAGGACTTACTTCTAAACCGCGCCATGCTCAGCGACCAATCGTCACCTTACGTGGGTCGTTTCGCCCGCGGCTGGCATCGACTACCGGGGATCTGTTCCCCGGGCAACCACAGACCCGGACGAGCGCCATCTCGCCGAGTATAGCGAGCGGGTAGCCGTCCGGGGATCGCCCGAACGGCGGTGATAAGCACGATCTCGCGTACGCCGGATGCGGCGAGGACCTCCGCACACGCCCCCGCCGTCGCCCCGGTCGTGAGCACGTCATCGACGAGCAATACGCGGTCGGGCGTGCTTCCGACGACCGCGAACGCCCCCCGCATCGCCGCGCGACGTTCGGCTCCCCCACGCCGGGCTTGCGGGCCAGGATCGGCGACCCGCCGGATCGCCGGACACGTCGGCATCTCGAGCAACCGGGCGAGTCGATCGGCGAGCGCACCGGCCTGGTCGTAGCCACGCCGGGCTCTCCGGGCGCGGGAGGACGGAACCCAGCAGACGGCGTCGTGCTCGCCGTCGACCATCGTCCGCATCGCGGCGGCCAGCGCCTCGGCCACCGTTCGCCATCCGGCAAACTTCAGCTTGTGGATCGCGGTGCGAGCCGGCCCGCGGAACAACAGCGGAGCGCGGGCGCGATCGACCGGCGGCGGCGGACACAGGGCGCAGGCCTGCAGGGGGCGTTCGGTCGGGCGGCCGCAGCGCGCGCACCAGGGCGGCGCGATCGGGCGGAGCCGTGCCCGGCAGGAGTCGCAGAACGGCCAGGATCCGCGACCGCATCCCGCACAGCGGGGCGGGAACAGAGCATCGAGCACCGCGACCATCGCCCCTACCCTAGGACCCGCCACCGACGCGGAGGGGTCGACCGTCCGCGCTGGGGTCTACGTTCGCTCGCTGACGCTCGCTCACTGCTTGAGACCCCAGACCCCGGGTCAGGGCAGGCGGATGTCGATCCCGTCGCCGCCGGGAACCTCGATGCGCATCGCGGCCTGCGTCCGCAGGACGGGATAGACGGTGAGGGCCCCGCGGCCGGTCTCTTCGTCGATCGTCGTGTCGAGCACGGGTAGGGGGGCCCCGTCGACTCGCACGGTGAGGCGCGGGGGCTCCGGCGGATCGACCGCGGCATGCACGGTGGAGTGATCGCCGGCGAGTTCGACACGCTCGACCGTGATCTTGCCCCCGGAGGCGGCCAGCACCGTTCCGAGCTCGACGGCTCCGCGCCGGGTTGCCGCCCGCGGCCACGCCACGCAGAACCGCTTGCCGCCCGGGAACGTCGCGGTCACCCCGTCGACGGCGGCCTCGCACTCCAGGCCGTACCACCCCGGTGGGAGGTCGGCGATCTGGAACTCGAACGGAACGAATACATCGAGCCCGGGAGCGACATCGACGATCGCGGGCGCGAGGTCGATCGAGCTTCCACGGCCGCCGACGGGCGCGAGCCGCGCCTCGGCGATCGAGACCTGGTGAGGGTCACCGTCGACCCCGCCGAGCACGAACGCCCCCTTGATGGTGGCCGGGAACCGGTCGAAGTGCGAGCGGATCGAGATGGCAGACAGGGGATCCATCAGTCCCGTCCCCGTCCGATGCTCCGTCCCGTTCGCACGCCCGGAGCATAGCCCGGTCGCCGAAACTGCACCGACGAGATCGCTCGGAGCGAACCGACCAGCGCCTCGCCGCGCCTCCGGCTCAGGTTCCCTGCTCCCAGCTATGGAGATAGCGCTCCTGCTCGTCGGTGAGCACGTCGATCTCGATGCCCATCGCGTGCAGCTTGAGGCGAGCGACCTCCCGGTCGATCTCCTTCGGTACCGGGTGGACCGCAGGGGCCAATCCCTCCGCGTTGCGCACGACCCATTCGGCCGACAGGGCCTGGTTGGCGAACGACATGTCCATCACCGCGGCCGGGTGCCCCTCGGCCGCGGACAGGTTCACGAGCCTGCCCTCCCCGAGCAGGTACACACGCCGGCCGTCGGCCATCACGTATTCGTCGACCGAGCCGCGGACCCGCCGGGTCGCTGTGGCGAGGTCCTCCAACGCCGCCTTGTCGATCTCGACATCGAAGTGACCGGAGTTCGCCAGGATCGCACCATCGCGCATCAGCTCGACGTGCTCTCGGCGGATCACGCTCGTGTCACCGGTGACGGTCACGAAGATGTCGCCGATCCGCGCGGCCTCGCGCAGCGGCATCACCTGGTAGCCCTCCATCGCGGCCTCGAGGGCGATGACGGGTTCGACCTCCGTGACGACGACTTTGGCGCCCATCCCGCGCGCGCGGGATGCGACCCCGCGGCCGCACATGCCGTAGCCGCACACGACGATCGTTTTCCCGGCCAGCAAGCGGTTCGTCGCGCGCATGATCGCGTCGATCGTCGATTGGCCGGTCCCGAACCGATTGTCGAACAGGTGCTTGGTATCCGCGTCGTTGACGCTGACGATCGGGTACTTCAACGCGCCGTCCTCGGCCATCGCGCGGAGCCGGATCACCCCCGTCGTGGTCTCCTCGGTGCCACCCAAGATCTCTGAGAGCTGATCGGCGCGCTGCTTGTGCAGAACGCTCACCATGTCTGCACCATCGTCCATCGTGATCTGCGGCCGGCGGTCGAGCACGGCGTCGATGTGCCGGAAGAAGGTCGGCGTGTCCTCTCCCTTGACCGCGTAGGTCGCGATGCCGCCCTGCTCGGCGAGGGCCGCCGCGACGTCGTCCTGGGTCGACAGCGGGTTCGACGCGCACAAGGAGACGTCGGCGCCTCCGGCCGCGAGCGCTTCCATCAGGTTGGCGGTCTCGCTCGTCACGTGCAGGCATGCGGCGATCCGGATGCCCTCGAGAGGCTTCTCCTTCTCGAAGCGTTCCCGGATCAGTCCGAGGACCGGCATCTCACCGGCGGCCCACTCGATGCGCTGGCGTCCCTCACCGGCGAGCCCGGCGTCTGCGATGTCTCGGTCCATGATGCTCCCTTCGTCGTCTCGGCCATGGCGGCCGAAGGATCGGCGCACGACCTACGGCACGGTCGTGGTGCTCACCCCCCGAGCTGCGGGAGCACGTCGGCGAGGATCTCGGCGATCGTGTGCCCGGTTGCCTCCGACACCCGTACCACATCCGCGTGGTCCACGGCTGTCCCGGCCGCGTTCGTCACGCACGCGAGTCCGAGGACCCGCATCCCCAAGGCATGCGCCGGAACCGACTCCGGGACCACCGACATCCCCACGACGTCGGCTCCCGCACCCCGAAGGAACATGCCCTCCGCGGGCGTCTCGTAGCTCGGGCCATGGACGGCAGCGTAGACGCCGTAGCTGACGGCGACCGCCCGCGAGGTCGCATGTTCGAGGGCGGAGGCTCCGAGCTCGGGGTCGTAGACGCCCGCGAGCTCGACGAACGCCGGGCCTCCCTCGGGCGAGCGCCATCCTGCGAGGGGATCGACACCGAGGAAGTTGAGGTGATCGCGCAGCACGACCACCGACCCGGGCGCGAGCCCCTCGGACACGGCGCCCACCGCCGCCGTCAAGACGAGCACATCGGCTCCGAGCGCGTGGGCGACACGCGGCAACAGCGCCGGCACCGCCGGAGGATGCCCTTCGTAAAGGTGGAACCGACCGACGAACGCGACGACCTCGACCCCCGCGAAGGAGCCGGCGACGACCCGCCCGTCGTGGCCGGGAACGGTCGGCTCGGGGAACCCGGGCAGGTCCGCGTACGCGACCTCCGCGGCAGGCTCGACCCTCGCGAGCACCGACGCGAGTCCGGACCCCGTCACGATCGCCACCCGGGGAGAGAACGCGGCGCCGAGTCCGACCCGCTCGCGGAGCGCGGCTGCGGCCTGCTCCGCGAGCCGGTCACCGGGTCCCGGCAGCGCCTCGCGGGTCGTCACGGGCCGCTCACGCGCCCGTGAGGGAGGCCTTGAGCCGATCGATCACCTCGACCGGGGTCGGATCGAACCCCCGAAGGATGCCGAGGTACACGCTCGCGAAGTCGCCCGTGAGGATCAACGAACACAGCTGCGAGAGCGCCGTCGCGCCGGTCGCAACGATCTCCTCGGTGACCAGGCCCGCACCTTCGGCGATGTCGATCGACAAGGGGAACCGCGGCGCGACCTCGGGATGTTCGTCCGCGACGCGCAACCCGATCAGGAAGAACCCGTCACCCGTCCCCGCCGTCCACCCGACGACCTCGTTGTGGTCCAGTTCGGGCAACGCCGAAGAGAACGCGGGGGTCTTGCCGTTCTCGTTCATCTGGGTCTTCCACCGCATCGCGGCGACCGACCCGATGTCCTCCGCTCCCCAGATCACCGGCGTCCGCCGGCCGATCCGCCGGGCGAGGTCCTTCGCGAGGTTCGTCTCCCCGGTGGCGGTCGGGCCGAGACGCGCGGCCAGGCCCTCGAGCACCCGCGCGGTCTCCTCCACGTCCGCCTCGAGCGTCGACGGGAGCCACCCGGCCTCCTCGAGCATCCCGAGCAGGCCGAACGCCAGCTGGCCGAGCGCCGCGCGAGGTTGGTAGCCGGGAGGCAGGGCCGTGGTCGCCACGCCGAGGTTGCCCGCAGCCGCTCCGAGCCGTCCTCCGCTGGTGATCGCGAGGACCCGCGCCCCCCGTTCCTGGGCCTCGGAGAAGCACGACAGCGTCTCCGCGGTGTTCCCCGAGTACGAGGAACACACCACGAGGCTGTGGTGTCCGACGTAGGCGGGGAGCTGCGGGCCCCGCACGACCTCGAACGGAACCGTGAGCCGGTCACGGAAGACCGATCGCACCAGATCGCCCGCCACGGCGGATCCCCCCATGCCGCAGACCACGATCGACGACACGTCGTCGATCATCGGCAACCCCTCGACGGCCCGGCCGGCCGCGTACCCGGCGCGCGCGTCGGCGGGCAGTTGCGTGACGCGGTCGAGCATGCCCGAGGGATCCGCGGCGCGGAGCGCCTCGAGATCGTCGAGGTCGCCGACCGGCTCCCCGGGGGCGGGGACCGGAGCCGTCACTTCTTGCGACCCTCGGGCGGCTTTTCGGCCTCGTCGATCAGCATCACCGGGATCTGATCGCGGATCGGGTATCGGTACCCGCACGACAGGCAGACGATCACCTGCTCGGCGTCGCGTTCCTCCACCTCGCCGTGGCAGTTGGGGCAGGCGAGGATCTCCATCAGCTTGGGGTCGAGCGCCATCGATTGCTCCTTTCCGCCGCGGTCAAACGCGATCGGGGACCGGCGAGCGGTCTCTCGCAAACGGTCGCGACGTCAGCCGCGGATCACGCCGAGGACCTCGGCCGTCTTCTGCTCGAGAAGTGGCTCCGTCCTCGCTTCGACGTTCAACCGCAGTAGCGGTTCGGTGTTCGACGGCCGCACGTTGCACCACCAGTCCTCGAACTCTACCGTCAGGCCGTCGAGTCGGTCCTGCCGCCCGTCCGACAATCTCGTGGCGATCTCGGTGATCTTGCCCTGCTGATCGGTCACCTCGGAGTTGATCTCGCCCGAGTCGTGGTAGCGGCGGAGCGGCAGCAGGAGTTCGGAGAGCGGGGCCTCGGTCGCCGACAGCCGCGCGAGTACGACCACCGCGGCGATCAGCCCCGAATCGGCCCGGTAGTTGTCGCGGAAGTAGTAGTGACCGGAATGCTCGCCCCCGAAGATCGCTCCCGTCTCGGCCATCACCGCCTTGATGTAGGAATGGCCCACGCGCGTACGGACCGGCTTCCCCCCGTGCTCGCGGATCACCTCCGGCACGGTCCAGCTGCAGATCAGGTTGTAGACGACCTCCGCTCCGGGTTCCTGCTCCAGCATCGCTCCGGCCACGAGCGCGGTGACCAGCGAGCCCGACACGTCCCCGGCCGCCTCGTCGATCAGGAACACGCGATCCGCGTCGCCGTCGAACGCCAACCCGATATCGGCACCGTGCTCGAGCACCGCCGCCTTCAGATCCTTCTGGTTCTCGGGGTTGATCGGATCGGCGGGGTGGTTCGGGAACGTCCCGTCGAGTTCGGGGAACAGGTGCACGAGCTCGACCGGGATCCGCTCGAGGACGGCGGGTACGACGAGCCCACCCATCCCGTTGGCCGTGTCGGCCACGATGCGCAGTGGGCGGATCGCGGCCGGATCGATGAACGACACCACGTGATCCACGTACCGGCCGAGCATGTCCATCTCCTGTACCGATCCGGGCGCAGGGACCGATGCGGGCTGGGGGTCGCGCTCGGCGAGGGCACGGACCTGCTCCAGCCCGGTGTCCGCCGAGACCGGCTTCGCGCCGGCGAGGCAGAACTTGATGCCGTTGTACCGGGGCGGGTTGTGGCTGGCGGTGAGCATCAGCCCCGGGACATCGAGTGCTCCCGAGGCGAAGTAGAGGAGGTCCGTCGAGGCGAGGCCGAGATCGACGACATCGGCTCCGCGGGAGGTCGCGCCCTCCGCGAGCGCCGCACCGAGCGACGCGGAGGAGATCCGGCAGTCGCGGCCGATCGCGATCCGCGGCGCTTCGCTCCACGCTGCGAAGGCCGCACCGATCCGGCGAGCGACGTCCTCATCGAGCTCGTCGGGGACGACGCCGCGGACGTCGTAGGCCTTGAAGATGCTGGTCAGATCCGGCACGCGCCGCATCCTACTCGACGGGCGCAGACCGACCGGATCGGGTCGGGACGACGAACGACCCGCGCGCAACGCGCGGGCCGACGAACGATCGAGAGGGCGACGACGCGAGGGTGGTGAGCGGGAACCGTGAGCTCAGGCTGAGCGGGTTCCGACCACGGTGCCGATCACCTGTTGGAGAGATGCATCCTCCCCGTCCTTGTGCCACCACTTCGCTTCGCAGAAGTGGCAGGTGGTGAACGACAGGTCCCGGTCGCCGACCGCCATCTCGATCGTGATCAGCTCGCCCTGTTCACACTGGGGGCAGAGCCGCTCGGGGGCGATCGCTTCTTCCATGCGGGCAATCCTTCCGTGCCGTGGCGTCGACGGCCATAGCTCAGCAGCCCCATTTCTCGGGGGCCCCGCGGGCCCCCTCTCCGATGGGCCGCACCCATGGCGCGCGGCCCCGGTCGGGGGACCGAGTCATCGGCCGTGGCGCTCCTGGCGTCTCCCCCGGTGGGCCGTCTCCGCTGGTCAGGCGCTCTCGACGGCGGAAGGCGCGGTTCCGACGTCGGGGGAGGGAGCCGCGGGCTCGGGGTCGGATCCGGCCTCGGACGCGGCCACGTCGGGAAGGATTAGGACGTTCCGGTCGTCGCGGATCCGCCAGCCCAGCGGGGGCTTGAGCGTGCGGATGTGCTCCTCGCACAGATCGAGGAGGTTCCGATCGGGCTGGGGGGTCAGGTCGGCGACCAGCACCTCCCGTTCCCCGTAGCGCAGGGCGACGGTCGCGATCGCGCCCGCTTCGCAACGCATCTTCGCGCAGGTACGCATGCGGGAAGGCTAGATCACAGGCATGTGATTTCCAAGCATGTGCGAGAGAAGTCGGGATCCGCCGGGATGCGACGGGCCGGGCAGGAGATCAGTAGACGTAGACCGGCGTGCCGATCGGGATGATCTCGTAGAGCTGCTCGGACTCGGCGATCCGCATCCGGATGCACCCGTGGGACGCCGCGGTGCCGATCGAACTCTCCGAGTAGGTCCCGTGGATCCGGATCCCCGGCGCGTTGAGGTAGAGCGCGCGCGTGCCGAGCGGATTGCCCGGTCCCGGACCGATCGAGGCGGGCAAGCCGGAACCCCAGCCGTCCGGCGCGGGATTGACCCACGTCGGGTTCGCGACCTTGTTGATGACCTCGAACGCCCCGGAGGGAGTGGGGAACTCCGCCGTGCCGGTGGCGACACCGTAGGTCTTCACCACGTCGAAACCCTTGTAGGCGAACAGCTTGTTCTGCGCCTTGCTCACCAGGAGCGTGTAGCCGAGGTTGTCCTCGGTGACCTCGGGTGCCACCTTCTCGACCGGCAGGCGAACGCCGCGCTCTCGATCGAGCAGGGCACGCCGCACCTGTGCGACGGCCTGCTTGGCATCGACTGTCCGGCCCGCGACCGCCTTCTGGAAGACGACGTCGTCGCCCTCCATCGTGACCGCCGCGTCGGTCGCGTCCTCGGTGACCTCGCCGACGACCTCGTCGACGAACACCTCGATCGATTGCCTGCGCGAACGGAACCCGAGGTCGACCTCACGCTCGACGGGTTCGTCCGTCACCCGATGGTAGACCCGTGAGAACAGTCCCATCGAGCTGTTCGCGCGCATCGCACGATCCACCGCGCCGGAGATGTTGGCCTTGAGCCCCAGATCCGACGCCGTGACGACCCATGACTCACCGCCGGCCTCGACCGTCAGTTCACCCTCGAGGGTTCGCCTGGCCTCGCGCTTGACGGCCTTGACAGCCTCGGAGCGGGTCATCTCGCCCACATCGATGCCCGCAACCGTCACACCCGGCATCAGGCGGCTCGCGTTGCTGTTGTCGTAGCGGACGGCTGCGAACGCGGTCCCGCCCGCAACGAGCCCCGCGACACCGATCACCGCGAGCACGACGAGCAGCCGGCGGTGACGAGCGGAGGAACGGGCGTGCTTGCCCTTGCTCACGATGCGGCCTTTCGGACGAAGGGGGTCGGGGCGGGGCGACCGGACCAGGATACCGGGCGATCTTCACTCTCGCCCATGGTTCCTGGTGCCCATCTCGTGGTTCCTCGATCACCGCTCGGTGTGCTCACGGCGGGTCGGCCACCCACGCCGGATCGATCGGGGCCCCGGCCGACACGGCGTAGGCCGCGACACCGTCCTTGCCCTGCGAATAGGACGCCGTCGCCGTGACGACCGCGCCGTCGGAGACCCGGACGAGCACCGGTGCTCGGGGTGAGGGCCCGAAGAGGGCCGTGGGCGCCTCAACGGTCCGTCCCGGCCGCACCTGCAGCTGTCTGGTTACCCGATCGCCCTCGCGCGGCAGGGTCGTGAGCGTGACCTCGGCGGCGTCGGCACCCGGGTTCGTGACGACGAGCACCGGCTGCTGAGGAGCCTCCCCCACCGAGGGGAACACGATCCATTGGGCGCCGGGAGCCGGCGCTCCGGCCGTCGCGCCGAGATCCTGGGTTCGGCCGGAGGTGCGCCGCGTCGCGAAGACGCCCGGACGATCGCGACCGCCGCGCAGCCAGATCGTCGAGGGGTCCGGAGCAGCGATGTCGAGCCGCTGGGCCGTCTCGCCGCGTTGCAGCTGCTCCTTCCCCTTGGCGAAGACCTGCGATCCGTGGGAGCCGAGCATCGATGCCGCGTACGCGGTCGAGCGGTCCTCCGGCGCGATGACCGTGACGACGGAGTCGCCGTCCTGTCCCGCTCCCGGCAGGTACGCACCACTCGGCGTCGGGCCCTGCCAGCCGATAACCCCGCGAACCCCGCGATCCTTCGAGATCCCGAGGGTCGACGCCGCGACCCGCCCGAGCGATGACGTGATCGTCGCCCCGAGCACCCGGTCGCCCTCCGCGAACTCGTCCAGCTCGAACGCGACGCTGCGGCCCGCCGGCAGGACGTAGTCGTCCCACTCCGAGACGTTGCCGGGCGGATCTGACGCGCGGAGCACCTCGAGTGTGAACACGGCGTCTCCCGAGAACGGATTCATCACCACCACGAAGGTCTGCTCCTCCTTCGCTTCGGCGGTGCCGTCCCCGAGGGTCCAGACGGGACCTGCCTCGGACAGACAGGGTTCCGCGCTGATCCCCACATCGTCACCCCCGGTGCGCGCGACCCAACCGGCCGCGACATGGCCGCCGAAGTACTCGACCACCGTGGCGCTCCCCCGGTCGGTCGCCGGCGCGACGAGCTCGACGGAGCCTCCCGGCGGCACCCTGACGCGCTCACTCCCCGGCCCGCGTTCGGGACCCAGTCGCCGCGCGCGGACCTCGACGGGTTCGGACCCCGGATTCGCAACCGAGATCACCGCCTCCCAGTCCTTGCCGCCACCATGCGGGCAGTACCACGCGCCCGACGCGACGATACCTACGGCGCCGGTTCCCCGGTCGCGTTCTCCGAGGACGCCTTGGGTCAGCAGCGCACCGGCGACGAGGATCCCGACCAGGACGAGCGCAACGAGGGTCTGGCCACGCGGGCGGAGCTGTTCCCGCGTGCGAGCACGGCGTCCGGGCGTCACGGGGTCGCTCATCTCGACGACACCGGCTTCCTCGTCACCCAGAGGGCCGCGAGCCACAGCACCGCCAGCAGGAGTATCTGGAGGGTTCGGACCCATTGGTCCGTGTACCGGATGCTCACGCGATCCGCGCCCTCCGGAACCTCGAACCCGAACGCCCACGCGAACGCGCGCTCCGCCTCAACCTCATCCGGACCGTCCGAAAGCCGCCATCCCGTCGCGAACTGCTCGCCGACGAAGGCATATGCGGGCTGCTGCTGCGGCGCCGGTCCCTGCCAGCCGCCGGGAGCCGCGTGCAGTTGCTCGGACCCCCGCGGCCCGGGGAGCGCAGCGACGTCCCGCGGGTCCGCGCTCCGCGCGGCCTCGAGGAAGCGATCATCGGCCGGCACGACCGAGGCCTCGGGGAACGTCCGGGCGTTCCGATACACGGTGAGCTCGCCCTCGGTGACCTTGTCCAGGTCGAGCTGGGACTCGAGGCGGACCAGCGTCTCGGCCGGCAGGTCGCCCTCGGCGGCAACGACGAAACGGATCCCGTAGGGAGCCAGCAGGGCGCCCGTGTGCCGGTTCTCCCCCGACACGAGTTCGACGAGGGAGCTCTCGAGCTCGTCGTAGCCCGGCCCCCGATCCGCCCGCCCGGTGTCGAGGGCGACGATGCCGCGACGCCCGGTCAGCCCGTAACGCACCGACGCCGGACCCGCCTCGACGACGCCGATCGGTTCGCCGCCGGGCGCGAGGAACTGACCGCCGCCGGCACCCCCGAGCCACAGGACTCGGAACTCCGCGCTGCCGCGTTGCTCGGAGACGACCGACCACGCGGGAGGCAGGCCGTCGTCGCGGATCCGCCAGTCGCCGACCGACGCGGCCACCACCTGCAGGGTCAGTCCGAGGGTCAAGACGAAGGTGAGCACGGCGGACAGGACCTGCCGCGGTCCGAAGGTCTCGCGGCCGATGCCGCCCGAGACCAGGGATGCTCCCCCGAACCCGATCAGCATGGCCTCGCATGCCGCAACCAGGATCGTGTACGCGGGAGCGTTCGCGAGCGGCGTGGGCAGCCACCCCGCGGCCGACAGCCATGAAAGGAGGATGCCGGCGACCGCGATGATCGCGACCCGATTCGCGGTGGCCCGGTGCTCTCGGGCGACGACGACGAGCGAACAGATCGCCGCGACGGGAAGGAACCACGCGATCGCCCAGTCCCCGGGAGCCGGTCCGATCACGACCCGGATGATCGCTGCGAAGTCGGTCGTACCGACCAGGGAGGAGAAGGACGCATCCGGTGCACTCAGGAGGGTCGGGACGATCGGGAACACGAGCGCCGCACCGATCACGATACCGGCGAGCGAGGTCCTCAGACCGCGGGCGATCGTCGTTCCGGCGGTGATCGCGACGACCGCCAGGACGACCGCGAAGGGGAGCAGCACGGCCGGTTGGAACGCCACGCCGATCGCGAGCGCGATCCCGAGGCCGGCGGCGATCCGCTGCCAGCGCTGGGGTGGTTCGGCCGCGAAGGCGGCGGCGATCCGTTCGATCAGGACGGGCACGACAGCCAGCATCACGAGCAGATCGATCCGACCCTCGGACAGGGCCCACATCGTCGCGGCGCACACCCCGTAGCAGCCGGCGGCGAGCGTGGCCGATGTGCGCTCTCCCGTCAGGCGCACCAACGCCCGGTACGCGGTGGCGGCGGCGAGCACGGGGAGGAGGACCAGCAGCAGCCGCTGGGCGAGAGAGGGATCGCCGAAGGTGAGCCACGAGGCGGACCCGAGCGCCGCGAGGGACGGACTCGCTGCGTCCGTCCCGCCCAATCCGGTCGTGCGGACCCCCGAAACGAGCTCTGCGAAGAAGCCCCCCGCGGACGCGGGGAACGCGGCCAGGGCTCCGCCTCCCAGATCGTCCGCCCCCAGGATCCGTCCGCCCGCCAGGAACACCACGACTGCCGCGACGGCCACACCCACGAGCGCCGGGTGGCGCCGGATCAGCGATGCCGCATGCTCTCGGACCCGGAAGCTCTCCTCGCCCTCGTCGATCTGCTGCTGTTCGGCCAGGATCTTGTTCGCCTCGTCCACCCAGCGCGGGATCCGGAACGTGGCCGACTCCATGAAGCGACGGATCTCGCGATCGGGGACCGTGCGCACGCGCTGGGTACGGCGGCGGCGTGCGAGCGTTCCCGGCAGGTGGACGACGTTCCAGCCCCAGCCTGAGAGCAGCTCCCACGCGTCCTCGAATCGACGCGTCACCGTGAGCAGGAGGGTGCGACCCAGCCCGATCAGAGCGAAGAACGGCAGGAGCACCAGGAGCGAGCCGATCGAGTAGTTCTTCAACATGGCCGTGAGCGATGCCCGCTCGGCGTAGTAGCGCTCGGATCGGTGCTTACCGATATCCTCGCGAGCACCACGCGAGGTGGCCGAAGCGTGCCGAACCCGAGCCAGTGGCGTCATCACGACCTTGAACCCGGCGAGCCGGGCACGCCAGCACAGATCCAGGTCCTCATGGTGGGAGGTCAGACGCTCGTCCAGCGCGCCGACCGTCTGCCACACCTCGCGCGAGACGAGCATCGCGCACGAGGAGACGAAGAGGACTTCGATCACGCGGTCGTACTGCCCGTGATCGATCTCGCCGTCCTGGAGCGGCTGGGTCGGATGACCGAACCGATCGGTGGACCGGCCGACCTCTCGCAGGATCCGTGGATCGTCCCAGTCCACGACCTTGGGACCGACCACGCCGGCCCGCTCGACCGATCCGGCGGTCTCGACGAGCCCGGCGACGGTGTCCGGCTCGAGGACGGTGTCGTCGTGGAGCACGAGCAGGTAGTCCGACTCCGAGGCGACCGGCAGCTCGAGGGCCCGGTCGACCGAGGCGGCGAGCCCCGCGTCCCGACCGAGCTCCAGGACGCGACCCGGGCCGAGCGCCCGCTCGAGCAGCTCGCGGGACCCGTCGGTCGATCCGTTGTCGACCGCGACGACACCCAGCCGGGGATAGGACTGGCCGGAAAGTCCCTGGAGGCACTCGCGGAGCCAGGGCGCGCCGTCGCCCGCCACCAGCACCGCGAGAACGGTGGGGGTGCGCACCTGGCCGTCGACGGGGCGATCGGCGGGTGCACGGTCGGCGTCTGCGCGGATCATGCGGGGTCAGGTTCGCTCGAGGGGGGCCGCGCGAGGAACGGCGCGGAGCCTAGCACGCGACCGGACGCCGAACGCGCCGAAGGGGGGCCGGTGGCCCCCCTTCGAGATCGCATGACGATGCCGATCAGCGGCGCTTCGTGCGGCGTGCGGAGCTCTTGCGCCGCGTCGCCTTCTTCCGCGCCGGCTTGCGCCCGGCCGTCTTGCGCTTGGCGGTCGACTTCTTGCGACGCCCAGGCTTGCGCTTCGCAGCGGTCTTCCGCTTGGCGGTCGACTTCTTGCGACGTGCCGGCTTGCGCTTCGCAGCGGTCTTCCGCTTGGCGCTCGACTTGCGCTTGGCGGTCGACTTCTTGCGACGCCCAGGCTTGCGCTTCGCAGCGGTCTTCCGCTTGGCGGTCGACTTCTTGCGACGCGCCGGCTTCCGTGCGGCAGTCTTCCGCTTCGCGGTGGACCTCCGCTTCGCGGTGGACTTCCGGGCGGGCTTGCGCTTCGCAGCGGTCTTCCGTTTCGCAGTCGACTTCCTACGAGCCGGCTTCCTGGCTGTGCGCTTCTTGGCAGCCATCCCGTTCCCCCTTCCGTTCTTCCCGGTCGATCTCCTGCGGCGCCTCGAGTCGGTGGCGCCTCTACGACGCCATCCGCTTCAGGCGCCGTCGCTCCCGTTCGCTCATCCCGCCCCAGACGCCGTACCGCTCATCTCGGCGCAACGCGTAGTTCAGGCATTCGATCCGAACGGGGCACTCAGCACAGATCCGCTTGGCCTCCCTCGATGAGCCTCCCTTCTCGGGGAAGAAGACCTCGGGGTCGTAATCGCGACACCGTGCGCGCTCTTGCCATGGGATGTAGTGATGCACTTCTCTCTCCCCCCAGAATCACACGCGTGTGATTCTGAGCGAATTCCCACCTTCCTGACAAGTGCTGAGACGACTTTTTTCCATCCACGATCTGCGCTCCCCAAAGCATCGTGGACAGCGGTTCCGGCCGTTGCAAGGGCTTCCGGGCGAAAAATGCGTCAGGAACGCACAGTAAATGTGGTTGACCGTATCTGTCAGCTAGCTTGACGGACTCACGCGATCGACGCGTCAGATCGGTGCACACGGCCGTACGTCGTGGTCCGTTCGACGGGAGATCGGCCGATCGAACGGATCGCGTCGTGGAAGGCGCGCACCTCCATCTCGATCCCCCACTCCGCCCCCGCCATGCGGCTGATCGTCTCCTCCATCAACGTGCCACCGAAGTCGTTCGCGCCCCCTCGCAATAGCGCGCAGCACGCGTCGATGCCGAGCTTGACCCACGACACCTGCACGTTGTCGATCCGACCCGCGAGCAGGACGCGCGCGATCGCGTGCAACCGACGATCCTCGTCGAACGTGGAGCCCGGTTTCGCCTTCCCCGCAAGGTAGATCGGAGCGTTCTGGTGAACGAACGGGAGTGGGACGAACTCGGTGAATCCGCCCGTGTCGTCCTGGATCCGCGCGAGTCTTCGGATGTGTGCGACCCAATGCGGCGGTGCGTCGACATGTCCGTACATGATCGTGGACGAGGACCGCAGGCCGACACGATGCGCGGTCCGCACGATCTCCTCCCACGTGTCGGCCGGAAGCTTCCCTTTCGTGAGCACCCATCGCACGTCGTCGTCGAGGATCTCCGCCGCCGTTCCGGGGATCGACCCCAATCCGCGTGATCGACACTCGGTCAGGAACTCCTCGAAGGACACGCCGAGTTTCGTCGCACCGTTCAAGATCTCCATCGGCGAGAACGCGTGCACGTGGATGTCGGGCACGCGTGACGTCACCGCGTCGAGGAGGTCGAAATAGAACGTCGCCGGCAGATCCGGGTGGATCCCGCCTTGCATGCAGACCTCAGTCGCGCCGGATTCCCATGCTTCCTGTGCACGGCCGGCGACCTCGTCCAGGGTCAGGGTGTAGGACTCGGGATCGTTCTCCCGCTGGGCGAATGCACAGAAGCGACACCCCACGTAGCAGACGTTGGTGAAGTTGATGTTCCGGTTGACCACGTAGGTGATCTCGTCCCCGACAGCCTGTTTCCGCAGCTCATCGGCCACATCTGCGAGCGCGTCGAGGGCGGGACCCTCGCTCCGGAACAGCGCGAGCGCCTGATCGTCGCTCAGCTCGGATCCCGACTCGGCGGCACGGAGCGCTTCCTTGATCTGGCGGTCAAGCCGTTCGGGAGCGGGCGCCGACCCCTCCCAGGCACGGGTGAGCGCCAGCCGTTCCGATCCGTCGGCCTCCATGTCCCCGTAGACCACCTCGGCGTCCTCCCGGAGGCCGGCACCGGGTCCCTTGGAGAAGGTGAGATCGATCGTGCGGGGCTTCCACTGGATCTGGGGGTCCTGCCACGGGATCGGCGCCGGCGCCTGTCCCTCCCGGGCGAGTCCGTCCTCCGCCAGGAGAGCGGTGACCGGACCACGCATCGTGCCTGCGAGGAAGGGATCGGGCCGTGCCGCGAACCCCGGGTAGATCGTGAGTCGCTCCCGCAGCTCCAGACCCCGTTCGGCGGTGGTCGCCGCGAGGGTATCGGTCGCCGGCCACGGACGCTCGGGGTTGACGTGGTCGGGTGTGAGGGGAGAGACCCCGCCCCAGTCGTCGATCCCGGCGTCGAGGAGCCGCCCCTGCTGCTCGCCGTCGGACAGGTTCGGCGGTGCCTGCACGTGCATCCGGGGCCCGAAGACCACCCGGGCGGCGGCCACGACGGCCAGGAACTCCTCGTCGCCCGGCTCGGCCGCGGCATGCATCGCGGTGGCGGGCTTCGCCCGGAAGTTCTGGACGATCACCTCTTGCAGGTGGCCGTATCGGCGATGGAGCTCGCGGATCGCAAGCAGCGAGGCCGCCCGCTCGGAGGCCGTCTCGCCGATCCCGACGAGGATGCCCGTCGTGAAGGGGATCGCAAGCCGCCCGGCGTCCTCGATCGTTCGCAACCGGACGGCCGGCACCTTGTCGGGCGAGCGGTGGTGAGGACCGCCCTCCTGCGACAAGCGGTCCGAGGAGGTCTCCAGCATCAGTCCCATCGATGCGCTGACGTGCTTGAGACGGGCGAGCTCCTCGTAGGCCATCACACCGGGGTTCAGGTGCGGGAGAAGCCCTGTCGCCTCGATCACCCGGATCGCGACGGCCCGAACGTAGTCCAGTGTCGACGCGTACCCGCGCTCGGCGAGCCAGTCGCGCGCCTCGGGGTACCGATCCTCGGGCCGGTCGCCGAGGGTGAACAGCGCCTCCTTGCATCCCGCCGTCCTGCCCGCTTCCGCGATCGCCACGACCTCCTCCGGCGTCAGGAACGGCGCGTCGATCCGGGCCGGAGGCTTGGCGAAGGTGCAGTAGTGGCATCGGTCCCGGCAGAGCATCGTGAGCGGCACGAATACCTTGCGGGAGTAGGTGACCGTCGTTCCGTGCCCCAGCTCGCGGAGCCGGGACGCTAGCTGCAGGAGCCGCTCGAGTCCCGCCCCTCGCGCCTCGATCAGGGCTTGCACCTCGGGCGGGGACAGCGAACGGCCGGCCTCGGCGCGGGCGAGTGCCCGGCGCAGCTGGTGTTCGTTCCCTCCGGACATCGCGGCGAGCCTACTACCCTTGCGTGTATGTCCTCGCCCGAGCCGGCCCCTCCCCCGACCTCCCGCTCGCCGGAGATCGTCGCGCTCGCCGGCGGGGTCGGCGCCGGGAAGTTCCTCCGCGGACTCGACCGCGTCGCGCGCGCCGACGGGTTGCGCATCACCGTCGTGGTCAACACCGGTGACGATCTCCGGATCCACGGGCTGCGCGTGTGTCCCGACCTGGACTCGGTCTGCTACTGGCTCGCGGGACTGATGGACCGCGATCGGGGATGGGGCCGGGCCGACGAGACCTTCCACGCGATCGAGGCGATGCGCGACGCCGGTGTCGACGCATGGTTCGCGCTCGGTGATCGCGACCTCGGTACCCACCTGCGACGCACCGAGCTGCTCCGCGGGGGCGCGACGCTGAGCGAGGCGACCGACATGATCGCGACGGCGTTCGGCGTCGTCCCGCGGGTGCTGCCGATGACCGACGACGAGGTCACGACGCGGATCGACGTCCTGGACCCGGAGGCGGATGGCGGCGCGCGGGACCTGCACTTCCAGGAGTACTGGGTCCGGCGCCGGGCAGCGGACCCCGTGAAGCAGGTCCGCTACACGGGAGCGGCGCGCGCGGTCGCGCAGCCCGCCGCGATCGAGGCGCTCGAACGCGCCGAGGCCATCGTCGTGTGCCCCTCGAACCCGGTCGCGTCGATCGCTCCGATCCTCGCCGTGCCCGGCTACCGGAAGGCTCTGGCCGCACGACGGGAGGTCGTCGTCGGGATCTCCCCGATCGTGGCGGGCGCCCCGCTCGCGGGCATGGCCGATCGGCTGATGCCGGTCGCCGGGCTCGAGGTTTCCGCCCTCGGTGCGGCCCAGGCCTACGAGGGCCTGCTCGGGAGCTGGATCCTCGACGAGCGCGACCGCGGGCTCGCCGGACGGATCGAGCATGAGCTCGGTCTGCGCACGGCGGCCACCGACACGATCATGGTCGACGACGCCCGCGCCGGGGCGCTCGCGCGCATCGCGCTCTCGCTCGCCCGGGAGCAGGGATGACGGTCGAGATCCTGCCGGTCGAGGGGATCGGCGAGATCGAGGAGGGCGACGATCTGGCCACGATCCTCGGCGGAGCGCTCGAGCCACTGGCGCCGAGGGTGGGCGACGTCGTGGCCGTCACCCAGAAGGTCGTCTCCAAGGCGGAGGGACGCGTCGTGCCCGCGGGACCCGAGGGCGTTCGAGGGTGGGTGGAACGCGAAACCGCGGCCCTGGTCGCGAGGCGCGACGATCTGCTGATCGCGCGGACCCACCACGGGTTCGTCTGCGCGAACGCGGGCGTCGACGCCTCGAACGTCCCACCGGGGTTCCTCTCCCTGTTGCCGCAGGACCCGGACAGGTCGGCGCAACGGCTGCGCGCGACGCTCGAGGAGCGGTTCGGAGGGCCGCTCGGGGTGGTGATCACCGACACGTTCGGGCGTCCCTGGCGAACGGGCGTCGTGAACGTCGCGATCGGCTGCTCCGGGATCCCCGCCGTGATCGATCTCCGCGGGTCCGACGACCGGCACGGCCGCACGCTCGACGCGACCGTCGTCGCACACGCTGACGAGGTGGCGGCCGCGAGCGGGCTGGTCATGCCGAAGGCGGCCGGGATCCCGGCGGCCCTCGTCCGTGGCCTCGAGCCGTCGGACGCGCCGGCGGGGGCCGCCGCCGACCTCGTCCGGCCCGCGGACGAAGACCTGTTCCGCGCGTCGCCCCTCACCTCGATCGGTGGTCGCCGGACGATCCGCGCGTTCGGGACGGGTGCGCCCGCCCGGTCGGCGATCGAGGAGGCGGTCCGTGCGGCCTGTACGGCTCCCGCGCCCCATCACACGAAACCGTGGTTGTTCGTGGCGCTGTGGTCGGAGGCGGCCAAGCACCGGTACCTCGCGGCGATGGCCGAGGCGTGGAGGACCGACCTCGCCCGAGACCGAACCCCACCCGCCACGATCGAGCGCCGGATCGGCGCGAGCGACGCGGTGCTCGGGGCGGCCCCCGTCCTGATCGTGCCCGCGATCCGCCTGCGCGGCGCACACGACTACGCCGACGACGAGCGGGCGGGCGCCGAGCGCGACATGTTCCTGCTCGCCGGCGGGGCGGCGATCGAGAACCTGGTGCTCGCGCTGCACGCACAAGGGGTGGCGTCGTCGTGGATCTCCTCCTCGATCTTCTGCCGGGAGGAGGCGCGCGCCGCACTCGACCTCGACGAGGAGTGGCTGCCCCTGGGCACCGTGGCGGCAGGTCCGTTCCCGGACGCGATGCCGCCTCCACGACCCGATCTCACGGCGGAGGAGTTCCTGCAGCACCGTTGAGTCGCGTCGGGGACGACGCGGGCTGCGACCGGCCCAGGGGGTGCCTCCCGCTTCGCGCCCGCTATCCTTGGCCGAACCGCGAGCGGCGATGCCTCGTGGGAAACGACCGGCGGTGACGACGAACGACGGACAGGAAGGGCGGCACGTGAGCGACGCGAAGGGCCCGGAGGGGCGCAAGCCGACCAAGGCCGAGCGCAAGGAGCAGGCGCGGATCGAGCGCGAAGAGCTCCAGCGCAAAGAGGCGCGACGCAGCCGGATGCGCGTGCTCGGCATCGGACTCGTCGCCGCCGCCCTGGCGATCGCCGTGGGACTCGCCGTCCTGCTCCAGCCGGACTCCGTGGATCTGCCCTCCTCGGAGGAGTTGCTCGCCCAGTCCGACGCGGCGATCGAGCAGGCGGGGTGCACCCCTGCCGAGAACGTGGGCGAGTATCAGGGACCTTGGCCGGATGGCGCGCACATCGGAACCCCAAGCGGGCCACCGGAGATGCCTCCCCTGTCGACCTACGCCTCGGTCCCTCCCACCTCGGGGCCGCACGCCCCGGTCACCCAGGGTGCCGGCGTGTACGACAGCTCGCCCCCGATCGACCAGGTGCTCCACTCGCAAGAGCACGGCGCGGTCGTGATCTGGTACGACCCGGCCGCCAGCGGTCCGGAACTGCAGAAGATCAAGGACTTCTACGCGGATGAGGAGTTCGTGATCGTCGCCCCCTACGACTACTCCGAACAGGGGGAGGCGGGACGCCTTCCGGCCGGGGGCGAGATGGCGGTCACCGCGTGGCACTTCACCCAGGAGTGTGCGGACCTGAGCCTCGC
Source organism: Actinomycetota bacterium (assembly GCA_040881665.1). Classification (NCBI taxonomy): domain Bacteria; kingdom Bacillati; phylum Actinomycetota; species Actinomycetota bacterium. Next base: position 220,753 of record JBBECT010000007.1, read on the forward strand.
CGCGTCGTACGCCTTCGTCGACGACTATCGCGCGATCGCGAGCAACGACGACTACCAGGGTGAGGCCCCGGAGCCGGGCGCCGCGATCTGATCGCGAGCGCTCAGTCCTCGTCCTCGGCGGCTATCTGTCCGGGCGGGATGCGCGCGCCCTCGATCTCCATGTCGTCGGGAACCTCGGCTCCTTCGGCGAGCACGCCGTCGGTCACGATCGCTCCCTCGCCGACGCGCGCCCCGGGCCCGAGGATCGTCCCGGTCACGTGCGCCCGTGCCTCGACGATCGCGCCTGGCAGCAGCACCGAGTCGTCGACGGCGGCCTCGGCCGCGATCGACGCGTGCGCGCCGACGGCGACCCAGCGACCGAGATGGGACCGCAGGTCGACGTCGGCGGTGTCGGCGATCCACGGCGCGGGGTAGGACAGTCCCTCGACCTCGCCCTCGAGGATGTCCGCGTGGGCCTGCAGGTACTTCTCCGGGGTCCCGAGATCGAGCCAGTACGCCTCGGATAGGTAGCCGTAGAGCGGACGCCCGTCGGCGATCAGGGCGGGGAAGATCTCGCGCTCGATCGAGACGTTCTCCCCCGCCGGCCACGCCGTGAGCGAGGAGGGATCCAGCAGGTAGGTGCCCGCGTTCACGTCACCGGGAACCCGCTCGAGGGGCTTCTCCCGGAACTCGATCACCCGCCCGTCGTCGGCGATCGGCACGAGCCCGAAGGGCCGGGCGTCGTCCACGTGGGTCAGCCCTATCGTGGCGGTCGCGCCTCGCTCGCGGTGGAACGCACGCATCGCCGTCAGATCGAGATCGGTGAGGATGTCGCCGTTCAGCGCGAGGAACGGCTCGTCGCCGAGGTGCTCGAGCGCGTTCACGATCGCACCACCGGTGCCCAGGGGCGCCTCCTCGGTGATCCACCGGACCGAGGGCGGCAGATCACCGCGCGCGGCGATGAAGGGATGGAAGGTCTGCTCCAGGTACGGGCTCGACAGGACGACCTCGTCGACCCCGTGCCGGGCAAGCAGATCGAGCACGTGGTCGAGCTGGGGCCGGTCCACGATGTTGATCAGTGGCTTAGGGATCGTCTCGGTGAGCGGCCGCAAACGGGTCCCCTCTCCCCCGACGAGAACGACCGCCTTCATCGATCCACCAGCCGATCGCGCAGGGCGACGAGTTCGGCGCGAGCTCGGAGCGCGGCCCAGGCGATCGGCAGCGTCGCGCGTCGCCACCCCGCCGCCCGGTGCTTCGCGTAGTAGCGATAGATGCTGTCGGAGTGCATCAGGTGGGTCTGTCTCGATCGCCCGATCGATACGGCGCCGACGTGGAGCACCTCGACCGTGGGGGTGAACACCACCTTCCATCCTGCTCGCCGAAGCCGTGTCGTGAGATCGAGTTCCTCGGCGTAGAGGAAGAACGATTCGTCGAAGAGACCGACCTCCTCGAGTGCGGAGCGGCGCACGAGCATGCAGCTGCCGGAGACCCAGTCGACCTCGCGCGAGCCGCCCCGGTCCCACGCCACCATCCGGTAGGCGCGCGAGAATCGGTTGTCCGGGAGGAACGGACCGAGGAACGCGTGGCCGACCGCCTCGGTCACGGTCGGGATCTTCCGCCCGCTCGCGTACACCGTGCCGTCCGGGTCCCGCACGAGCGGACCGACGACGGCGACGTCCTCGTCCTCCTCACCCGCCGCCACGAGCGCCGCGACCGACCCCTCCCACAGCTCGATGTCGGGATTCGGGAGGAAGATCCAGGGCGCGTCGGTCTCCCGGATCCCCTGGTTCCACGCGACCGACAGCCCCCGGTTGTCCGGGTTCTCTACGAGTCGAACCTGCGGGAAAGCATCCGCCGCGCGGCGGGCGCTCCCGTCTTGGGATGCGTTGTCGATCACGAGCACGTCCAGCCGGGCTCCGCCCGCGTTCGCGAGCAGGCTCTCGATGCACGCGAGCAGGTAGTCCCCCGCGTTGTAGTTGACGATCGCGACGGCGACGTCGGCGGGCGCGGTCGACCCTTCGTTGCTCAGAGTCGTTCGTTCGGACGCGATCGTCATCGGAAAACTCCCTCACTCGTGCGGGGTCTGGGCGACCAGGAAGATGCCGAGCGCGATCGCGGCCACGCCGGCCCATCGCAACGCCGCCACGTCCTGCGCGAGCACGAACCGGTCGAACAGGAGGATCAGAACGTAGGTGAGCGCGGCGAACGGGTAGGCGAACGAGAGCGACGCGCGGGACAGGACGGCGAGCCAGACCACCGCGGAGATCCCGAACAGGAACAGCCCGATCCAGACCGCGGGGGTCGTGACGACCTGCTTGGCGTGTCCGGCGTCGAACCTCAACGCGCCGGTCGCCTCGGTCACCTGGTCCATCCCATGCTTGAGCGTCAGCTGCGCCACCGCCGCGAGGGTGACGGAGAGTAGGATCATCGCGATCAACATCAGGCGGTTCCCCTCTTTCGGCTCGTTCGCCTCCGGCGTCGTGACGACGCGCGGAAGCTCGGTGTCGTGATGGTTGGTGCGCGCCACGGGCTACAGTTCCTCGGCCTCGATCTCGACCCGTGCGGACATCTCCTCACGCCGCTGCTGCGGCTCGACCACCTCGAACCAGTACCGCTGCGTCTGCACGTGATACGCCTGTCTCGTCGCCGCTGACTCGAGTCCGACCGTGACCCAGTACCGACCCGCCTCGAACGGCAGGTCGGGCACGCGGAAGCGGAGCCGTCGTTTGCCGTCGATCCGGCCGAGATCGATACCGGCCTCGGAGGTGCGACCGATCGCCCGCATCAGGTTCGTTCCGTCGTGGATCGCGATCGACGCGTCGACGTCGTCCACCGCCCCGTTCGCCCGGATCTCGACCTCGACGAGCAGGTCCTCCTCCGGAGCGAACGCACCCTCGGTGGTGCCGTCCTGCCGGACCAGCGCGACCGAGGACACCTCGACCTCGCGCGATCCGTGTTCGGGGATGAAGTTCGGATCACGCGAGAGCAGCACGTATCGCATCTCATGGACGACCTCGTCGGGCGTGCCGATCGCGTGCACGTTGCCGTGATCGAGCATGACCGCTCGATCACAGATCGCGCGCACCGTGTCGAGCGCGTGGGTGACGAGGATGATCGTGCGGCCGTCCTGCTGGAATCGACGGACCCGATCGAGACACCGCTGCTGGAACGCCTCGTCCCCGACCGCGAGGACCTCGTCGATCAGCAGCACCTCGGGGTCGACGTGGACCGCGACCGCGAACCCGAGCCGCACGAGCATCCCCGAGGAGTAGAACTTCACCTGCGTCTCCATGAAGTCCGGCAGCTCGGCGAATTCCACGATGTCGCGATACACGCGATCGGTGTCCTTGCGGGTGAGTCCGAGGAACGAGGCGTTCAGGTAGACGTTGTCCTTGCCGGTCAGCTCCGGGTGGAAGCCGGCTCCGAGCTCGAGCAGGGCGGCGAGCCGGCCACGCTGGCGCACGATCCCCGACGAGGGCCGCAGGATCCCGGCGATCACCTTCAACAGCGTCGTCTTGCCCGACCCGTTGTGACCGATCAGGCCGAGGGACTCCCCCTCGTGGATCTCGAACGATACGTCGCGCAACGCCCAGAACTCCTCGGCTCGGGAGTGGGACGACAACACGCGCGCCTTCAGCGAGGACGGCTTCTCCTTGTAGAGACGGAAGCGCTTGCTGACGTCTTCGACCTGGATCGCGGGCGCGGTCACCGGATCACAGCTCCTCGGCGAAGTCGCCCGACATCCGGAAGAACAGCCGCCAGGTCGCCCACAGCAGGGCGAGCGAGGCCGCGAGGACGATCCCCAGCCCGAGCGCGACCTCACCGACGCTCCAGTCGAACAGCACCTGCTGCGCCACTCCGTCGACGACCGGCGCGGGGTCGCCGTAGAGCGCCCGCTGGAAGCCCTGGATCACCGTGGCCAGCGGGTTGAGCAGATAGGCGCCGAAGGCCCGGCCCCCGAGCACCTCGGAGCCCTGCAGCTTCTCCTGGACGAACCCGCTCGAATACACGATCGGCGTGAGCCAGAACCACACGAGCAGTCCGATCCCGATCAGGTGCTGGACGTCGCGATACCGCACGTTCAACGCGGAGGCCCAGAAGGTGATCGCGGTGGTGAACACCACCAACGTGACGATCGCCAACGGCAGCAGCGTGATCTCGGGCCACGAGAAGCCGGTCCCCGACACGAGCATGAACAGCACCAGCACGACCGTCTGCAGCACGTAGTCGACGAGGGCGACCCCGATCGCGGACAGGGGAAGGATCTCTCGAGGGAAGTAGACCTTCTTCACGAGGTTCGCGTTGTCGATCACCGAGGTCGAGCCGGTCGACAGCGAGTTCGACAGGACGTTCCACGCGAGCAGACCCGAGAGCAGGTACACGGGGAAGTTCGGCATCGTGGTGCCGAGCATCACGGCGACGAACGAGAACACCGCGAGGAACACGACGGGGTTCAGCAACGACCAGACGGCACCGAGGACCGACGCCGTGTACTTGACCTTGAGTTCCTTGCGGATCAGGTTCAGGAGGATCTCGCGGTAGCCCGCAAGCTCCCGCACGCGGCCGAGCCGCAGGTGGGGCGATTCCGAGGTCCGTTCGACCAGATCCGCGCTGCCGATGGCAGGTGCCCTCCTCCGCCGGTGACCCCCGCCGGTGCGTGTGTCCAGGGGGAACCCGCTGGTGAGCGGGCGTGGGGGCGAGTCTAGCAACCGGGGTCGGGCGCCCGGTCGACCGGCGTCATGGCGTTCGCGTGAATTCCTCGAAGGCTTCGGCGTAGGAGAGGCCGTAGCCCTCCCGCACGACCAGCTCGTCGTCGACACCCACGTCGGCCAAGGCTCCGGCCCACCGGGCCATCGAGGTACGGACGGGATCTCCCACGAGGTCCAGCGTCGCCTCGATCGCCGACGCGTACCCGCGGGCGGTGACGTCCCCCTCGGCGAGGGCGCGCATGTGAGCTGCCGCGGCGCCGCCCATCCGGACGCGCCGCTCGTCGTCGGCCGCGAGGGAGCCGAGGACCGAGGCCAGCTCGTCCACGTCGGGAACCCCGGGCGCGACGCGGACGACGAACCGGTCGGGCACATCGAGGTAGGTTCCGGTCCCGCTGACCACGGTCGGGCGGCCCGCCTGCATCGCCCGCGCGAGCGTTCCGCTGACCTCACCGCGGTGCGGGTGGCGCAGATCGACCACCACGTCACTGGCCTTGAGCCACCCACGGAAGTCGTCGTCGCTCACATCCGAGTGCACCTCGATCCGCTCCGCGATACCGCTGCGCTCGACGAGCGCATCGACGTCGAACCCGGTGATGCGTCTGCCCACGAGCGCCAGGTGGACCTCCGGTCCGAGGGTCGCGACCGCCGCCACGACCTCGCCGATCCGCTTCGCCTCGTTCAGATCCCCGAGCGCGCCGATCACGACGCGTGCGCCCGCGGCCTCGAGCGGTGCCCGCAGAACCTTCCCGCGAGACTCGGCGCGCACCATGTCGCGGTCGGACTCGACGACCGGGTGCGGAACGACGAACACCGGCGTGCGACAACCGAGTTCGCGCAGGTACCGCTCGCAGAACGCTGAGTGGACGATCACGCCCCGTGCCCGCCGCACCACGTGACCGCACCACGGATCGCGAAGCGATTCGTTGCGGAGCACGTCGGGCGAGGTCAGGCGTGAGCGCAACAACGCCGCCTCACGCTCGGCGACGAAGCCGAGCGGGTCGCCGGCGACGACCATCCCGCGGACGAAGTCATCGAGTGCGAGGTCGTGGAGGACGACCAGACCCGGTGCCTGACAGGCGAACCGGTAGATATCGCGATGGAACTCGACGTTGTTGCCGAGCTGATAGATCCCGAGTCGGTACCAGGGAACGATCCCCTCGTGCTTGGGTTCCAACGGCCACGGGACCTGCAGGTCGTGCCGATCGGTGAAGCCGATCCGTCGCAGACCGTCGAGCACGGCGGCTGAGTAGGTGGCGATCCCCGTGGGAGCCGGCGGCAGAGGTGACAGGAATCCGAGCTTCGGGTGCATCTGGGCGTCCCACACGCGCCGCTGCCGGTACCGCCTCCGCACACGAGCCGCGGCCGCCCGGGCTCGCCGCACCATCAGTCCAGGAGCCGGGTGACGACCTCCGGCCAGGTCGGGACCTTCTCGCGGATCAAGGCGTTCCCGGCGGCTCCGAGCCGCGGAGCGAGGTCCCGGTCGTTGGCGAGCCGGTCGATCGCCGCACCTATCGCCTTCGGATCGGGCTCGGCGACGATCCCGGTCTCGCCGTCCGTGACGAACTCGAGCGGGCCGCCGGCATCGGTGAGCGTGATCACGGGGCGCTCCGCGGCAAAGCCCTCGATCGTCACGTAGCCGTAGTCCTCGTCGAACGGACCGAAGTACACGCCCAGCGCTCCGGCGAACAGCTCATGCAGCCGCTCGTCCGGTGGTCCGACCTCGAACCGCACGCGATCGGCGACGCCGAGCTCGTCCGCCTGGGCCCGCAGCGCCTGCTCGTCCGGACCGCGGCCGACGAGGACGAGCTTGACGCCGCTCGTGGAGTGACGCATCGCCTCGATCACGAGCGACTGGCGCTTGAGAGGCTCGAATCGGCTCGGGAACAGCAGGTAGTCCCCGTAGCCCCCCGGCGTCATCGCGAGGAGCACCTCGGCGATCGGCGACGGGTGGTAGAGCGCCTCGGATCCCATCCGGAGCGAGTTCCACAGCCGGTCAGCGGTGTTCTGCGCGTTCGTGAAGACGCGCTTGGCCTCACCCAGCGCGATCCGATCGGCGTGCTGGATCATGTCGCGTACCTTCGCACCCTCCGCCTGCCGAGACAGGTCGGCGAACTCGGGATGGTCCCAGAGCTCGTAGGCGGATCGGTGCTGGTGGATCAACCACGCGATCTTGCGCTCGTGCTTCACGAGGTAGGCGGGAAACTTCAGCGCGATCACCGCATCGACCTTCAGCCCGTTGGACTCGGACAGGTCCAGCGATCGCCACACGGCCATGTGATGGGCGAGCTCGCTCGCCGGATACCACTTGCCCGCGACCGTGACCTGTTCCGCCTCGTGTCCGGCTTCGATCAGCGCCCGGACGAGGGCCTCGGTGTGCGTCTCGGCTCCCCCGCGAACGAAGGCGGTCTGAGGATGCACAACGGCGACGCGCATCAGGTCCGCTCCCGCTGATCGCGTTCCGCGCGCAGGCGTGCGATCTCGGCCTCTGCGGCCTGCAGACGCTCGGCGAGCTGGGTCGTGAGCTCCGCGTGATCGGCGAGCAGCCGGTCGTAGCGCCACGTGACCGGGCGCAGGAAGCGGAACACGCGGAGCTTGAGTTGGCGCCGCCACCTCGAGATCGAGGCGAGGTTCGGTTCGCCGCGCGGGATCACCTCCCGCTCGTCCGCGCGCATCAGCGCGGCGAAATCGTGCAGGCCGTCGCGCACCTGCTGGGTCTCGAGGCGTCCGAGCGGGGTGGCCTCTTCGGCCCAGTAGAGCTCGCGGAGCAGCGCCGCACGGGCGTCCTCGGTCGCATCGGTGGGGGGCGGGTCGTCGCTGCGCATCGGCGTCAGGAGCGTAGCATCACCGCAGGTCGCTCCCGGTGTTCCGGCTCGGGGGAGGTGTCTGCAGCCGTCCGAGCAGGTCCGCGAGCGCATCGTCGAGCGGCCGCATCGGCTCGATCCCGAGCGCGCCGACGAACACGCTCATGAGCGAGGAATCCCGCGGCCGCGGAGCGGGCAACGCGAGCTCCTCCGCGGTCTGCGCGACGACCTCGCCCGGCAACTCCCCGATCGCGACCGCGCGAGACAGCACGTCGAACCACGTCGTCGGCTCGGGACCGCCGAGGTGATAGGTCCCGAACCGTCCGGTCAGCACCAGCGGGAGGAGGCGCGCCGCGAGTTCGTGCACCGAGGTCGGGCTGCCGATCCTGTCGGCGAGACCGCCCGCGGCCTCCCCCGCCCGCAACGCGCGGAGCCGACCCGTGAGGAAGTCGTCCCCACCGCCGAATACGAACCCGGTTCGCACGATGAAGTGTTCGGCGAGGCCCTGGCGCACGAACCGTTCCCCGGCCAGCTTGCTCCGCGCGTAGACCGAGGCCGGCGCGGGCGTGTCGACCTCGTCGTAGGGGGCGCCCTTCGTTCCGTCGAAGACGTAGTCGGTCGACACGTGCAGCAGCACGGCACCCACGTCGCGTGCAGCCTGCGCCAGCGCCTGGGGGCCCAGGGCGTTGTCGCGGAACGCGCGGTCGGGGTCGGACTCGCACGCGTCGACCTTCGTGAACGCGGCGAGATTGAGGATCAGGTCGGGAGCGACCTCGGCGACGGCGGCGCGCACGGCGACGTGATCGCCGACATCGAGCTGGTCCCGGGTCGCGGCGTGGGCCCGGTGGTGAGCGGGAACCTGATCGAGGAACGCCCGCCCGAGTCCACCGCCCGCGCCGGTGACGAGCAGCCTCATCGGGTCGCCGCGACCCGCATCTCGTCCGCCCACGACCGGTGTTCCCGGTACCACTCCACGGTGCGCGCCAAGCCCTCGTCGAACGCGACCCGCGGCGACCATCCGAGGGCTCGGAGCAGATCCGAACGGACCCCATAGCGGAAATCGTGTCCCGGACGATCGTCCACGAACCCGATCGACGCCGGATCGGCACCCGTCCCGGCGCACACCGCTCGCGCGAGATCCAGGTTCGACAACTCGTGGCCCGCCCCGATGTTGTAGACCGCGCCGGGCTCGCCCCGATCCATCGCGGCCAGGCACCCAGCCGCCCAGTCGGTGACGAACAGCCACTCGCGACGCTGCCGGCCCCGGTCGTAGACCGGAAGCGGCCGCCCATCGAGCGCCGCCGTGACGTAGGTCGGGATCGCCTTCTCGGGGTTCTGACGCGGCCCGAACGCGTTCGTCCCCCGCACGACGGTCACCGGCATCCCGTAGGTGACGTGGTACGCGGCGCACAGCAGATCGGCCGCGGCCTTGCTCGCCGCGTAGGGGCTCCGCGGCCGCAGGGGCGCGTCCTCGGCGAACAGGCTGTCGTCGTCGGCGTTCGCCCCGTAGACCTCGTCGGTCGAGACCATGAGCAGGGGCCGTCCGTGCGCCCGACACGCGTCGAGGAGCACCTGCGTTCCGGTCACATTGGTCCGCACGAACGCGGCGGGGCCGGTGATGCTGCGATCGACGTGACTCTCCGCGGCCGCATGCAGCACACGATCGACACCGGCGACGAGTCGGTCGGCAACGCCGGTGTCGGCCACGTCACCTTCGACGAACACGAACCGCTCGTCACCTTCGTGCGCGGACAGGTTCGCGCGCGAACCGGCGTAGGTCAGAGCGTCGAGCACGGTGACCCGGACCGCCGGACGATCGAGCAGCGCATCGACGAGGTGCGAGCCGATGAAGCCGGCCCCGCCGGTGACGAGCACGTGTTCGGCCCGTTCGCTCATCGCCTCAGACCCCCGCCGTCCGGGCCGCCCGCCGGAACGTCTCCGCCGTCTGCTTGGCCGTGCGCATCCATGTGAACTCCGCAGCTCGAACGAGCCCCGAGGCCGAAAGCCGCTCGGCGAGGTCGGCGTCGTCGAGCAACTGGCGCATCGCCGCCGCCAGACCTTCGACGTCGTCGGGATCGACGAGCAAGGCCGCATCGCCTGCGACCTCCGGCAAGGAGGAAACCTCGGAGGTGAGCACCGGGATGCCGCACGCCATCGCCTCGAGCACCGGCATCCCGAACCCTTCGTACCGCGACGGGTAGGCGAAGACGGTCGCGCCGGTGAGCAGGGCGAGACGGTCCGCGTCGCTCACGTAGCCCGTGCGCACGATCCTCTCGCGCACGGCCGGAGGCAGCGCGGCGATCTCGGCCTCGAGGTCGGCCGCCGCCTTCGGGAACCACCGCACCGGCCCGCCCGCGATCACCAGGGAGGGACCCTCCCCGAGCCCGGCGAACGAACGCACCAGGGTCGTGAGGTTCTTGCGCGGCTCGATACCGCCGACGAAGAACAGGTAGGGACCGTCGATCCCGTAGCGGCGACGGACCTCGGCGACCGCCCGGTCGGGGGCGGGGCGGAACGCATCCGCATCGACCCCGTGATGCACCGTGTCGACCCGCTCGGGATCCACGTCGTACAAGGCGATCAGATCGCGACGTGTCGCCTCGGAGGGAACGAGGATCCGCGCGGCGTCGTCGAGCCACCGTCGGAACCGGCGTCGCCATCGCCCGTCGGTGTGCGGTGCGGTCTCGGGGAACAGGCGGAACGCGAGGTCGTGCACCATGAGCACGACGCCGCGGCTCGCGGTCGCCGGCGGGACGAAGTTGGTCGCCAAGAGCACGTCGAAATCGCAGAACCACTCGAGCTTCGGCACGCCGGTGCGCGAGGCGAGCGGCTCGAACAGGCGGGCGGGGAACGGGGTGCTCTTCTCCGCGAAGTTCGGCGCGCCGACCTCGCCGAAGAAGCTGCGCGGGCGGAGCACACCCTTCGCATGCAGGTACCAGGCCAGGTACCGGCCCTCGGGATCGGCGTGCGGCAGGGCGTGGATCAGGTGCTGCGCGTAGTAGCCCACGCCGGTCTTGCGCGCGTCCAGTGCCGGTCGTGCATCGATCGCCACTCGCATCGGAGGAGCAGCCTACCGTGGGCCGAGGCACCGCCGTCCATCGTCGGGACCGGGCCCTGGGCGGCGACATCGGAGCTCAGTCGACCTCGACGCGGCTCTGGTCGCCGACGATCAATCGATGCATCCCCGTTCCGCCCGTGTGGACGACCTCGACCCCCTTGCCGAGGATCGACCCGGTCAGGCCGCGAACGTCACGGATCGAACAACCCTGGAGCACGATCGAATCTTCGACGTGCGATCCCGAGATCCGGCACGCATCGCCGACCGACGTGTTCGGACCGAGCACCGATCCCTCGACGACGGAGCCCTCGCCGATCACGACGGGTCCGCGGAGCGTCGATCGATGCACCTTCGCTCCCGCGGCCACGATCACGTTGCCCTCGAGGGTGGATGCATCGTCGACCGTTCCCGCCACGTCCGGCTGCTGTACCTCGAGCATGATGCGGTTCGCCTCGAGCAGATCCTCGGGTTTGCCGGTGTCCTTCCACCACCCGGAGACCATCGACGCGCGGACGGTCTTGCCCGTGTCGATCAGCTGCTGGATCGCGTCGGTGATCTCGAGCTCGCCACGGCCGCTCGGACGGATCGCCTTGGCGGCCTGGAGGATCGAGTCGTCGAACAGGTATACGCCGACGAGAGCGAGGTCGGAGATGTGCTGCGCCGGCTTCTCGACGAGCCGCGTGACCCGGTCGCCGTCGAGCACCGCAACACCGAAGCGCTCGGGCTCGCGAACGCGCGCGAGGAAGATCTGCGCGTCGGGCCGATGCCGATCGAACTCCTGGACGAATCCCGCCAGACCTTCCAGCAGCACGTTGTCCCCCAGGTACATCAGGAACGGTTCACCGCGGACGAAGTCCTCGGCCGTGAGCACCGCGTGCGCGAGGCCGAGCGGCGCGGTCTGCGGGATGTAGGTCACCGACACGCCCCATCGGGCACCGTCCCCCACCGCGGCACGGACCTCCTCCGCGGTCGAGCCCACGATGATCCCGACCTCGGTGATGCCCGCGTCGCGGATCGCCTCGAGCGCGCAGAACAGGATCGGTCGGTTCGCGATCGGGATCAGCTGTTTGGCTTGCGTGTGGGTGATCGGGCGCAGGCGCGACCCTTCGCCGCCGGCGAGGACCAGCGCCCGCATCAGCACTCCGGCTCTGACGCCGGCGGCTCGTCGCCCTCGCCGGGCTCCACGGGTTCGTAGCCGTCGGTGACCACGAGCGCCACGTCGAGCGCGCCGAGAGAGCCCTTCGGGACCTCGACCGTCTTCATGCCGCCCACGTAGCTCTCGACGACGTCACGCGCCTGCTCGGATCCCTTCTCGTACACGATCGCGGAGCCGGTGACGTCGACGTCGAGCTCCGCGGCGTCCCGCACGAGCAGGTCGACGTCGAACCCACCCTGCGTCACGACCTCGAGCACCGACGCCGCCTTCCCCTCCGACCGGTCGTCGTAGACACCGGTCACGACGTTCGCGGGTGACAGGGGGGTCGACTCGAGCTCTTTGCCGATGTCGCCGAGGGAGCGTCCTTCGCGCAGCGCGAGGAACATGTCCTCCGCCACCGGGTCGAGGCGAACGATGCTGACACCGTTGGGGAACTTCGGCGTGTAGTCGATGTAGTCCACCGATCCCGGAACCGCGCGGAAGTCCGCCTGGCCCGTGGAGATCCCCCGGAGCTGGCTCGCGAGGTAGCCGAGATCCGCGGGTGTGAGCCCCGGATCGATCCACAGGTTGAGCGCCGCCGACGAGACGAGATCGGGCAGGCTCCCGATCGCGGCGGGCGAGAGCAGCTCCGACATCAGGGCACGGAAGAACTGCTGCTGTCGCGTGATCCGCGCGAAGTCGGGGATGCAGTCCCCTTCGAGGTTCCTCGTGCGCACGACGGCGAGGGCGGTCTTGCCGTCGAGATGATGACAACCTGCCTGCAGATCGAGGCCGGCCAGCGGATCCACCATGTCGGTCGGGAAACACATGTCCACGCCGTCCACCGCGTCGACGACGTCCTGGAACCCCGCGAGGTTCACATACATCATGTGGTGGATCTCCAGTCCGGTCAGGTCCGTGATCGTCTGCGCGACGCGGTGCGCACCGCCCTCCCGGATCCCCCCGACGAACGCGGAGTTGATCTTGCCCAGACCCTCGCCGGGAACCCGGACCCACAGGTCCCTGGGGAAGCTCAGGATCGTCGCGCGTTCCTGGTCCGGTTCGGTGTGAACGACGATGATCGTGTCGGATCGTTCCTCCCCGCCGATGTCGCTGTTGGTCCCGAACGCCTCGCGATCCTCGGCATCGAGTCCCGCGCGATCGTCGCTGCCGAGCAGGAGGTAGTTGCACGACTCCTCGTCGCAGTTCCCCTTGATCGCCCTGCCGAGATCCCGGCCGCCGGGCTCCGTAGGAGGAGGTGGCGGGACGTTCAACTCGCCTGCGGCCCAGACGTAGGTGCCGATCCCGACGCCGCCTCCCATCGCAACGAGGATCGCGGCGAACGCGGTGAGGACCAGCACGGTTCGAGTGAAGCGCCCACCGGGCGTGAGCTTGCGGGTTGCCATGCGCCACAGGGTACCGGGAGGGTACGGGCACCCCTAGGCCGGGACGGTGGCGATCGTGTGGCGACCCCGTGACGCTTGCGGGGCAGTCCGGACCACTGGACAATCCGGGCGACGGAGACGTCGGGGGCCGACCGGCGGAGTTCGGCAGCGGGCCCGACGGCGCAGGGAGCAGGGATGAGCACACCAGAGATCGAGATCCTCGTGATCGAACACGACGACGCCGCGGCCGCGGTCGTGCAACATGCGCTCGACACCCTCGAGACCCCACCGGTGCATGCGCGGCGCGTCGAGGCATTCGCGCAGGCCCCGGAGGCGCTGGCGTCCGAACCGATCGACCTGGTGATCGCGGACCTGTCCGTTCCGAGTGACGAGGGGTCCGCCGACGCGAACGATGTCCTCCGATCGCTCGACGTCCCCGTCATCGTCATGGTCGCCGAGCGCGACCGCGGGATCGGTATCGAGGCGATCCGCGACGGCGCCCAGGACTACTTCGTGAAGGAACGGACCGACCCCGACGGTCTCGGACGCGCGATCCGGTACGCCCTGGACCGGCACCGGCTGCAACGTGAGCTCGCCCAGCTCGCGACGACCGACGAGCTGACGGGCCTCCGCAACCGGCGCGGGTTCACTCCGCTCGCCGAACACCACCTCAAACTCGCCGACCGAGCCGGCGTTCCGATCGTCCTCCTGTTCCTCACCCTCGACGGTCGGCAGGAGATCAACGAGGCGTACGGACATGAGGCGGGTTCCCAACTCCTGGTCGAGACCGCGGAGGTCCTCCGCAACGCGACACGCGATTCCGATCTCGCGGCGCGCCTGTCCGGGGACGCGTTCTGTATGCTGCTCACCGGCGACGCGGCCGGTGCCGAAGCCGCGGTGCTGTCCCGGGTCGTCGAGGGGCTGGCAGTGCGCAACGCGGCGGCGCGGCGTCCTTACGACCTTTCGGTCTCGATCGGGAGCGCGAGATACCAGCCCACGAGTGGGCGGAGCCTCGACGAGCTGATCGACAAAGCGGCGGCGAGGATGGCCGAGCAGCGGCCCGGCGATCCCGATCCCTCGCCCCAGGACCAGGCGTGATCCGCATGGGCTTCCAGCGCGAACACACGGTGAGCGGAGGGACCGCACGTGACGGGAGCGACGCAGGTGCTGCAGCGGCCGGCCGCCGGACCGGATCCGACGGGGCCGGGCATGCCTGATCCTCCCCAGATCCACGACGCGGACCTGATGGCCGCGATCCGGGGCGGGGACGAGGATGCGTTCCGGCGCCTGTTCCGTCGGTATGCCCCGACCGCGCAGTCGCTGGCGCACCGGATCCTCCGACAGCCGTTCCTCGCGGAGGAGATCGTGCAGGAGGTGTTCCTCGCCGTGTGGCGCGATCCTTTCGCGCACGACCCGAACCGTGGGTCGGTCAAGAGCTGGGTGATGGGGATGGTCCATCACCGTTCGGTCGACGCCGTCCGGCGCGAGGAGGCACAGCGGCGGCGCGCCCGCGAGGCGATCCCCGACATCGTGGATGTCTCCGACGACCCGGGGGTGACGGTTCCGGAGGAGATCGGTCTGCCCGAGGAACGCACGATCGTGCGGAGCGCACTCGCCGAGCTGCCCGCGGAGCAGCGCCGGGTGCTCGAGTTGATGTATTTCGGCGGGCGATCGCAGTCGCAGATCGCCGAGGACCTGTCGCTGCCGCTCGGAACCGTGAAGTCCCGCACCCTGTTGGGGATGCGGCGGATGCGCACCGCGCTGGTGGGGATCGAACGATGAACGGCCACGACCGGATCGAAGAACTGCTCGCGGCCCGAGCCCTGGATGGGCTGGATCCCGCCGACGAGGACGCGCTCGAACGCGAGCTGGGGACGCACGGTCCCGCATGCGCGGACTGTCACCGACTGCGTCTCGAGTTCGACGAGGTGGCCGGCCGCATGGCCTTCGCGCTCCCCCCATCGCCGGTCCGCGCCGGCGTGGAGGACGAGATCCTTGCGAGGGCACGTATCGACGGTCGCCCCGATCCCGATGAGGGAACTGCCCGGGTCCGGGCGTTGGAGCGTCCGCGGGCCGCGCGGGAGGAAGACCGCCCAGGCACCTGGTTGCGGACGGCCGTCGCGCTGGCCGCGGCGTTCGCGCTGTTCGCGGGAGGATGGATCGCGGGCAGTGCGCTGCGCGAAGACTCGCCGATCGATCTGCGGTCGGCGCGCGTCGTGGACTTCGACGCCCAGGCGGGGACCCTCTCGATGGCCTACGAGCCGGGGAAGCCGGGCGTCCTGATCCTCGGCTCGGATCTGCCCTCCCCCGGCGTGGACAAGGTCTACGGCCTGTGGATGATCGAGGACGACACACCGACCTCGGGCGGGTGCCTCGTGCCGGGTCCGGATGGATCGATCGCCGAACTCGTCGATGCCGAGATGGCCTCGACCGAGGTCATGGCGGTGACCGTGGAGCCGTCGTCCTGCCCGGCCGCGCCGACGACCGATCCGATCGCGACGGCGTCGCTGCTCTGACCGCGAGCGGGAGCGGATCCGTCGTGGCCGTGCCGACCCCGGGCGGGGGCTCCTACCAATCCGGGTCGTCGCCGTCGATCGTCCCGGCGTCCGGGGGACGGACGACGAGCACCGAGCACGCGGCGTGCGAGGTCACGTGTTCGCTCACGCTGCCCAGGAGGAGGCGCGCCATACCGGAGATCCCCCGGTGGCCGATCACGAGCAGGTCGGCGCCGTCGCGTTCGGCCACCTTCACGATCGCACTCTCGGGCCGGCCCATCGCCATCTCGAGCAAGGGTTCGACCCCCTGGGCGCGCGCAGTCTCGTAGGCGGGGGCGAGCTCCTCGGAGATCTCGTCGGTCGTTGGGTCGATCGTCCACTCCTCGCCCCTGCCACGGAAGACCGGGATCACGTGCATGATGCGAAGTTCCGCCTCCGCGAGGCCGGCGATCTGGGCCGCGATCCCCGCCGTGTGCGCCGAGGCTTCAGACCCGTCGACGCCGCAGACGATCCGGGCGGGGAACCCATCCGGGCCGGGCCGGGCGACGAGGACCGAGCTGTTCGACTCCTGGACGACGTGAGAGGTGACCCGCCCGATCTTGTGCGGCCGCTCGAGCAGCCCGGCGTCCGCCCCGACGCAGATCAACTCCACCTGGTGGTCGGAGGCCTCCTGAACCAGCGCCCGCGCCGGCTCGCCGGCGATCACCGACGGCGTTCCCTCGGCCCCGAACGCGCGGGCGAGATCCACCGCTTCGTCGAGGACGCTCAGGGCCTCCGCCTCGAGCTCGCCGTCGTGGGGCCGTCCCACGTCCAGGACGAAGACCAGGTCGAGCTGGGCCCCCGTGAGGGCGGCGATCCTCGCCCCCTGCGCGACCGCGACGGCGGCACGATCGGACCCGTCGCTGCCGACGAGGACCCTGCCTTCGCCCAGTCCCTTCATCGTCGTCTCCTCGCCCGGTTCGGACCTCGGACCGCCCGAGGATACTTGTACTGCTGGGGTCTACGTTCGCTCGCTGCGCTCGCTCACTGCTTGAGACCCCAGACCCCGTTCCTGCTGGGGTCTACGTTCGCTCGCTGCGCTCGCTCCGCGCCGGGCCTCAGGGGAGAAGGCCGCGCACGACCGTTCGGAGGACGCCGCCGTTGCGGTAGTACTCCAGCTCTGCGGGCTGGTCGATCCGCACGGTCGCGGGGAACGACACGACCGAGCCGTCTGCGCGCGTCGCGTCGACGGTTACCTGGAGCCCCGGCTGCAGTGCGCCCGCGATCCCGCGCACGCCATAGGTCTCGGTGCCGTCGAGGCCGAGCGAGGAGGCGGAGGAGCCGGCCTCGTACTGGAGCGGCAGGATGCCCATCCCGACGAGGTTGCTGCGGTGGATCCGCTCGTAGCTCTCCGCAATCACGACGCGGACCCCGAGCAGCGAGGGACCCTTGGCCGCCCAGTCGCGCGACGATCCGGACCCGTACTCCTTGCCGGCGAGGACCACGAGCGGAACGCCTTCGTCCCGGTAGCGCGTCGCGGCGTCGTAGATCGTCGTGACCTCGCCGCCGGGGAGGTGCGTGGTCCACGGACCCTCGGTGTCGGGCGCCAGCTCGTTGCGGAGCCGGACGTTCGCGAAGGTCCCGCGCAGCATCACTTCGTGGTTCCCACGACGCGACCCGTAGGAGTTGAAGTCGGGCTGGCCGACTCCGCGCTCGAGGAGGTACCGCCCGGCCGGCGAGTCGGGCTTGATCGCCCCGGCCGGTGAGATGTGGTCGGTCGTGACCGAATCACCGACCTTCACGAGCACCCGGGCGCCGATCACGTCTGTCGGTTCCGCATCGGCCTGGTCGAGGCCGGCGAAGAACGGGGGTTCCTGTACGTAGGTCGAGTCCGGGTCCCACGCGTACATCGCTCCCGTCGGGGAATCGAGGGCGTTCCACCGCTCGTCGCCGTCGAAGATCCGCGCGTACTGGGCTCGGAACTGCTCTGCGGTGACGGCCTGGGTGACGGCCTCGGTGATTTCGTCCGGAGAGGGCCACACATCGCGCAGGAACACCGGTGTGCCGTCGGCGTGTCCGATCGGCTCCGTGGTCAGATCGACGTCCACCCGGCCCGCGAGCGCATACGCGACGACGAGTGGTGGGGACGCGAGGTAGCTGCCGCGAACGAGGGCGTGGATCCGTCCCTCGAAGTTGCGGTTCCCCGACAGAACGGCGGCCACCGTCAGGTCGCGTTCCTCGATCTGCTCGGCGACCTCATCCGGCAGCGGACCCGAGTTGCCGATGCAGGTGGTGCACCCGTACCCGACGAGACCGAATCCGAGCTTGTCGAGGTAGGGGGTGAGCCCTGCCGCGTCCAGGTAGTCCGTCACGACGCGTGAGCCGGGTGCGAGACTCGTCTTCACCCATGGCTTGGCCGACAGGCCGGCCTCGACGGCTCGCTTCGCGAGCAGCCCGGCCGCGAGCATCACCGAGGGGTTCGACGTGTTCGTGCAGCTCGTGATCGCGGCGATCACGACCGAGCCGTCACCGATCGTCGCCTCGCCCGCGGTCTGGGCCGGGTCCACCTCGCCGCCCGGTAGTGCCTCCTCCGGCTCGGGCTGACCGCCCTCGCCGACGAATCGCCCGATCTCGGAGGGCTTCGGCCCGGGCTCGAGGTGATCCCGGTACGCCTCGACGAACGAGCTCCATACGTTCGAGAGCGCGACGCGGTCCTGGGGCCGCCGTGGCCCGGCGAGCGAGGGCTCGATCGACGCCAGGTCGAGATCGAGCACCTCGGAGAACACGGGCTCGGGATCGCCGTCGCGACGGAAGAGCTGCTGCTCCTTCGTGTAGCGCTCGGTGAGGTCGGCGGCATCGCCGCGGCCGGTGAACCGCAGGTAGGTCAACGTGACGTCATCGACCGGGAAGAATGCCGCGGTGGCTCCGTACTCGGGGCACATGTTCGACAGCGTGGCCCGGTCGGCGAGCTCCAGGCTCGAGAGTCCGTCGCCGAAGAACTCGACGAACGAGCCGACCACTCCGTGCGCGCGGAGCTTCTCGGTCAGGGTGAGGACGAGATCGGTCGCGGTCGTTCCGGCCGGCAATGCACCGGAGGCTCGAACGCCCACGACCACGGGCTGGGGAAGGAACATCGGCTGGCCCAGCATCGCGGCCTCAGCCTCGATCCCCCCCACCCCCCAACCGAGCACGCCGAGTCCGTTGATCATCGTCGTGTGCGAGTCGGTGCCGACGAGGGTGTCGGGGATCGCGACACCCTCACGGACCTGGACGACCCTGCCGAGATGCTCGAGGTTCACCTGGTGGCAGATCCCCGCCCCCGGCGGCACCACGCGCAGATCGTCGAACGCCTGTTGCGCCCACCGCAGCAACGTGTACCGCTCGCCGTTGCGGCGGTACTCCCAGTCGATGTTCGCTTGGTACGCGTCCTCGGTGCGGAATCGATCGACCTGCACCGAGTGATCGATCACGAGGTCGACCGGCACGAGCGGGTTCACCTGGTGCGGGTCGCCCCCGGATCGGGCGACCGCCGACCGGATCGCCGCGAGATCGACGACGGCGGGGACGCCGGTGAAGTCTTGCATCAGCACCCGCGCCGGCATGAACGCGATGTCGGTGGCGGGCCCGGGCCACCCGGCGAGCGCACGCACGTCGTGGTCACGGACGTCGCGCGATCCGGCGCGGCGGAGCAGGTTCTCCAGGAGGATCTTCACGGTGTGCGGCAGGCCGGAGACGTCGGCGCCGACCGCGTCGGCGAGCCACGGGAGCGAATACAACTCGAGGGAGCCGGCGGCGGCGTCGAGCCGCGACCGGGCGCCGGTCAGGTCACTGGGCATGGGGGTCGAGATCCTCGCTCTCGTCGTCCAACGATCGAACGGGCGGCGTGCTCGTGCGTGCTCGCTTCGCTCCAATCCTCGCAGACGACGGACCGGAGGCGTCAACTGCAACCACGGTCACGCACGGGGTCGCCCTGGATTCCGAACGCGATCCCCTCACCTGGACCCGAGCGCCGGGTGTCCGGAGGGACGCATAGGATACGGCGCGTGGCAGACATCTTCGTCGAGAGCTGGGCCCCCGAGTACGGCTCCCCTCTCGACAACGACGAGCAGCTCCGCCCGGCCGAGGGGTCCGTGGACCACACGGTCGAGGGCGTTGCCTGGTCGCCGATCGACGGACGCGACGACGGCGAGGCGGTGATCGCCTTCGTCGACGGCGTGCAACGCGTCGACGCTCGTCTCACGATCGACGACCCCGAGCAGGGACCGGTCCCCGGGCTGTGCGGCACGATCGCCGCCGGCGCGACGGTCTGGGAACGCGGCGTTCCCGTCTCGACGATCCAGGCGGCCGAGGTGGAACGCTGGGCCATCGTGGGCTCGGGTCGGTCCGAGTCGTTGCCGGTGATCGACCTGCACCCGGGCTATCGCACGACGCGCTCCTCGTCCGACGATCCGGCCCAGCTGATGCAGGCCCTCGGCGACCTGCGCCAGGCAGCCGAGCGGCGGATCGCGGCCCGGCTCGCCGAGTCCTGCTCGGTGATCGTCGACGGACCGGTGCACGAGCGTTCACCCGTCACCGTCGGATGCATCAAGCGCCACCATGTGACCTACCTCGAACCCGCCGAGAACCGGGTCGTCGGCCGCCTCGGGTCGGGTCAGCGGACGCCGCTGTTCACGATCTCGAACCACCGCCGGTACGCGTGGTACGTGCGGTTGGCGACGCTGCGCGGTGGACATTCCTGGACCGGGATCGTGCGCTGCGAAACTCCCGCGCACGTTCCCCTCCCCGAAGCGGTCGCCGCCGCCGACCGCACGGCCGCCCTGTTGCCGGCCGTCGCCTCCGAGCCCCATCTCGATCCTCGCGCGCCGCAGAACCTCGTCCCGATCGCCGCGCTTGAACGCGAGCTGCGGCACCTGATGGGCGACCCCGGACTGGTGTTCCGCGCGCTGCGGGCTGCCGTGCACGCGGAGGCGTCGTGACCGACGCCTCCCGGGTGGGACGGGTCCTCGGTTCCCAGCACACGAACACGCAGGAGTTCCGCATCGTGCTCGAGGACGACGAATACGTGCAGCTCGATGACCTGATCGTGGTGCGCACCGACGTGCCGAAGGCCGGCGAGGTCGCCACCTACGGAGTCGTGACCGAGGTCGAGGCGATCTACGAGGGCGCGTCGTACGAATCGGACACCCACCGGGTGGCCGAGCTCGGCATCCTTCCCGCCGCGAAGGTGCGCTCGGCCCAGGTCGCGGTGACGCGCGTCGATCCGGAGACGTGGGTGAGTCCCGACCCCGGCCAGATCGCCTCTCGCGCGACCGGTGCCGAACGCGCGAAGGCGCTCTACACCGACGAGATGACGCGGCCGCTGCCCGTCGGCCTCAGCCGCGACGGCGAGCCCGCCTACGCCGACCTCGACTTCTTCGACGGTCGCAAGGGCGGGCACATGTCGATCTCGGGTATCAGCGGCGTCGCGACGAAGACCTCCTACGCCCTGTTCTTCCTGCGGATGCTGACGGCGAACCCGCAGATCCTCGGGGAGGGTGCGGCGAACCTGCGTGTGCTGATCTTCAACGTGAAGGGCGAGGACCTGCTCTGGCTCGACAAGCCGAACGCCGACTTCGACGACGAGGCCGCCGAGGGATGGGCGACGCTCGGTGTGGCACCGGAGCCGTTCCCCTCGGTCCGGTTCTGGGCCCCGCCGCGGCGACGTTCGGCTGACGTGATCGTTCCCGATACCGGCGGGCGCCAGGAGGGCGTCGACGTGTTCACCTGGACGCCCCGCGAGTTCGTCGACGAGGAACTGCTGCGGTACGTGCTCACCGACGCGAGCGACAACCGCAACCAGATCCCGTTCGTTCGCGAGCGCGTCCAGCAGCAGCTGCGGAGGTTCGCGCTCGACGTCGCGGGCGAACCCGGAGCGATCGTCCTGCGCAACCCCGCCGACCACGACGAGGCGGACGCTGGCGGAGCACGACCCGAGCCGCACGAGATCGTCGTGCGCGATCTGCCCTCGCTCGTGGACGCGATCGCGTCCTTCCTCGAACCCGAGAACGGCGGCGAGCCGGACTACGTCTGGGGCGGAAAGGCATCCGGCGGAACGATCGCCGCCTTCATGCGCCGGATGCACTACGCGTCGAATCAGCTCGGGCACCTGATCCGTGCCGGCGAGAGCCGGCGGATCGATCGTGCGAAGGCCTCGATCACGGTCGTCGCGATCCAGAACCTCGCCGAGCTCGCCCAGCGGTTCGTCGTGGGCGCGCTGCTGAACGAGACGTTCAAACAGAAGGAGCTCAGCGGCGAGCGCCTTCCCCTGTCGGTCGTCGTCCTCGACGAGCTGAACAAGTACGCGCCGCGGCAGGGAGACAGCCCGCTGAAGGACATGCTGATCGACATCGCCCAGCGCGGCCGGTCGCTCGGCGTGCTGCTCGTCGGAGCGCAGCAGACGGCGTCGCGCGTCGCGTCGGAGGTGCTCGAGAACGCCGCGATCCGCGTCACCGGCCGCCTCGACAGCGCCGAGGCCGAGCGCGCCGAGTACGGATGGATGCTGCCCTCGACCCGCGCCCGCGCCCGGTTGCTGAAGCCCGGGACGATGGTGCTCTCCCAGCCGGCGATCCCGGTGCCGCTCGTCGTGCAGTTCCCGTTCCCGCCCTGGGCCACGCGCAAGGAAGAGGTCGCGCGGGATGCCGAGGGCGATCCGTTCGAGGGCCTGTAGCCCGTGCGGATCCTCCACACCTCGGACTGGCACATCGGCAAACGGCTCGACCGATTCGACCGGACCGAGGAGTTCGAACAGGCTCTCGACGAGGTCGAGACGATCGCCGACGAACGCGAGGTCGACCTCGTGCTCGTCTCCGGGGACGTGTTCGACCGTCCGATCCCCCCGATCGAGGCGCTGCGCCTGGGGCTCGATCGGCTCGTACGGCTGGCTGCGTCGCGTCCGGTCGTCGCCGTGGCGGGCAACCACGACTCACCTGAGCTGTTCGAGACCCTGGCGCCGCTGCTCGCGCCCCGGGGGGTACACCTCGTCGGAAGGATCAAGCGGCCCGAGGCCGGCGGACTCCTCGGCCCCGACGTGCTCGGCGTGCCGGCCGTCGTGGCGTGCTTCCCGTTCCTGCGCGAGGGACGTGTCGTCGACTTCATGGCCGAGACGGGCAGCTGGTACAGGGCCTACGCCGACCGCGTGCGCGCGCTGTGCGGGCGGTACAGCGAGGCGCTCGTCGCCGCCGCCGGGAGCGACCTGGTCCCGCTGCTGACCGCGCACTTCCTCGTCGGCGGCGTCCGCGTGGATCGTTCGGCTCCGCGCGGCGAGCGCGAGTTGCACATGGGCGATGCGTACGCGGCGACCTCTCAGGCGATCCCGGCCGGTCCCCAGTACGTCGCCATGGGTCACATCCACGCGCCCCAACCGGTTCCGGGGGCCGCGGTGCCCGCCGAGTATGCGGGGTCGCTCCTCCCACTCGACTTCGGGGAGGCGGGCGAGGCCAAGCGGGTCGTCGTGGTCGAGGCCGAGCCCGGCCGACTCGCCGTCGCCGAATCCGTTCCGCTCTCGGCGGGACGGCCGCTCGTGCGCATCACCGACACGTGGGAGGCGATCGAACGACGACGCGACGAGCTGGCCGAGAGCTATCTGGATCTGACCGTACGAGCCGCGGGGATCGACACGAGTCTGGCCGACCGCGCCCACGAGGCGTTCGGGTTCCTCGTCCGGGTGCGCGCACAGCGTCCCGAGCGGGATGTCGGGGCCCGGCTCGCGAAGCAGCACCGGTCGTGGGATGTCCTCTACGCGGAGTTCCTCCGGCGCGAGACCGACGACGAAGCGCCCGAGGATCTGCTCGCCGAGTTCCGCTCGGTCCTCGAGGAGGCCGGCGATGCGTCCGCTTGAGCTGACGCTCGACGGGTTCCGCTCGTACCGGACCGCGCAGACCTTCGAGTTCCGTGATCGGAGGCTGGTCGGCATCGTCGGCGAGATCGGATCCGGCAAGTCCTCGGTCCTCGACGCGATCGCATTCGCGTTGTTCGGCAAGACGCCGACGATCGCGAGCAACACGAAGTCGCTGATCCACCAGTTGCGGGACGACTGCCACGTCGAACTGCGGTTCGCCGTCGGCGAGGACGTGTGGCAGATCCAGCGCGCGCTGCGCCGCAGAGGGCAAGCCGGGCACAAGCTCGTGCGGCTGGCCGACGACACATCGGATGCGGCGGAACTGGACCCGATCACGGGCGACGACGCGACCAAACGCAGGGTCGAGGAACTGCTCGGGATGGACTTCGAGACCTTCTGCCGGTCCGTGCTGCTCGCGCAGAACCGCTTCTCGGAGTTCCTTCGCGCCTCGGCCGGTGAACGCGACAAGGTGCTCAAGGGCGTGTTCGGGTTCGAGCGGCTCGATCAGGCCCACGGGGTCGCCAAGCGCCGGCTCGAGGCCGTCACCGATCGGTTGTCGAACCTCGCCGCCGATCGAACCCGCCTCGAGCAGGTGATCGCGGAACTGGCGACGGCGCGGCCGGCTGCCGTCGCCGCCGCCGAGCGCGCCGACCTGCTCTCCGGACACGCCGAGGAGGTCGCCTCCCTGCGCGCCGATCGCGAGGAAGCTCGCCGCGCGCTCGAGCAGGCACGAGCGGCGACCGACGAGCTGGCGTCGATCGCAGGCCAGGCGCCGGCAGACGATGCCGTTCTCGACACGGTGCAGCGAGCGGGTGCGGCGAGGGCTCAGGTGGACGAAGCACGCGCAGCGGTCGACGAGGCCGCGCGACGGCGCTCGGAACGGGAGCGAGCGCGCACCGAGCTCGTCGAGCGGCTCGGTGACCCCCAGCAGCTCGGATCGTTCGGCGCGCTCGTCGAGCGGCGCGAGGCGGCCGTCCGAGGCCTGGAGGCGAGCGAGCGACAGGCCGAGGTCGCCGCGCGCGCCGCCGAGCAGGCCGAGCGGCACGCCGAGAAAGCGCAGGCGCAGGCGGACGCCGCTGCGGCCGCACACGACCAGACCGAGGCGGCCGTCGCGACGGCGCAAGCCGATCTCGAGCGGGTCGAAGACGAGCGGCGCGCGGCGCATCGCGCCGAGATGGCACACGAGCTCCGCGCGCATCTCGCCGTGGGCGATCCCTGCCCGGTGTGCGAACGCGCCGTCGATTCCACCCCGCGCCGCAGGGCCGCGCCGAAGACCACCGCGGCCGAGAAGGCGGTGAAGAGCGCGAAAGCTGCGCTCGAGAAGGCACGCAAGGCGGAGCTGCGCGCCCGCCAACAGCACACGCGGGCCGAGAACGACCTCGCGGCCGCCCGGACCCAGCTCGAGACGAGCACCGCCGGTGCTGCCACGGCCGCCGGCCAGGCGACCGCGGCGCAGGAAGAGCTCGCCCGGGTCTCCGAAGAGCTCGTGGAACGGCTGGGCGAGGGCGACCCGCGTGCCCTCCTCGACGAACGCATGCGCCTGCTCGAGACGGCCGAGCGCGACCTCGACGAGGCACGAGCCGAGCTCGAGCGCGCCGAGGCCGACGCGATCAGCGTCACCGACGGCGCGACGACGGCGCTCGAGGCGACCGGCGCCCTCGCGGCACGGATCGTCGGCTGCTGGGGACGGCTCGGTGAGATCCGGGAGCCGGTCGCCGATCCCGGATCGCTCGGCGAGGAGCGCGCCGAGCTGCTACGGGCGATCGACGACCGGCGCAGCGAGGTCGGCGGACTCGTGTCGGACGTCACCGCCCGAGAACACGCCGGCCGAAAACGGCTCGATGAGATCGCCGCTGAGCTCGACATCTCCGATCTCGAGATGTTCGGTGATGCGCTCGCGCACGCGAGCGCGGAGCGCGGGTCGACGCAGCAGCGGGTCGTCGACCTCGAGGCCGAGGTGGAACGCGGAGCCGATCTCGAGCAGCGCGTGAGCAGTGACGAGGCGCGACGCACCCTGCTCCTGCGGCTGGAGAAAGACCTGCGTCCGTCCCGGTTCCTCGGCTTCCTGCTCGAGGAGGAGCGCGCCGAGCTCGCGGAGCTCGGGAGCGAGCATTTCGAACAGCTGACTGCCGGGGGGTATCGGTTCAGCGAGGACGATCGGTTCGACGTCCGCGACATGAACGCGGCCGGACGCCCCCGCAAGGCCGACAGCCTCTCCGGCGGCGAGACGTTCCTGGCCTCGCTCGCGCTGGCATTGGCCCTGGCCGAGATGGTCGCGCGGGGCGGCGGACGCCTCGACTCGTTCTTCCTGGATGAGGGCTTCGGCGGGCTCGACCCCGAGCATCTGGCCCTGGCGATGGAGGGGATCGGCCGGCTGGTCGCCGAGGACCCCGACCGGCTCGTCGTGCTCGTGAGCCACGTGCGGGAGATGCAGGACTCGATCGAGGACCTGATCGAGCTCGCGAAAGACGCGGTCACCGGCGATACGCGCGTGGTGCGTGGTGCCCGGGCCATCTCGGCGGGCGTGTAGCCCCGACGGCGTAGTCAACTCGGGCTATCGGCCGTACGTCCGACTCAAGCTCATGCCCTCCTCCGGCCGATACCGAGAGAGAAGTCTCGAGTCCGGAGGGGGGAACGATGGTCGGGATCGAGGTCCGTCGCAGCCAGCGACCCTTGTGGGCCGCCGTCTCCGCCCTTCTGGCCACGGGCATGCTCCTCTCGCTCGTGCTCGCGAGCTCTGCCCGGCAGAGCGCGGAGGCCTCCGCCGCCGCCTCGGCGCAACGCGCCGTTCAGGAGGTCCTCGCGCCCGCGCTGTCGTCGTCCGACGTCGCCCAGCCGGTCACCGCCCGTCGCGCCGCGGAACTCGGCGCGCTGGTGACCGAGCGGCTCCTCTCCGCGGGGCCGTCGGACGCGCTGGCGATCTATCGCCGGGACGGAACCGTCGTGTTCGACACCGACCGTGCGAACATCGGCAGCCGCGAGCCCAACGAGCGAGGTCGGATCGCCCGCGTCGCCGAGCAGGGACGGGAAAGCGTGGTGGATCACTCCGCGTTCCGTGTCTTCGTCCCCCTCCGGCTCGAGGCCGACGGCCCCATCCTCGGGGTCGTGGAGGTCACCCGACCCTACGAACCGTTGTGGGCCGGAGCGAGCCGTCCGTGGAGGATCGGCACGATCGTTCTCGCCGCCCTGTTGCTGGCTTCGCTCGCGCTGCTCGCTCTGACCTTCCGGGACGGGTTCGGTCGCGGTCGACGCCGCGTGCTGCGACCGAACCCGTCCGCATCCACACCCGAACCCGCGCCTGCACCCGAGCCGGGTCTCGTACGGATCGCGGAGCCCGCCGCGCCCGGCGCGAAACAGGGACCGGAGGAGACCCGCCAGGATCCGGCCTACCTGCACCCCGACTTCCGACAGGCCGTCGAAGCCCGCCGTCTCGCCGACGAGCGGGCCGCGCGAGCCGAGCGGCTGGCCGAGGAAACGAACCGACGGCTCGCCGTCGCCCAGTCCGAGCTCGAACGCATCCGGGCCGGCTCGATCAGCGTCCGCGACAACGAAGCGTCCGGGCAGCTCGAGGCACTCGACGAGCTCGGTGACCGCGTTCGGCTCCTCGAAGCCGAGCGCGACCACCTCACCGGGCAGCTTCAGCGGGCCGAACAGATCCGAACCGAGCTCGCGCAGCGTGCGGCGACACCGGTCGCCGACCCCAACACGACCCAGCGACTCGCTGCCGCCGAGGAGCGCGCCGAGCGGACCGAGGCAGCGCGGGCAGAGCTCGAGAGCCGCACGATCGAGCTCGAACGATCCTTGACCGACGCCAACGACACCCGCGCGGAGCTGCAACGCGCGCTCGCGCGCGCGACCGAACCCTCCGACGGCGACAGTGTCGCCGACCGGCTGCAACTCGAGCTCGATCGCACGAAGGACGAGCTCGGTATCGCGCGTGCGGAGGCGGCCGATCTCGCCGAGCGACTGGAGGCGGCCGAACGACGGGAGAAACTCCAAGATGCCCTCCGCCACCTGCACGCGGGAGCGGATGACACCGCGAACGGCGACAGCCCTGCGCCCGCTGCGGCTGAGGTCGGCGCGGGCGCGAACGAGCCCATCGAGGACCGTCGAGCATCGGCGCCCTTCGTGCAGCAGCTGTCGACGGATGCGCGCGCGTCGGTCGCGGCGATCCAGGGCACGCTGATCGCGATGCAACACCGGCGCCCCGAGCCCGAGGACACCACCCTCGTCGAGAAGCTGCGGACGCACGCCGGCAAGCTCGACCACCTCGTACAGGACCTGCTCCACGCCGACGACCTCGCACGCGGCGACGTCGAGCTCGCCTACCGACGCACCGAGCTGGCCGAGCTGGTCGGCCGGGTCGTCGAGGATGCCCCGTTCGACCGGGACCAGCACCCGATCGAGGTTCGTACGCAGCCGGTGGAACTCGGGGTCGACCCGCTCCGGGTCGAGGAGATCGTGTCCGCGCTCGTCGCGAACGCGGTGGCCCGCTCCCGACCCGGCGCCGAGATCCTCGTGCGCCTGGAACGATCCGACGGCGGAGCGCTCCTCAGCGTCGAGGACGACGAGCCCTCCTCGGATGCCAGCATGAGCCCGGTGGTCGCCCGCTTCGCCGACGTGCACGGCGGGTGGGCCATCGTCGAGGGGCGCCAGGGTGGCGGCTCCGCGTTCCGCGTGTTCCTCCCCGACCATGCCGCGGACGCAGCTCCGGACGGCGGTGACGACGTCACGATCATGCTCCCCGAGACGTCACCGCACGGTCTCACCGCCCCCTGATCGCGATCGCCCGGCCGGGGCAGTCGCACGGTGATCGGCCGACGGCCCGCCGGCCGGGTCGCGGACTAGGGACGCCGGAGCAGGAGCGCGTCGCCCTGGCCGCCCCCGCCGCAGATCGCCGCGCCGCCGAGGCTCGCACCGCGCCTGCGGAGTTCGTGAGCGAGGGTCAGGACGAGCCGGGCGCCGCTCGCTCCGATCGGGTGCCCCATCGCGACCGCTCCCCCATTCGGGTTCACGATCTCGGAGTCGACCCCGAGCATCTTCGTCGAGTGCACCGCGACGGCGGCGAACGCCTCGTTGATCTCGATCACCTCGAGGTCGCTCGGATCGCGCCCGGCCCGCTTCAACGCCCGTTGCAGCGAGAGAGCGGGAACCGTGTGCAGGTACGGGAACCGTTCCGCCGCCATGCCGTACGCGACGATCTCGGCGAGCGGCTCGAGACCGAGCTCGGCTGCCTTCTCCGAGGACATCACGACGACCGCCGCGGCACCGTCGGATATCTGCGACGCGTTGCCCGCGGTCACCGTTCCTGATCCGCCGAAGGCGGAGCGGAGCCCTCCGAGCACCTCGGTCGTGGTCTCCGGGCGGATCCCCTCGTCGCGGGAGAGCCGGATCGGATCGCCGCGCCGCTGAACGACCTCGATCTCGAGTACCTCGTCCTCCAGCACACGGCTCTCCCAGCCGGCATGCGCACGTTGATGGCTGCGCGCGGCCCACGCGTCCTGGTCCACGCGCGAGATCCCGAGCTCCACGTTCACCCCATCGGTGTCCTCGCCCATCGACAGGCGGGAGAACGGCGACGTGAGCCCGTCGAGCTGCATCGTGTCGATCAGCTCGGCGTGCCCGAGGCGGTTCCCGTCGCGCGCCTTCGGCAGCGCGTAGGGAGCGTTCGTCATCGACTCCATCCCACCGGCGACGGCGATCTCGATGTCGCCGGCCCGGATCGCCTGATCGGCCATCGCGATCGCCGTCATCCCCGACGGGCACACCTTGTTGATCGTGACGGCGGGCACCTCCTTCGGGACACCGGCCTCGATCGCGGCCTGCCGTGCGGTGATCTGCCCCTGCGCGGCCTGGAGCACGTGACCCATGAGCACGTAGTCGACCTGCACGGGTGCGACGCCGGATCGCGAGAGCGCCTCGGCGATCGCACGGCCGCCGAGCTCCATCGCGGTGAACCCGGACAGGGCGCCGCGGAACCGCCCGATCGGGGTCCGCGCACCGGCGACGATCACGGAACGAGACGTCATACCGCCCAGTCTACGGGCGCGCGGCCACTGCTACTCTCGCCCGCGTGGGCGACGAGGTTCGCGACGAACGGCCCGGCACCCCGGACGCTGCAGATCGATTCTCCTGGCATCCCGAGCCGGAACTTCTCGACTACCGCGACCCGGCCGCGGCGCGCGCTGCACTCGAGGCGATGGGCAGCGCGACGTGGGACACCGCGCTCGACTTCCTCTACGAGCAGGCGATGCGACGGCCGGTCGGGCCGGACACCTATCCCGAGGCGCGACGTCGCTACTTCGGGCCCGAAGGACGGCCCGCACCCGCCCCCGAGGGACCGGTGCCGTTCGCCGCGCTGCTCGATGAGTTCCGCGATCGGATCGCCCCGGCGATGTTCAATGCGCAGCACCCTCGTGCGTTCAGCTACTTCACGCCCCCGCCGCTCCCCTCCTCGATCGCCGGGGAGGTGCTGAGCCAGTGGACCCACCAGGGGGTCGACGTGTGGCACGCGGGGCCCGTCGCCGCGTTCGTCGAGGAGGAGGTCACCACGTGGCTCCGCGAGCTCGTCGGGTTCGACGAGGACGGCTGGGGGGTGCTCACCTCGGGCGGCGTCATGGCGAACGTGATGGCGATGACCGTCGCCCGCGACGTGCACCTGCGGCGGCTCCGGGACCTCGATCGGCAGCCGCGCGCCGCCGACCTGGACGGCGTGCGCGTCTACGCATCCGACCAAGCACACTTCTCGATCGCGCGGGCGCTGTCGACGCTCGGGTTCCCCGACGACACCCTGCGCGTGATCGGATCCGACGAGCGGTTCCGGCTGCACGGCGAGCCCGTTGCTCGGGCGATCGACGAGGACCGCGCCGCGGGGCTCGTTCCGCTCGCGATCGCCGCCGTCGGCGGCTCGACGAACACCGGCTCGATCGACCTGACGGGAGAGCTCGCGGACCTCGCGCGGCGCGAGGGCCTCTGGCTGCACGTCGACGCGGCCTACGGCGGCGCGGCACGGCTGTCCGAGCGGGATGCCGGGCGCGTCCCCGACCTTGAGCGCGCCGACTCGGTGACGGTCGACCCGCACAAGTGGTTCTTCCAGGCCTACGACATCGGCGGACTGCTCGTTCGGCGTCGGGACGACCTGCTCGCCACGTTCCATCGCGCGCCGGAGTACTACCGCAGTTCCGACCCGGAGTCCGACCCCCTGCACTGGTACCAATACTCGTTCGAGGGAACACGCCGCTTCCGCGGCCTGAAGCTATGGCTGTCCTGGAAACATCTCGGGACCGAGGGACTCGGCCGCCTGGTCGAGATCACCGACGATCTCGCGGCGGGATTCGCGCAGCGGTGCCGTGACCACCCCGACCTCGAGCCCGTTCCCTCCGACCCGGAGCTGTCGGTCGTGTGCTTCCGGCACGTCCCCGGAGGGATCGACCGGGCCGACATCGAGCCGGATGCGCTCGACGCGCACCAGGACCGGCTGCAGCAGGCCCTCGCCGCCGGCGGTGACGCCTGGGTGTCCACGACCCGTCTGCGGGGGCGCACCTACCTGCGGGCCGGGTTCATGAACCCGATGACCACCGACGCAGACCTCGATCGCGCGATCGCGTTGGTCACCTCGCTCGGCGCGCAGGACTGAGATCCTCCTCAGTTGCGGTTCGCCAGCGCCTTCTCGATCACCGTCAGGATGTCCCGCCCGAGGAGCTCGTCCTCGTCGAGCAGCGCGTCCCGCAGGGCCATGACGACGTCGCGGTTCTCCTCGAGGAGCGCGGTGACGACCTGCTTCTGCTGGGTGAGGATGTCCTCGACGCGCTGCTTACCGTCCGCGTCCCCGAGGACCTTCGCGACCAGGTTCGAACTCGACAGCGGCCCATTCTGCAGCGCTTCGTAGGAGATCAGCGACCCCGCCATCCCGAACGCCCCGACCATCTTCGCCGCGAGCTCGGTCGCGCTCGCGAGATCGGCCGCCGGGCCGGTTCCCGACTCGCCGAGGAACAGCTCCTCGGACACGAGTCCGCCGAGGGCGATCGCGACGGCGCTCTCGATCTCCGAGCGCGATCGTGTGTACCGCTCCTCCTCGTCGCCGTGGGCGAGGAGGCCCAGCGACTGCCGCCGCTTGATGATCGACAGCACCTCGAGGCGCCGGCCCTTGCCCAGGAAGTAGGCGACCGTCGCATGCCCGGACTCGTGGGTGGCGACCGATGCGCGGTCGTCGTCGGTGTAGACGACGGGCTGCTTGACCCCCACCTCCTCGGTGAGCTTGGCCTCGTAGACATCCGCCACGTTCATCTGCCGGCGCCCCTGCCGTAGGGAGACGAGCAGCGCCTCGTCGAACATGTGCTCGATCATCACCGGCGTGTAGCCGAGCGTGTCGTGGGCGAGCTTCTCGCGCGCTTCGTCGGCATCGAGCTGCTCGTGATGCGCTTTGCGTTCGAGGAACCAGTCCACCAACTCTCGCCGCTCGGTCTTCGTCGGAACGTCGAAGTACAGGCGGCGGTCGAACCGTCCCGGGCGCAGCAGCGCCGGGTCGAGCGAATCAGCCCGGTTCGTGGCGGCGATCAGCAGGATGTTGTTGTACGTCAGCTTGGACGATGCGAACCGCCGTTCGGGCGGGAGGAACCCGTTCACCCACTCGATCGTTCGGGTCCGGATCCGGTCGCGCAGCGGCGGCTGGTCGAACGACTGCATCTGGATCAGCAGCTCGTTCACCATGCCGGAGTCCCCGCCGCCCGGCATGCCGGCGTGGGCGATCGCGCGTTGGAGGAAAGACCCGTCCCCCACCGAGGACGCGATGCCGGCGCGGGCCCCACCGATCGCGTCGATCTCCTCGATGAAGCCGATCGCGCCACCTTCCTTGAGCGCGACCTTGCGGAGCGCCTTGAAGTAGCTGCGGATCTTGCGGGCCGTGGCGCCGAACCACATCGACTGGAAGGCGGGCGCCGCGATGAACAGGAACGGCACACCCGCCTGCTTGGCCATCGCCTTGGCGAGGTAGGTCTTGCCGGTTCCCGGGGGCCCCTCGAAGAGGATCCCGCGCCGCGGGTTCCCCCCGAGCTCCTCGCGGAAGGTCGCGTAGCCCATGAACACATCCAGGGAGCGGCGGACCTCGTCCACCTGCGTGTCGAGGCCCCGGACGTCGTCGATGCCCACTTCGATCTGCTCGGGTCGTACGAACAGGTGTGGCGAGCGCCCGTTCAACAGGGGCAGCATCGCCGTCAGCGCGATCGCCGCGAACAACAGGCCCATCGGGATGAAGATCCAGGCGTCGGGTCCGAGGCTCGGGAACCCGAACCCACGTTCCTCCGGGGGATAGGTGGCGTAGCGCCACCACAGATACCCGTCGATCAGCAGGAAGATCGCGACCAGCCGGATGATCCTCTTTCGGCGGGAGCGGTCGCGGACCTTGAAGACATCGGCGCGGCCCGCCCGCATGAGCACGTCCTGCTCGAGGGCGGGGGCGGCCGCGGCTTCGTTCTTCTCCTTCATCGGCGCCTCCCTCCTCGGCCGCGCACGCGACCCGGCGAGCCGCCGATCGACCCTTCGGGCGTGCCTAGTCCGCTCAGGGGCATCGTACGGAGGGCGGGGGATTCGCGCATCGGACCTTCGACGGGGTGAGCCTGCGCCCTTCGCCGACCCGGCAGGCACGCGCACCGGTCGAGGCGGTGGTTCCGGGCCGGCCTCGAGCTCGCTCGGGCCCCTTCCCCGCCAACGATTTCAGCGGATCTCCGACGTGTCGCCCCGGCGGTCGGTACCGTACCCGCACGCTCCCGGCTGCCGCGGGCGGGTTCTCGCCGGCCGCCGGGACACCTGCTCCGTACAGACATGCACCGGTGCTTCTGCGTAAGGAGCGTGCTCGTGGCCCGCAAGAAACAGCCGCCCGTCTCCGCGGAGGATCGCAAGATCCTCGGCGGGCTGTTGCGCGAGCTTCGTCGGGGGGCCGGGTACCGGTCGGTGGAGAAGGCGGCGGCGACGAAGGGCTCACCCGCGGCCCGCCAGACGATCTACGCGTACGAGCGCGGCGGGTTGGTTCCCAGCCTGAAACAGTTCCTCGAGCTCGTGGAGTTCTATGTCCTCGGTTCGCCGACGACCGACGCGAAGCCAGAGGCGGACCTGCGGGCACAGGGCGTCGCGGCCGTCGTACGGGCGCTCGCGCTCCCCGCCTACCATGTCACCGAAGCACAGGACCTGATCTCACGGATGCAGCCTACGGTCTCGAAGCGCCGTTCGGCGAAGGGCTGAGGGTGCTCACGGATCTCGACCACGTCGGCATCGCCGTCGCGGACCTCGCCGCGGCCGTCGAGCTGTATCGCACCTCGTTCGCGATCGAACCGGTCCACCGCGAGGTCGTCGCGGACCAGGGGGTCGAAGAGGTGCTGTTCGCCATCGGCTCCTCCTACATCCAGCTGCTGGGAGCACTGGGACCGCAGACCCCGGTCGGGCGCTTCGTCGCGGCGAAGGGCCCCGGCTTGCACCACGTCGCCTACCGCGTGCACGACGTCGTCGCCGCGCTCGATCATCTGCGTGCGTCGGGCGCCCGGCTGGTCGACGAGACACCTCGGCCCGGCTCCCGCGGAACGACGATCGCGTTCGTGCATCCCAACAGCTTCGGAGGTGTGCTCGTGGAGCTCGTGCAGGAAGCCGCTACGGCAGATCCATCAGGCCCTCGCGCGGAGCGTTGATCAGCACCGACACGTTTCCCTCGGGGAGCTTGCCGTCCGCCATCAGCTGGTGCGCGTACCCGCTCTGTTCGTAGGGGTAGGTGGCCCCGAGCGCCGTGCGGATCTTTCCCTCCCGGACGAGATCGTTGAACGCCGCGGCCTGCTCGTCGTTGAACAGGTGCGATCCCTGGTAGCGCTTCTGCATGAACCACAGGTAGCGCACATCCACCATCGTGTCGTAGCCGGAGGTCCCCGCGCAGATCACGACCATGCCGCCGCGATCGGCCACGAAGATCGAGGTCGGGATCGTGTCCTGACCGGGGTGGTCGAACACGATCCTCGGACTGCGCTTCTCGCCGAGCACGTCCCAGATCGCCTTGCCGAACGCCTTCGCGCCGGCGAACCAATCCTTCCACTCGGGACTGTCCCATGCGGGCGGCACGCCCCAGTGGGAGAAGTCCTTGCGGTTGACGTAGCCGGCCGCGCCGAGTTGCTTCGCGAACTCGCCCTTATCGTCGGAGGACACGACGGCGACCGCCTTGCCTCCGGCGTTGCGCACGAGCTGGACCCCCATCGAGCCGAGACCACCGGAGCCACCCCATACGAGCACGACATCGTCGGGTTGCACCGTGTGCGGAGGCCAGCCGAACAGCATCCGGTACGCCGTGGCACCGGTCAGCGTCGGCGCGGCAGCCTCCTCCCAGGTGAGAGCGTCGGCCTTCGGCAAGCACTGGTGCGCCTGCACCTTGGCGAACTGGGAGAACGAGCCCCAGCAGCTGTCGTAGCCCCAGACCCGGAAGCTCGCCGCGAGTCCCGGATCGTTGCCGGCAACCACCCAGGGGTCGTCGTGGTTCCACTGCCCCGCGTGGACGATCACACGATCGCCCACCCGGACGTTCGTCACGTCGGATCCCACGGCGTACACGACACCGCTCGCGTCGGATCCGACGATGTGGAAGTCGGTCGGCTCGCCCCACTTGGCTTGCGACTTCGTGACGTCGACCGGCACCCCGCGCGCGGCCCAGACGTTGTTGAAGTTCACACCCGCTGCCATGACCATCACGAGCGCGTCGTGCGGCCCGAGCTCGGGGATGTCGATGACCTCATCCTGGATCGCCTTCTCGGGCTCGGCGTACCGATCGGGGCGCACCAGCTGGGCGTGCATCTGCTTCGGTACATCGCCGATCGGAGGCAGCTCACCGACGTCGTACAGGTCCTTCCCCATCGCTCTCACCCCATCGAGTGATTCGGCTCGGCCCGGCGAACGCCGTGGCCGGACTCTCGTGTGGCCGCGGTACGCGGCGGCCACGACGATACCCGCGGCTCCGGGGAACCGACACACCTCCGGGGTCTGGACCTGACTACGCGAGGTTGCCGCGCAGGCCCTTCTTCGGCCGGAACGACCCGGCGAGATCCTGTTCGCTGAACGCGCCGCCGGCGTCGCCCGTCGTCGCGTAGCGGTACAGCGCGGCATTGAACACGCCCGAGAGCACCGAGCCAAGGGCCGCGAGGACGATGAGCGCCAGAACGCCCACGACCACGACGGCGGGGATCGCCGCGGGGATCGCGAACCCGATGCCCGCGCACACGAGCGCAACGCCGATACCCGCCACGAACATCGCGAGACCGATCGTCGCGTTCCCGACGACCTGCTCGCCCCACTTCTGCTTGAAGAGCGAAGCCGAACGCTTGATCGACGCCCCGACGCCGAGCGGTTCGTAGAGGATCACTGGCACGACGAAGAAGGTGATCAGCCCCCACGCCACGCCGACGAGCCGGATCAGGATCGCGCCGAGGAACCCCGCCCGCTCGGCCACCATGCGAAGGACCATGCCGACGGTCGCGGTGACCACTGCCCACACGAAGATCTTGCCGAGGTGCTGGTTGGCGAGCGCGAATCCGTCACCCAGCGATGCATCTTCGCCGTGCAGCCGCTTCATCGCGACGCCGATCACGACGGCGTTGAAGTAGATCGCGATGAACGAGGTGATCACGTAGAAGCAGAACAGGAGCACGTACGCGACCGGACTGATGTTGGACCCACCGCCGCCGGATCCGGACGTGGTGGCGTCGTCGAACAGGCCCATCCCGAACGCGCCTCCGCCGAACGCGCCCGCGACCAGGAGGATGCACAGGAACGAGAGCACCGGGAGCACCAGCAACGATCGCTCCTGCATCACGACGTACCAGCTCTGCTTCGCGAGCCGGAACCCGCGGCTGATCGAACCCATGGCGCTGCCTCCTGCTCCTCGGTCTGCTCGGACGGTCCGTGAGCAGTATCGGCCGGAGATGCTCGGCTGCTGAAGCACCTCTGCCGGAACGGGGCTGGATCGAACGGACTATCCGGCGGCAGGCACGGCAGGTTCGGCTGCCCGCGCGGCCGCGGGGCACCGCTGCACCCTCGGACACCAGGCGCAGTACCGGCCCGGTCGCAGCGAGGGCTCGTCGCCGTCGCGGAGACGCCCGGCGAGCGCGATCGCCCCTTCGATCCGCTCGATCGCCCTGTCGAGCACGCGCTGCGTGACGTCCTCGACCTGCCACGTGCCGGACGCGAGGAACACGCTGGCCACGCGCGAGGGCGGAACCCCGAAGCGGAGCGTGTGCACGAGGGCGTAGAAACGCAGATCCTCGGCGTGCTCGGGCCACGCTCCCTCGCCCTTGATGTCGAGCAGGAGCCGCCCCTCGGGGCCGGCCGGCCGGCCCAGCGACAGATCGATCCGGCCGTCGAGCACGAGCCGGCCGCCGGATACTTCGGCCCGCAAGCGCCACTCGGTCATCGGGGCCAGCGTCGTTCGCATCGACCGCAGCGGCGGGAACGTCGTCCGGAACAGTTCGAGCGCGGTCACCGACCGCATCAGGAGCTGGTCGCGGTCGACCTCCGGGAGCTCGCCCCAGTGCCGCCCGAACGCCGCGTCGTCGTCCACGAGCCGATCGGACGCGAGGACGGTCAGCTCGTAAGGATCGCGCTCGAGCCGCCCGCCGACGTCGAGCTCGACGGCCTTGTGCAACAGCAGGCCGGACGCCGTCTTGGTCGAGTGGGCGAACGGGGGTGCCTCCCGCAGCAGACCCGCTTCGAACCGACCGTCGCACCGCCCGGCATCGGAGAGCCGAGCCTTCGTCAGCACCAACGGTTCGTCGATCGCGGCGACCGACACCGCCGTCTCGAGGCGCTGCGCGATGACCTCAGCGAGATCCTCGGGCGCGTCCCAGCGCCGCCCGCCGCGGATCAGTTGGTCGGCCGTCCGCTGCTGCACCAGCGTCAGGGAGGGAGTTTCCGTCGGCGACGAACGATCGTGCGTGCCCATGCGCGCGATGCTAGCGGCGCGCACCGACACGCCCGCGAACGACGGTCTCCGAGCGGGTGGACGCGCCCCGGGCGGCTCGCTAGGGTGGAGCCGGCCGCCGAACACTTCCTCGATACAGGCCTCGCAACGAGGTTCCGGACGGGCGTCGGCGGTCGTTCGCCGTCCGGAGCGCACCCACCCACACCCACGATGCCCACACACCCACACACGCCCCGAGCTCGGCCCGCGCGTGGACTCGCCGCGACCGTGTCGGCCACGCTCGTCGTCGGGCTGCTGATCGGGCCCGTCGCGACGGTCGGGGCGGCGCCGTCGGCCGAGACGGGAGACGCCACCGCGCCGGGACCATGCGCCCTCGGTCGCGGATCGAACGAGGACGTCCGGTCGTTCTCCAAGCGCCTGATCCGCTGCGCCGTTGCGCACTGGCCGGTCCGAGGTGGGGTGGACAAGGCGCTGTGCATCGCCAAGCGCGAGAGCGGCCTGATCCCACGGGCGGTGTCCGCCGACGGCCGCTACCTCGGGCTCTACCAGCACGCGAAACGCTACTGGCCCTCTCGCTACGACGCGACGACCCAACCTGATTGGCGGCTGGAGAACGACGCTCTCAACGGCCGCACGGCCGCGATCGTCACGATGCGTATGGTGCACCGAGGAGGCCGCCACGGTTGGGACCCGTGGCGCGGCCGCGGGTGTGCGATCGGCTGACGGTCGGTCGACCGTTCACGCCCCGCCCGAGCGCGCGCCCTCACGATCGCGACCGCGGCGGCGCACGGCCCGCTGGACGGCGAGCGTGAGGCTCCCGGCCACGACCAGGCAGACGACGTTCACCGCGAGCTGGGTCAGTGCGTCGGCTGCCTCGGCAGAGGTCGTGATCGCGATCGCCACACCGATCGCAGCCGCCGCAGGGATCGTCGTGACCGAGATCGCGACGCCGACGGCCGCCCCCGACTTCGTGTTCTCGAAAGCCAGCATGCCGGCGACGCCTGCCGCGGTGGCGACCACCACCGAGAACAGGTCGGGACTCGTCACGAACGCCACCTCGTCGAGTCCCTTGAGCGAGAACCCGGACGGGCTCAGGTCGGCGGTCCGCGCGAGGGCGGACACGATCGCGCTCACGACGCTCGCCACGAGCAGCCCCAGCGCGAGTGTCCTCAGCGCACGCAGCGCCAGGTGAACGTCTCCGGTCACCACGCCGACGTTGACCGCCGTGATCCTGGTGAGATCGGGACTGACGGCCATCGCCCCGACGATCAGCACCGGCTGATCGGTGAGCAGACCCACACCCGCGATCACACCGGCCGCCACCATCGTGAGGACGTAGTTCCACGATCCCTGAGCGTCTTCGCGGGCCCGCTGCTTCACCTGTTCGATCACCACGACGTCGGCGCTCTCGTCCCAGTCTTCGGTTCCCGCGAGGTCACCCAGGAGGGGATCCACGAGAGCGAGATCGACGTCGGTGAACGACACCATCCCCTCGCCCCAGGAGCCGAGCCGTTCCAGCTCGCTCACGAGCTCGTCGGTGATCTCGTGCCGAACGAGCGCAGTCACGAGATCGCCGGCAGGATCGCGCACCACTCCCTCGAGGCACGCGATGTGACGCACTTCGTCATGGAGCTCCAGCACCGTAAGCACCGAACGGGTGCGTTCTGCCGGGCTCACGACCCGCAGGTGGAGCATCTGCATCCGC
Source organism: Actinomycetota bacterium (assembly GCA_040881665.1). Classification (NCBI taxonomy): domain Bacteria; kingdom Bacillati; phylum Actinomycetota; species Actinomycetota bacterium. The sequence continues at coordinate 259,814 of JBBECT010000007.1, forward strand.
GCATCTTGCCACGCTTGACGCCGGATCCTGGGCCGCGCCCAGGCACGCGGATCCTCCCAGGGTCTCGGGCGCTAGACTCGGGGGCCATGGCTACCACCGACGAGGGGATCCAGATCCCCGAGCCGCGCTCCGACGACGTTCTCGAGGTCCCGATCCCCACGGTGCACGAGCGGATCGAAGAGCTCCGGGAGCGCCGCGAAGCCGCGATGTCGCCCGGCGGCCCCGACGCCGCCGACAGGCAGCACGCACGGAACAAGCTGACCGCCCGCGAGCGGATCGATCTGCTCCTCGATCGGGGATCGTTCACCGAGCTGGAGCCCTTCGCCAAACACCGGGCACATGACTTCGGCATGGACCGGAAACGACCCGACGGAGACGGCGTCGTGACCGGCTACGGCACGGTCGACGGACGCCGGATCGTGGTGAGCGCACAGGACTTCACCGTGATGGGGGGCTCGCTCGGCGAGCGCCACGCGTCGAAGATCTGCAAGGCGCAGGATCTCGCGATGTCGACCGGTGTTCCGTTCGTGCAGATCAACGACTCGGGCGGCGCGCGGATCCAGGAGGGCGCGGCGGCGCTCGACGGGTACGGAACGATCTTCGAGCGGAACGTTCGCGCCTCGGGCGTGATCCCCCAGATCAGCGTGATCATGGGGCCGTGCGCCGGCGGCGCCGTCTACTCGCCCGCGATCACCGACTTCATCTTCATGGTGAAGGAGACCTCCCACATGTTCATCACCGGGCCCGAGGTCATCAAGACCGTGACCGGTGAGGACGTGAGCTTCGAGGAACTGGGCGGCGCGATGACCCACGCCGGCCGCAGCGGCGTCGCCTCGTTCGTCGCGCAGGACGAACAGGAATGTCTCACCCAGGTCCGCTACCTGCTGTCGTTCCTGCCGTCGAACAACCTCGAGGACCCGCCCGGCTACGCCTCGACCGACGATCCCCAGCGCCGGGGGGAACCGTTGAACCACATCGTGCCCGACTCCTCGCGGGCGCCCTACGACATGCACGAGGTGATCCGCACGCTCGTGGACGAGGGAGACTTCCTCGAGGTGTTCCCCTTGTGGGCGATGAACGTGCTCACCGGGTTGGCGCGCCTGGACGGGCGCACGATCGGCATCGTGGCCAACCAGCCGAAGGTGCTCGCCGGGACGCTCGACATCGACTCCAGCGAGAAGGCGTCGCGGTTCATCCGGTTCTGCGACGCCTTCAACATCCCGCTGCTGACCCTGGAAGACACCCCGGGCTTCCTGCCGGGAGCGAGCCAGGAGTACGGCGGGATCATCCGGCACGGCGCGAAGCTCGCCTACGCGTACGCGGAGGCGAGCGTTCCGCGGATCACGGTGATCACGCGCAAGGCCTACGGCGGCGCGTACATCGTGATGAACTCCAAGGGGATGCGCGGCGACCTCGCGTTCGCGTGGCCGAGCGCCGAGATCGCGGTCATGGGTCCCGAGGGGGCGGTGAACATCGTGTTCCGCAAGGAGATCGAGAAGGCCGACGATCCCGTGGCACGGCGAGCGGAACTGATCGCGGAGTACCAGCGGACGTTCGCCACACCGTACGCGGCGGCCGAACGCGGCTCGATCGACGACGTGATCGAGCCGGCCGACACGCGGGCGACCCTGATCAAGGCCTTCAAGATGCTCTCGACGAAGCGGGAGTCGGTCCCCGCCCGCAAACACGGGAACATCCCCCTGTGAGACGCGGAGCCGCGGCTCGATGAGTCCAGAGGCGAACGGTCACGAAGAACATCGGGCCAACGGCGCGCCCGAGGCCGAGCGGCCCGCACCCCGGTACGAGCTCCCCGAGGCCCTCACCCCCGACGAGGAGCGCGTGACGCTCGCGGCGCTCGAGCGCTACCTGCACGGAGAGGCGCGCCGCCCTCCCGCCTGGTGCCTCGCGGGGAGGATCGAGTCCACGGGTCAAGGGGCGCTGCAGACCCGGCGCCTGATGGACGCGCCGTGGGGCGCACCCACGCGCCTGGCGTTCGCACGCAGGGGCAGCGTGTCCCTGTGGGGCCGCGCCGACGTCCGGTAGGCCGGCGCCGTCGATGACCTCGGTCGCGTTCCATGTCGATCAGCTCTTCTTCAAAGCACCCGGCGGGATCGGGACCTACGTCCGCGAACTCGCCCCGGCGTTGCTGCGCCAGGACCCGTCGCTCGATCTGAAGCTGTTCCATTCCCGGTTCGTCGTCGCCGGCCCGCCGGAGCGGTGGCTGCGCGATCACTGGGTCGAGGAGCTCGGAGACCAGATCACCACCCTGTACCCGCGGTGGGACCTGTTCGGCCGCCCGGCCCTGCCCGAGAGCCTGCGATCCGCCGACGTGCTGCACGCGACGAACCCCTCGGCGATCCCCCCGGCCGCGGGCCGCCAGCGGCTCGTGGTGACGGTGCACGACCTCGCGTTCGAGCATTTCCCCGAGTTGTTCCCTCGCCGGTGGCGTCTGCTGTACCGGCTCGGGCTGCGGGCGGCGGTCCGCCGGGCCGACGCGATCCTGACGCCCTCCAGGAGCACCGCCGAGGACCTCGTGTCCCGGACGAAGGTCCGGCCCGAGCGCGTCCACGTGGTGCCGCTCGCGGCGACGCTCGGCGACCACGCAGCCGATCCGATCCCGGTCCGCGAGCGACTCAAGGTGCCCGAGCCGTACGCGCTGTTCGTCGGAACCCTCGAACCACGCAAGAACCTCGTCTCGCTCGTGCGCGCGTACCGTCGGGTCGCCGGCGCGGGCCTCCCGCACGCGCTCGTACTCGCCGGCCCGATGGGCTGGCAGCCGGCCGCCCTGCTGCGGGAACTGGCCCTTCCCGGCCCGGGCGAGGTCGTCCTGACCGGACCGGTCTCCCCCGCGGATCTCGACGTGCTCTATCGGGGCGCGTCGGTGTTCGCCTACCCATCCATCTACGAGGGGTTCGGCCTCCCGGTGCTCGAGGCGCTCGGCCGGGGCGCCCCGACGATCGCCTCGAACGCGTCGAGCGTTCCCGAGGTCGTGGGCGATGCCGGGATCCTCGTCGACCCGCGATCGGTCGCGGAGCTGGCCGACGCGCTGGAACGGGTGTTGACCGACGAGCAGCTCGCCTCCGAGCTCTCGCGGAAAGGGATCGAGCGCGCGGCGAGGTTCACGTGGGACGAGACGGCCCGGCGTACCCTGCAGGTCTACGACAAGGCGATCGACGTATGAGGAGGGTTCGCGCGTGAGCGGGCAACGCGGACCGATCAAGGTCTCGCTCATCACCACCGTGAAGGACTCGGCCGAGCACGTCGAGGAGTTCCTCGCGTCGGTGCGGGTCCAGAGCCGCCCGCCCGACGAAGTGGTCGTCGTGGACGGCGGCTCGACCGACGGCACCCGCGAGCTGCTGCGGCGCGCCGACGACATCGTGCTGATCGAGGAGTCGAAGGCGAACATCTCCCGCGGCCGCAACATCGCGATCGCCGCGGCGACCCACGAGGTCCTCGCGGTCTCGGATGCCGATTGCGTCCTCGAGCCCGACTGGCTCGAGCGACTCCTCGCGCCGATCGAGGCGGGGGCCGACGTCGCGATGGGCGCCTATCGACCGATCACCGATTCCTTCTTCTCCGAGTGCATGGCATCGGTGAACCTTCCCGCGCCCGAGGAGATCGACGCCGACATGTTCATGCCCTCGGCGCGATCGGTCGCCTACACGCGGGCCGCGATCGATGCTGCGGGTGGCTACCCGGAGTGGCTCGACATCGGCGAGGACATGTACGTGAACCACCGTTGGCGCGATCTCGGACTCGACCTGCGGGCGGCGCAGGACGCGATCGTCCACTGGCGTCTGCGGCCCGGGCCCGCCGCGACCTGGCGCCAATACTTCCGCTACGCGCGCGGGGATGCGATCGCGGGGATGTACACCGACCGCCACGCGCTCCGGTTCGGGGTGTACGCGGGACTGATCGCGGCGCTCGCGTCGCGCCGGCGCTGGCCGAAGGTCCTCGCGATCGCGGCCGGGGCGGCGTACGCGGCGACACCGGTGCGCCGGGCGCTCGCGCGTTTCACCGATCCGAGGAACCGGACGGCCGCCGCCGTCGCGGTTCCCGTCCTCATGGCGTTCGTGGACCTGGCCAAGATGGCCGGCTTCCTCGCCGGGCAGATCGCCAAGCGTCGCGGACGTCGTTGAGCGCCGTCCCGGCGACTCATGGGATGTCGTAGAAGCCGCCGCCGCTCTTCCGGCCGAGCCGGCCTTCTTCGACCATCCGTCGCAGCACGGGAGCGGGTGCGTACCGCTCGTCGTCCAGCGACCGCTCGAGCACCTCGCAGATCGCGACGACGACATCGATCCCGATCAGGTCGGCCAGGCGCAAGGGTCCCATCGGATGGCCGAGGCCGAGCTCGATCGCGGTGTCGATGTCCTCCCGAGTCGCGCGACCCTCCTCGAACACACGCGCGGCATCGTTCAGGTACGGGATCAGCAGCCGGTTCACGATGAACCCGGCTCGATCGACGCTCCGGACGCACGTCTTGCCGAGGCGTTCCCCGACGCCGCGCGCGAGTCCGAAGGTCTCCTCCGAGGTGGTGTCGGCCGCGATCAACTCCAGGAGGCGCATCACCTGGGGCGGGTTGAAGAAGTGCATGCCGATCACCCTGTCGGGGCGGCCGGTCGCACCCGCGAGCTCTCCGATCGGGATCGACGAGGTGTTCGAGGCGAGGACGACCTCCTGGTCCAGGACCGCATCGAGCCGGCGGAAGATCCCGAGCTTCGCGTCCCGATCCTCGGTCGCGGCCTCGATCACGAGATCGACCCCCGCGAGCTCGGCCACGTCGGTCACTCCCGACACCCGCTCCGCGATCGCCTCGCGCTCGTCGTCGGAGAGCTTGCCGCGTTCGACCGCCTTCCCCAGGGACGCGTCGATCCGTGCGCGCGCCGCGTCGACGAGTTCGTCGGTCGCCTCGAGGTAGACCACCTCGATCCCCGCGCGGGCCGCGACCTCGACGATGCCGGCGCCCATCGTGCCGGCTCCGACGACGCCGACCCTGTTCACATCGCTCGCTTCCACCGCGTGCCTGCCCCCTGCCGGCGGCGCGGTCTCCCGTGAGACCTGCGCCGTGTCCGGATTCGTCGGCGCGCAAGCGTACAATCGATGCTGGATGCGAGCTCGAATCACCCGACCGCGGACCCGGCGCTCTCGGACCCCCGTGCGTGGCCTTCCGACGTTCGCCGTGGCCACGGCCGGTGTGCTGGTGGGCCACCACCTGACCTACCTCCTCGCCCATCCCGGCGCGGACGATCGTCACGCGGCGCTCGCCCGGACCGGACACGACTACCTGCCGTCCGCGGGCAAGGTGGTGCTCGCGTTGCTCCTGGCCGGCGCGCTGACGCTGGTGCTGCGCGTGTGCGCGCGGGGTCCGTTCCGCGACCGCGGACCGGACACGATCGCGTCGCTGGTCGCGGCCCTGTGGGTCACCCAGGCCATCGTCTTCGTCTCGATCGAGGTGCTCGAGCGGCTCGTCGTCGGCGCTCCGCTCGGGGAGCTGGCCGGCGGCAGCATCCTGTCGGTCGGCTTGCTTGCGCTCGTCGCTCCCGCCCTGCTCGGTGCTCTCGCCCTCCGCTGGTTCCATCGAGCCGTGGGGGTCGTGCTCACCGCGATCGCGCGGCACCGTGCGCGCCCCGTCGTTCGATCTCCCCTGCGGCCCGGGTTCGTGGTGGCGCCCGCGCCCCCGCTGCTCTCCGGGGCCGCCGGTGTCCGTGGTCCTCCTCCTTCGTTCGGCCCCTGATCCATCTCCGACGCCGGTGCCCCGTTGCACGATGGCCACCGGCTCGAGCCGAAGGAGTCGATGCTGCATGCGAGGATCTCTGTACCGCCTGGGGGTCCTGACCGGGACCGCCGTGCTGTTCCTGACGGTGCTCGGGGCACTGACCGGCCCTGCGTCCGCGCACGGATCCGCGAGCTCGGGCGAGCACGAGTTCACGATCGGGTTCGGAACCGAACCCGCCTATCAGGGGTTCCCGAACAGCGCTCAGGTCATCATCACCCACCACGACGGGGAGCCCGTCACGAAGCTCGAGGGCGAGCTTCAGGTCGAGGTGACCTACGGCGACGAGTCGACGACCATACCGCTCGAGCCGAACTTCCTCCCCGGCGTGTACGGCGAGGAAGGCGACTACCGAGCATGGTTCGTTCCGAGTCGCGCGGGGCAGTACACGTTCCGCATCTTCGGGGAGCTAGCAGGCAAGAGGGTCAACGAGGAACTCACCTCCGGTCCCAAGACGTTCAGCGACGTCCTGGACACCGGGGCGGAGAGCTTCCCGGTACAGGATCCGACGACCGGAGAGCTCGCCGAGCGCCTCGATCGCGAGGTGCCACGGCTCAACCAGGAGATCGTCGCCTCGTCGACATCGACCTCGGACGAGGTGTCGTCCGCGCGCACGCTCGCGATCGTGGGCATCGTCGTCGGGGTGCTGGGCCTGATCGTCGGCGGCATCGCGCTGGCGGCGTCCAGGAAGTCTGGGACCGCGTAGGAGCCGCGCCGATGGACATCACGACCTCGGTCCGCTCCTCCTCGTGGGTGCGTCTGGCCCATGCGGGGGGCGCGGACGAGATCGCCGCGACGGCGTTCGTCCTCGTCGCCCTCTGGGCGGGATGGGTCGCGTGGAGCCGATTGTTCGGCAGCGGGTTCCGCCGGCTGCCGCGTCCGGGCGCGTGGATCGTGCTGGGCGCCGCGGTCGTGCTCCTCGCATCGGCCGTGTTCGTCCCCACCGCGATCTGGGGCCCGACCCCGCTGAGCGGCCCCCGGCCGGCATCCCCGGCACGGCTCGCGATCGCGTCACCGGTCGCAGGCGCTATCGTCACCGGTCCCGAGGTCGACGTCCGGATCGACCTGCGCGACGGGTCGGTCGTCGACGCGACGACGACCGAGGTCCGTCCCGACGAAGGGCACATCCATCTCATGCTGGACGGAGCGCTGATCGACATGACCTACGACGGCGCGCCGGTGCAACTCGACGACCTCGCGCCCGGTGAACACCGTCTCGAGGCCGAGTTCGTCGCCGCCGACCACGCGCCGTTCTCTCCTCGCGTGCGGTCGAGCACCGAGTTCGTGGTCGATGATGCCGCGAGTCGGGGACAGGCATGAGCCGCTCGAGGATCCGCGGCCCCGGGTGGCCGGTTCGTTCGGCGCTCGTCGCGGCACTTGCCGTCGTCCTCACGGGTCTGTGGGCGGCACCGGCGTCCGCACACGCGGCCCTCGAGTCCTCGACGCCGCGGGACGGCGCGATCCTCGAGACCTCGCCCTCCGAGATCCTCCTGCGGTTCAGCGAGCCACCGGATCTCGGGATCTCCGAGTTCGACCTGCTCGACGCCTCCGGAGGATCGATCGAGCTCGGCGGCCCACGAGCACCCGGGAACGGCCTCGTCGTGACGCTCCCCGTTCCGGATCTCGGCGATGGCTCCTACACCCTCGGATACCGCGTGACCTCGACGGTGGACGGCCACACCACGGGGGATGCGCTGACGTTCGGCATCGGGCAGCCGCCGGGGGTTCCGGCATCCACGGCGCCTTCGTTCCGAACACCGTCGCCGAGCCCACTGTCGGTGGCCGGGCGCTGGCTGCTGTACGTGGGGCTCGCGATGCTCGTATCGGCGACCTCGTCCTGGTTCCTGGTGTTCCGCCGTCGGCCACCCGGCCTGGTCCCGGTGCTCGTCGTCTCGTGGATCGTCGCCGCCGCCGGGGCGGTCGCGGTGACGGCTGCCGCCGCCTCGGCGGCCGATACGACGCTCGCCGCGTTCATCGGATCCTCCACGGGCGGAGCGTTCGTTCGTCAAGGGCTGGCCGTTCTGGTGTGCGGCGGTGCCGTCGTCGCCGCGATCCGGCATCCGTCGGCCCGAACCGTCGCGGTCGTCGGCGGGGCGGCGGCTGTGGCGTTGCTGTTCCACACGCTGGGCGGGCACGCGGGCGCAGCGCGTGACGCGCGCTGGCTCGCGGTCGGTGTCCAATGGGTGCACGTGGTCGCCGCCGGCGTCTGGGCCGGCGGACTCGGGTGGCTCGTACTCGGGGCTCGGCGACTCGACTCCGTCACACGGCCGGACGCGATCCGCGGGTTCTCCCGGCTCGCGGGTATCGCGCTCGTTCTCGTGTTCGTCACCGGATCGCTCCGGTCGATCGATCTGCTCGGTGGATTCGGCGAGATCGCCGACATCCTCGCCACCGCCTGGGGAACGACGCTCGCGATCAAGCTCGCCGTCGTGGCCACGCTCGTGGCATTGGGCGCCTGGAACCGGTTCCGCGAACTCCCGGGCCTGGGCACCCGAGGCGAACGCGGGGAAGGCAGGATCGTTCGCAACGTCGGTTTCGAAGTGCTCCTCGCGGCAGGGGTGTTCGGCGTGACCGGAGTGCTCGCGGGACTTCCACCGGCCGACGAAGCGCGCGCGGTCCTGCCCGCACCCCCACCTCAGGTCGTCGTCGAAGGACGCGACTTCGCGACCTCGGTGCGGGTACGACTGACGGTTACGCCGGCCCGCCCGGGACCGAACCTGTTCCGTGCCGACGTCGTCGACTTCGACACGGGTGCACCGATCGAAGCGGAACGCGTGACGCTACGGCTCGCACTCGCGGGCTCCGCCGGTCTGGAGCCGATCGAGGTCGCGCTCACCCGGGACGGGTCCACATGGGCTGCGTCATCGACGGGCCTGTCGATCGCCGGACTATGGGAGGGTCCGATGCTAATCGAGCGCTCCCGAGATTCGGTAGAGGTCCCGCTCGAGATCCCGATCGAAAGCGCGCCGCAGCGGGTCACGGTGACGCCCGGGACCGGCGAGCTGCCGGACCTGACGACGATCGAGCTCGGCGACGGGCGATCGGTGCAGGCGTACCTGGATCCGGACGTTCCGGGTCCAGGACAGGTCCACGTGACCGCCTTCGATGCGGACGGGCAGGAGCTGCCGCTGACCCGGGCGAGCCTGACCGCGACCCCGCCCGCGGGCGACGAGGTCGATCTGGACGCGATCCGCCTGTCCCCCGGGCACTTCGTCGCGGCGGTCACACTCACGGCCGGGACGTGGGGCTTCGAGCTCGATGCCGAACCGCGAACGGGCGCATCACTATCTGTTGCCTACGAACAGGAGGTCTCCGGATGAGGAGCCGACACGGCAGCAACCCCGCTCGAGCCTTCCTTCCCGTCACGCTCGCGCTGGGGTTGGCTTGCATCCTCGCGTTCACCGGATGCAGCTCCGGCGACGAGCCGGAGCCCACGTCTCCGAGCGGACCGTCCGTGATCCCTCGACCCACGAGCACGGCTGAGTTGGCGGTCGAGTCCCCATCGGATGGGGACGTTGTCGACGTCGGCGACGTGCCCCTTCGGATCGCGCTCGAGGGCGCCGAGCTCGTCGACACCGCGTCGACCGACGTGCGCCCCGACCAGGGGCACGTTCACATCCTGCTCGACGACGAGCTGCTCGACATGACGTCGGGACTGCGCGGTAGGCTCCCCGACGTGGGACCGGGCCAGCACGTGTTACGCGTCGAGTTCGTCGCCTCCGATCACGCGCCGTTCGATCCTCGTGTCGTCTCCGACGTCGTCTTCGAGGCGACGTGACCGAGATCCGGCACGCTCCGTCCCTCCGCCCTCCGGCCACCGGTCCATGGGTTGCGAGCGGGCCCCCGCTCGTGACCTTCGCCGCTGTCGCCGTGGTCCTGTTGGGCGGCATGGGCCTGTTGCTGTCGCGGCGTCTCCTATTGGATCCGGCCGTACCCAGAACGGCGCTGACGGCGATCCTGTTCTCGGCACTGCTCGCCGGCTCTCTCCTGGTGCCGTCGCCCGAGCGGATCCGGGCGCGCGGGGCGATGGTCGCTGCGGGTGCCGGCGTCGCGACCCTCGTGCTCGGCGCGTTGTTGCTCCCGCCGATCGTCCCGCTGCCGCCGATCGTAGCGGCCGTCCCGTTCGCACTCCTGGCGGCGATCGCGGAGGAAGCGTTCTTCCGCCGCGCGATGTTCGGCACGATCGAGCGGGCGATCGGTTGGCCCTGGGCAACGGTCGCAGCCCTCCTCACGACGGCGGTCCTGTTCGCGGCGATCCACGTTCCGCTCTACGGCACCGCCGCCCTGCCGCTCGACCTCGGGGCGGGGCTCCTGCTGTCGTGGCAACGATCGGTGTCGGGTTCGTGGTTGCTGCCCGCGGCGACGCACGTGGCCTTCAACCTCGTGGCGGTGCTCGTGTGATCCGTCCGCGGGTGCGCCGCCCGCACGCAGCCGCCGTGCTCCGCGTCTGCGGAGCGCTCGCCCTGATCGCATCGATCGCCGCCTCCTCCTGCTCGGGCGAGGCGACCTCGATCCGCATCGGTGCGATCTATCCACTGAACGGATCGCAGGGGCCGGGAGGCATCGACGAGTTCCGGGGCGTGCAACTCGCGGCCGACCTCGTGAACGCGGACGGCGGCGTAGGCGGTCGTGACGTGCAACTCGAACCGATCGACGTCCCGAGCTCCGACGGCGCGGCGGCCGCTGTCGCGCAGCTGGACGCGGCGGGGATCGAGCTGCTCGTCGGCAGCTACGGCAGCACGATCTCGCTCCCGGCAGCGGACGAGGCGGCCCGGCGCGGGATGGTGTTCTGGGAGACGGGAGCGGTGGGCGAGATGACCGGTCGGGGCGCCGGGGAACTCGTGTTCCGCGTCCCGGCGGATGGCGGAGTCCTCGGCCGCCAGGCGATCCGTTTCGTCGCGGACGAGCTCGCCCCCGGCGTGGATCGCGATCCGAACGAGCTCCGCTTCGCCGTCGTGAACGTGGACGACGTCTACGGCCGCGCGGTGGCCGCCGGCGCCCTCGACGAGCTCGACGCACGCGGACTGCACCTGGTGGGGACCTTCGACTACGACGAGACCCGGCTCGACGCGGCACGCCTGATCGCCGACGTGGCGCGTGCGCGCCCCGACGTCGTCTTCGTCTCCGCGTACCTGACCGACGGCGTGGCGATCCAGCGGCAGATCGCCCGGCAGCGCCTCCCCCTGGTCGCCGCGATCGGGACCTCGTCCAGCTACTGCATGCCGGAGTTCGGAGCCGCGCTCGGCCGGGACGCGATCGGCACGTTCGCCTCGGACAAGCCCGATGCCCAGGCGATCGATCCGACGGGGTTGACAGCCGAGGGCCGAACCCTGCTCGCGCGTGCCGCGGCCGCGTACGAGCAGCGCTTCGACGAGCCGATGAGCGCTCCGGCGTTGACGGGGTTCTCCGGCGCGTGGGCGTTGCTGCACGAGGTCCTCCCGGCGGCCGGATCTCCGACCCCCGCGGCGGTCGGCGAGGCCGCGCGGACGGCCGACCTTCCGGCGGGGTCCCTTCCCAACGGCAGCGGGCTCGCGTTCGGGAGGGCCGGCACCCCCGACGCCGGGACCAACCTCCGGGCGGCGAGCGTGATCTGGCAGTGGCTCGACCCCGACGAACACGTCGTCGTGTGGCCGGCGCCGTACGCGACCGACGTCGTGGATCCCTCGCTCCTGTCGACCCGATGACCTCCCGCGCCCGCCTGACGCTGTCCGCGATCGTCGTCGTGGCGATCGCCCTCGGGGGGGCGGCGTTGTCCGGCTCGATCTCCCCCGTGGCCCGCAGGCCGCTGCTCGACGGCATCGGCCCCGTGATCCCCTACCGCTGGGTGCAACCCCCTCCCCTGTTGCGGAACACGAACCGGCTCCCCACGCCGGAGCGGTTCCGACTCCCCTTGGGACCGGAGGGTTCCGTTGCGGACGTGCTCGCCACGAAGGATCTGCAGACGACCCTCGTCGCGTCCAAGGCCCTGATCCCTCCGCGCGCGGGAGCCGGCGACGCGGAGGTCACGATCGAGCCGCTGGACCCGGCCCGTTTCGGGCCCGTCCCCGACGGGTTCGTGGCCGCCGGGAACGTCGTTCGGATCCAGGCGCGGTTCCTCCCGGGACCGCCCCTCAGTCGGTTCGGCGACGGCACGGCGAGCGTGATCTTGGTGTACCCCCAACTCCCCACGATCCACGGCGAGGGGCACGTGGTGTTGTTCTCACCGGACGGCACAGCATGGGAGCGGCTCGAAACGCGCGATGCCCCGGAGCTCTCGCAAGCGGAGAGCGCGCTCGCGCGTCCCGGCTATCTGCTCGTCGGTGGCCGTCCCAAGCCGGCCCCCTCCCCGGCCGGCTCCGGGAGCGGTTCCTCGACGCTGTTGATCGTGATCGGGGTCGGGGCCCTCAGCGCGCTGCTGGTGGGCGCGGGCATACTGCTGCGGCTGCGCGCCGAACGGTGACCGGCCTCAGCAGACCGCGGTCAGCAACGGGTACGGGTTGATCGAGTCTCCGACGACCGAGTACCCGTAGGTGCTCTCCGGCCACGGCGACGGGATCGTCTTCGGACGGTACTCGAAGTGGTTGTGGGAGGGCGTGCCGGCCGCGTTCCCACTCGCTCCGACATACCCGATGATGTCGCCCGTCTGGACGGGTCCGAGCTTGCCCAGAGCGGACAGGTGCGCGTTGTAGGTCTCTCCCGTTTCGCCGAGCACCTTGACCGACAGTCCTCCGATCGTGTTCGTCGCATCGACCGCCATCCCCGGGAATGTGGCGCGGATCGGTGTTCCGACAGGCGCGAACATGTCGTTGCCGGCGTGTGGATGGTAACCACCCGTGTAGCGGGGAGCGCCGAACGAGTCGCCGAACGCCACGGGCGCGTCCACGGGACAGACCTTCAGCACGCCGTTCCCGATCTTCCCCGAATACCCCTGCTGGGCGAGCAGCTTCTCTCGGTACTGCTTCCCGAGCTTGCGGACCGCCTCCTCCTGGCGGGCCTTGTCGGCTTCGATCGCGTCGAGGATGTCCTGCTGCGCATCGAACTGCGCCTCGAGCAGCGTCTGCTGTTCGAACAGGGCGTCGATCGCGCGCCGTTGCTGGTTCTCGAGCTTCGTGAGCTCCCTGGCGCGCAGTTCCAGCTGCTCGTGCAGGAGCGCGACCTCGGCCGCGATGTCCGAGTCGGCGGCCGTCACCTGGTCCACGAACGCCGCGCGGTCCGACAGGTCGGTGATCGAGGACGCGCCGAGGATGAAATCGAGGTTCGAGCCCGAACCCGACATGAACGCCTCGCGGGCCCGGTCCTCGAGCAGACCGACCCGCGTTTCGTACGCGGTGCGAACCTCATCGAGCTGCTCCCGGAGGCCCGCGAGTTGCGCTTGGACGTTGGCGAGCTCGCCGTTCGCCTCGTCGACCGTGAAGGCGAGGTCTGCGGCATCCGCCTGGATCTCGTCGAGCTGCGCGCGCTTGTCGGCGATCGCGTCAGCGATCCGACCCAACTCGGCCTTCGCCTCGCTGACCTGCTTCTTCGTCACCGATGCGGCCGGCGACGCGGGCGCGAGCACGGCGACGGCGGCGACCAGCACGGCGGCAACGAGGACGCGCGGCATCGGGGCGCGGGATCCGCGCCCACGGCCGGAGCTCGCGTGGGGAGGTCGGGGAGGTCGCATATGGCTTGTGGGCCCGGGGTAGCCCAGCCTACCCGGGGTCCGACGCGGTGCACCCATCACTCAACAGCTTCGGCAAGCTGGTCCGGTTCCTCGAGTGCCTGGATCCAATGATTGCGGCGCAAGGCCTCTCGCGAGGCCCGGACCGCCTCGTCCCCACCGGCGTCCTCCACGCCGAGCAGGCGACCGATCCACACGATCTGGGTGTGGACGGGATTGGGCCAGCCCTGGGCACGCTCGAGCTCGAGGGCCTCGAGGGCCTTGGCTCGAGCGGTTTGGCGGTCGCCCTCGGCGAGGGCCAGGAGGCTCTCGGCCGCGAGCATCGAGGCGGCCGACCCGGGCTCGTCGGCAGCGAGACGCGCCGCCGGCTCCTCGAGCAGCCGGCGGGCATCGGAGACCTCGTCCTGGACGATCAACGCCCGAGCGAGCTCGGCGGCGGTCCAGGAGATCAGCGCCCGCTCGTTGAGCTCGCGACAGATCCGATAGGCCTCACGCAGATCCGGAACGGCCTCCTCAGGGTGCCCGAGCAGCCGCCGGATCACCCCTCGGTCGCCGAGCGCGCTGGCGAGCTCCCACCGGGCACCAAGTTCACGGAAGGCCCGGATCGCCTCCTCGGCGTGCTCGAGAGCGTCGTCCAGCCGCCACTGGCGGCGCAGGGAGTTCGCGACGTTCTCGTGCGCGACCGCGGCCGTGAAGGCATCGTTGCTCGTGCGACCGATCTCGAGCGCCTCCTGTGCGAGCGCCAGCGATCCGACCTCGTCGCCGACGGGCGAGGTGATCGACGACAACCCGACCAGCGCCCGCGCCTCGGCCCAGGCGTCCGACCGAGGGTTCACCCGCGCGACCTCGAGGGCCTCCTCGAACATCGCGCGGGCGCGGTCGAGATCGTTCCCCCAATAGGGCACCCACCCCGCCATCAACAGGGTGCGCGCGAGGACCGCCGGATTGCCCAGCTCGCGCGACGCCGTGAGCGAGGCGTCGAAGAGCTCGGCCGCCCGCTCGCGCTCGCCGCGGATCGTGAGCGAGATGTCCGCGAGGTACCGCGACGCGTGCGCTCGGATCAGCACGCTGCGCGGGTCGAGCTCGAGTGCGTGCGCGAGCGAATCCTCGGCCGATGGGAACTCTCCGAGCCAGTACTGCGCCTCGCCGCGCAGCGAGAGTATCCACGCTTCCCGTTCGCCCCAGCCGGACTCCGGTCCCGACAGCGAGAGGGCGCGGTCGTACAGATCGACCGCAGCCTGCGATTCGAGCTGGCGGCGGGCGAGATCCCCCGCGTGGGCGAGCGCCTTCACGGCGCGTTCGGCCAGCGTGCGGTCGCCGGGATCGAGATCGAGCGCGTTGCGTGCCGCCTGCTCGAGGTGATAGGCGATCGTGCGCGGGTACCGATCCGCTCGCTCGGGCTCGGACAGCTTGTTCGCCAGCCGCAGGTGCAACCGTTGCCGCTCGCGCTTCGACACGCCCTCGTACGCGACATCGCGGAGCAGGTCATGCCGGAACCGCCAGACGGCCGGTCGATCCGGGTCGCTGACGAGGATCTCCTCGTCCTCGAGCACGTGGAGCACCTCGGCGGTGGGCGAAGCGATCAAGCCGAGCTCGTCGAGGTCGAACGACGAACGCGCGAAGATCGACGCCTTCCGCATCACATCGCGCGCCTCCGGCGGCAGATGGTCGATCCGCGCGGCGACGACGGCCTGGACGGTCGCCGGCAGCAGCCGCGCGGGGAGGCCGCCGGTCGGCGGCAGGTCCTCGCCCTCGTAGCGAAGCATCGCGCTCGTCTCGAGGATGAAGAAGGGGTTGCCGCCCGCATGGCGCGCGACCCGCTCGGCCTCGTCGTCGGTGAAGCTCTCGCCCGCCTCGAGCGCCAATTGGGTCGCGTGGCCGACCGAGAGCGGCTCGACCCACAAGGTCACGGCGTCGGCCAACCCGCCCGCGTAGTTCGGGCGCTGGTCGAGCAACTCCCAACGCGCGACCCCGAGGACGAGCAGGGGGATCCTGCGCGCCTCCTTCACGAGCAGCTCGACCGTTTCGAGCAGGGTCTCGCGCCCGAGGTGCAGGTCTTCGAACACGAGCACGATCGGCCCCCGGCGCGCCAGCCCGGAGAGGAAGGCGAGGAACCCCGCGCGGATCTCTCCGCTGCGGTAGCGCCGCTCCTCCCCCGACTCCTCCCCGATCCCCAGGGCGAGCCCGAGCCGGTCGACGACCTGGCCGTGCGACTGTTCCCCGGCCGCTTCACCGTTGCCGTCACCGTCCGGAACCAGACCGTTGACGACCTCGGTGAGCCGCGCGCGGATCCCCTCGTCGGACTCGCTCGGCTCAATCGCGAGCTCGTCGAACACCATCTGCGAGATCGGAGCGAACGTCGCGTCCTCCTCGAACGCGCTCGACCGGCCGCGGAGCACGGTCGTCGACGACGGGAGCTTGCCGAGGAACTCGTCGACCACACGGCTCTTGCCGATCCCGGGTTCGCCGAGCAAGGTCACCAGGTGCGATCGCGAATGCTCGACGACGCGCTCGTAGGTGTCGCTCAACAGGGCGAGCTCGCGCTGGCGGTTCACCATCGCGATCCGCCGGCGTGCCGCGCCGCGCGCGAGCCGGAGCGCGGGCCAAGCCACGACCGACTCTCCGAACCCCTTCGCTTCGATCTTGCGCTCGATGCCGAACTCGACAGCGTCGCGCGTGAGCAGCCACGTCGTCTCGCCGACGAGCACCTCTCCCGGCTCCGCGTTCTGCTGCAGCCGCGCGGCGAGGTGCACCTCGGAGCCGATCACGACGTTGCGATCGATCGGATTCTCGCCGACCGCGGTCGTCCCCGTGTTGACTCCGACCCGCACCTGCAGCGGCTCGGACAGCGCGAGTTCCGAAGCCAATCGCTCGGTGCGTTCGACGATCCGCAGTCCGGCGTGCACACCGCGAAGCGCGTCGTCATCGCGCGACTGTGAGATCCCGAAGACCCCGACCACGGCATCCCCGGCGAAGTTGGAGGGATGTCCCCCGAGCGTCGAGATCTCGTCCCCGACGAGCTCGTAGAACGCGCCCAGAACCATCCGGAACCGCTCCGCATCCAGTTCGGCCGACAGCCGGGTCGATCCCACCAGGTCGACGAACAGGACCGTGACCACCTTGCGGTCCTGGGACTGGGACAGCCCGACCGGCTGCCCGCAGTTCGGGCAGAACCGGGCGTCCTCTGGCAGGACGTGGCCGCAACGCTCGCAGGTCCGGGGCTCCATCACGGTCAGCATACGGAGCGTCGCCCACGCTCCGACGAGGGCCCTGTCCCGCGGGGCAGCACGCGGACCCGCGGGTGCCTCGCGGGTTCCCGCGCAGAGCCCTCAGCGTGCGGGGAGATGCTCGATCAACTGCACCGGGTTCCCGTCGGGGTCACGCAGCGCGGCGAACCTCGCGCGTCCCTCGACCTCGCCGGTACGTTCGATCCGGACGCCGTGATCGGTAACGGCGAGCCTGGCGGCATCGAGGTCGGCGACGCGGAACACCGCGGTGCCCCCGGGCATCGCCGGGACCCCCTCCCGGCCGTGGAGGGCGAACCGGGCGGGACCGGTGTCGAACTCGGCCCAGACGTCTCCGTCACGCCGAAGCAGGGCCAGCCCGAGAACGTCCCGGTAGAACGCAACCGCGACATCCATGTTCGCGGTCCAGTAGTACACGTGGTCGAGTCCCTCGATGCGCACGCCGGTTACGGAGCGGGAGTGGTTCCGCCGAGGATCCGCGCCTTCTGCTCCTCGAACTCCTGGGGCGTGAGCACGCCTCGATCCCGCAGATCGGCGAGTCGATGCAGCTCGCTCGTCACCGTGGGCGCCTGCGGCACCTGGAGCCCGCCGCGCATCCGCTGCTGGTTCTTCTCACCCTCGTGATAGATCGTCTTCTGTACATGCTCGGGATTGCGCACGTTCTTGAACTCCTGTCGTCCGGCCTCGCTCGCGGAGTGGATCACGATCGTCCCGGCACCGATCATCCGTTCCCAGATCTTCTGCTGGAACCGCACGTCATTGATGTGCTCGAGCGGAACCTCCATCGACTTCTTGGCGATCAGACCGTGCCGGTGGATGATCCGGTCGCTCGTCACGCAGAAGTTGTCGGTGAGCCAATCGACGATCCGCCGGACCGAGAAGGCCGCGATCACGACGACGCCCGCGCCGATCAGGACCCACCGCAGAACGTCCCCCGCGGAACCGTCCGGCAGGTTCGGCAGCGCGATGATCCACGCGAGGACGACCAGGACGATCACGAGGACGGGGGCGACGAGCGCGATCCAGTGGGGTCGCGTATCGATCACGAGCTGCTCGTCGTCGATCAGCAGGCGCTTGGGGAACGTCACGGGCGGAAGCTACCCCGGCCACCCGTCACCTGCAAGCGCGCGCCTCGTGTGCATCACTCCACCCCGGGAACGACGAAGCCGGCGCCGGGTCGGAGGTGCTCGACCTCACCGAACGCGACGGTGACCGTGCGGCCCCCGGACTCGACGAGCAGCCCTCCCCGATCGTCGAGGTCGACCGCTTCGCCCTCGATCGTGTCGCCGTCGAGGATCGTCGCGCGGACGAGCCGACCGAGTGTCAAGCACCAGGGCCGGTACAGACCCACCACCGTCCGTGCGAAGTCCGGATCGGCGGGCCGGTACCGCGGGACGAAGGCCTCGAGGAACGCATCGAGAACCACTGCGGGGCCGGCGCGTATCGCTCCTGCGCCTTCCACGGGGGGCTCGTCGAGGTTCACCCCGAACCCCAGCACGAGGTGATCGACGCGTTCGCCGTCGACGGCACCCTCGACGAGGATCCCCGCGGCCTTGCGGCCTTCGACGAGGACGTCGTTCGGCCACTTGCATCCCGCCGCGGCTCCTGCCGACGCATCCGCCGCTTCGGCGAGCGCGACGGCCGCGAGCAGCGACACGACCCCCGCTTCCGCGGGCCGGATCGCAGGCCGCAGCACGATCGAGCACAGCAAGGATGCGCCCGGACGGTCTGCCCACACCCGGCCGAGCCGCCCCCGCCCACGGGTCTGATGCGCCGCCGCCACGACCGCCCACTCGGGGGCACCGTGACGCGCGAGCTCGGACGCCGTGGCGTTCGTCGACCCGGTAACCTCATCGAACCGGACGGGGGCCTCGAGCCCGGCGCGGTTCCAGATGCCGGCCAGCGTCTCGAGCGAGAGCGGCGTGCTGCCCACGTACCCTCCTTCCGGCGGGATCGCCCGGCGCGCG
The DNA here is from genome assembly GCA_040881665.1 of Actinomycetota bacterium. Taxonomy (NCBI): domain Bacteria; kingdom Bacillati; phylum Actinomycetota; species Actinomycetota bacterium. The sequence continues at coordinate 278,438 of JBBECT010000007.1, forward strand.
GCCGGACCAGGTCGCCGCCGTCGCGGGCAGCATCGCAGACGACGGAGCGCGCGTGGCAGAACCGAGGATCCTGATCGCGAACCGCGGTGAGATCGCCGTGCGGATCATACGAACGTGCCGCGAGCTCGGTATCCACGCGATCGCGGTGTACTCCGATGCCGACCGCGACGCCCTCCACGTGCAGATGGCCGACAGTGCCTACCGGATCGGACCGGCGCTGGCCGCTGACTCCTATCTGTCGATCGGGGCGATCCTCGAGGCCGCGCGCCGCGGTGAGGCGACGATGATCCATCCCGGATACGGGTTCCTCTCCGAGCGCGCGCACTTCGCTTCGGCGGTCTCCGAGTTCGGCGCGACCTTCATCGGACCGTCCGCGCGGGCGATCGAGACGATGGGAGACAAGGCGGCGGCGCGACGCACGGCCGAACGCGTCGGTGTTCCGATCGTGCCGGGCACCCCCGATCCGATCGACATCGGCGATGCGGCCAAGCACGCGGAGCGGATCGGTTTCCCACTGTTGGTCAAGGCGGCGTTCGGTGGCGGGGGCCGCGGGATGCACATCGTGCGCGGCCCCGAACGGCTCGACGACGCCCTGAAGCGCGCCGCACGCGAGGCGGAGGCCTACTTCGGGCGGCCCGAGGTGTTCCTCGAGCGCTACATCGACCGGGCGCATCACGTCGAGGCCCAGATCCTGTGCGACACGCGCGGCGGTGCGTACTTCCTGGGCGAGCGTGACTGCTCGGTGCAGCGCCGCCATCAGAAACTGATCGAGGAAACACCCTCCCCCGTGGTGGACGACGCTCTCCGGACGCGACTGGCAGAGGCATCGCTCGCGCTCGCCGCGGAAGCGGACTACGTCGGCGCCGGCACCGTCGAGTGCATCGTCGACGAGAACGGGGCGTTCTACTTCCTCGAGATGAATACGCGCTTGCAGGTCGAGCACACGGTGACCGAGATGGTGACCGGGGAGGACCTCGTCGCGCTCCAGATCGCCGTCGCCCTCGGCGAGAAGCTCGACCTCGATCCGGCACCGCGAGGGCACGCGATCGAGTGCCGGATCAACGCCGAAGACCCGGGGCGCAACTTCCTGCCGGGCCCGGGGCGCGTCCACACCTACCGGGCTCCATCGGGCCCGTTCGTCCGGGTGGACTCGGGGATCGGCGAAGGACACGAGATCCCGGGCGACTACGACTCGATGTTCGCCAAGCTGATCGTCGGCGGGGACGATCGCGACACCGCCCGCCGGCGCATGCTCCGCGCACTCGGGGAGTTCACCGTCGAGGGGGTTCCCACCACGATCCCGCTCCACGCCTGGGTGTTGCGAACCAAGGAGTTCATCGCCGGGACGCAGACGACGGCGTGGCTGGAACGCGCACTCGTGGAGGCCGACCTCCCCGCGCAGAGCGAGCTCGGGGCGGGTCCGGCGAGCGGGAGCGGCGTTCCCGGGCCGACCGACCTCCTTCTCGAGGTCGACGGACGGCGGGTGCCGATCCGGATCTTCGACGAACGGCGGACGGGGGCGCCTCGACCTCCCGCGGCGCACGAGACCCATCACGGCGAGCACGTGCACGGCGTGATCTCGGCGCCGATGCAGGGAACGATCCTGCGGATCCTCGTGGAACCGGGCCAGCAGGTCGAGGCCGGCGACGTCGTCTGCATCCTCGAGGCGATGAAGATGGAGAACTCGATCGTGGCCCAGCGGGAGGGGAAGGTTTCCGAGCTGCCCGTCGAGCCGGGACAGGTCGTGCAGACCGGTCAGACGCTCGCGGTGATCGACTGACCGGGCTCGTCGGGACCGTCCGAACCGTCTCGACGACCTCCCGGCGGATCGGCGATCGCCTGCGGGTCTCCTGCGTCCCGCGCGCGCGGCGGCGCCGCGCTGCCGGGAAGGAAGAGGCAGAACATCGATCCCCGGGGACGGTCCGTCGTCTCGAGCCACAGACGAGCGCCGATCTCCTCCGCGAGCTTCGCGCAGATGTACAGCCCGAGGCCGGTGCCGCCCACCTGCCGCGTCGCGGTGCCGTCCACCTGGTAGAAGCGATCGAAGACCCGATCTCTCTCCTCTTCGGGGATGCCGGGTCCCTCGTCCTCGACGGCCACGAGGATCCCGTTGACGCCGGGCTCTCCCCGGATCGTGATCCGCGTGTCGGGCGGTGAGTACTTGAGCGCGTTCTCGACGAGGTTCGACAGGATCTGGTGCACCTTGCCCTCATCGGTCCGGACCGGGTCGAGATCGGCGGGAACGCGCACGTCGAAGGTGTGCCCGTGTCCTATCGGCGAGAGCTCGTGGACGACCACGTCCACGAGCGACTGTACGGCCACCTCGTGCAGCGTCAGCGGTTCGACATGGCTCTCGAGGCGGGCGACGATCAGCGTCTGCTCGATCAAGCGGCGGAGACGTTCGCTCTGCCGGTCGGCAGCCTCGAGGAACGCCTCGCGCTGCCCCGGCTCGAGCTCGTCGCCGAGCTGGAGCACGGTCTTGATGTAGCCCTGGATCGAGGTCAGTGGGGTGCGCAACTCGTGGGACACGACCGCGACGAAATCGTCCTTCATCCGGTTGAGCTCCTTGGCGCGTGCGAGGTTGATCTGCAGCCGTTCCACCAGCCGGACGTTCTCGAGCGCCGCGTTCGCACCCCAGTAGACGGCTCCGATCGGGATCACGATCAGCGGAACGAAGGCCAGGCTCTGGTCGGCGGCGAACAGCAGGATCGGTGAGAGGGCCAGCAGCGCGGGTGCCGTGTAGGCCTGGAAGAGGAAGTCGTGCGCGACCTGACGGACGAGCGGGCCCCCGTTGACGAGGGCGAGACCGACGCCGGGAAGGATCGTGTTCAGGAAGAAGAACGTGGCGGCGCTCGCGAACAGCGGCAGCAACGCCTCCGGACCGTGCGGGGGTCCCGAGGCGAGGTATCCGTACACGACCCCCGCAGCGATCACCGAGATCGCGTACTGACTCGCGTTGAACGCGGTCTTCCACATCGGCTTGCGCCGGGCGACGTCGCCGATCACCGACCCCGCCACGAGCGCGAGCGCCGCGGGGACGGGACCGTAGGCGATCGCCAGCGCGAACGCGAACGTCGTCGAGGTGGTGATCTCGTCGACTTCATCGTCGCGCTGGACCCCGATCGGGAACAGCTCTGCCACCACGAGCAGCGCGGAGAACAACCAGAACCCGGCCGCGCCGTACGGGCCGCGGCCGAGTTCCACGCCGTGCGTGCCGATCAGGACACCGAGGAGCCCCAGGCCGAACAGTGTCACCGCGCCGACATAGCGCGCCACCGCCGGCCGCTCGCCCAGATGGACGAGGGGACTCGGTTCGGGTTCGGAAGGATCCGACCCGCGAGCAGGAAGTGGATCGTGAGTGTCGAGATCCCGTGAGGTCATCTCAGCTCACCCATCCCCAGTGGAAAGTGCTCAGTGGGGCACCTTCCACTTCCTGCCGGCGCTCAGGACCATCACGAGTCCTGCCAAGGTCGCCACGCTGTAGAACCAGCGGATCATCCGAGCCTTCAAAGCGAGTCACCTCCTCCCCGCGTCCTCGGTCGTTCCTGGGCACAAGACTCCGGGCGCGGGCCGCGATCCGATGCATTCGGTGAGTGCCGCGTTGCCAGCATCGGCTCCTCTTGCCGCCGCCTGAAGAAAAGACGAACGGTCCGCTTCCGGTACTGCGTAGAGCACCGTACGCTTCGCGGGGTACCCGAAGCATCCGACGTTGGGACGGGAACGTTCCCCCGCGCGCCGGATTTCCTCCGGCACCTTCAGACTTAGGTCCTTCGGCGCTTCCGCCTCCCCGCGGTCACCCGGAACCACGTTGTCGGCCGGCACCAGACCGTCCAGCTCAGGCACCGAGGGACCGCCGCCGATACGGGTCAGGATGGACGCTCCCTCGAGCTCGGCTCGCGGATGCTGACGATCGCGCTCGTGATCGCGATCGCGGCGGTGCCGCTGTTCGGCGGCTCCCTGCGCAAGCTCGCCCAGCTGCGGTTCCGTGGCACGTGGATGCTCGTGGCGGCCCTCGCGGTGCAGATCGTGCTGTTCGGCGCCGAGGGTCCGCAGACGACGCTGAAGACCGCCGCCCATTTCGGTTCGTACCTGCTCGCGTTCGCGTTCCTCTACCGCAATCGAGGGGTCCGTGGCATATGGCTGATCGGGCTGGGGGCGGCGCTGAACCTGATCGCGATCACGGCGAACGGAGGGATCATGCCGGCGGCGGCCCATGCGCTCGCCACGGCGGGTCTGCCGGTGGACACCGTCACCGTGTTCGAGAACTCGGCGGCGCTCCCCGATCCCAACCTGCTCGTGCTCGGCGACATCTTCGCGCTGCCGAAGTCGATCCCCGCGGCGAACGTGTTCAGCGTCGGCGACCTGTTGATCGTGCTCGGCGCCGCCGTCACGATCCACCGCGCGACCGGTTCCCGGCTGGTCCCCGAGGGGCAAGGGGAGTTCGGTCCGGTGGTGCGCGACCGGACCTTCCTTCGGCTGTGGGGCGCGCAGATCGTCTCCAGCCTCGGTGACTGGGTGTACGCGATCGCGGTCGCGCTGCTGCTCGCCGACCGCGTGGACGGCCCGGATGCGGTGGCCGTCCTCGCGACACTGCTCGTCGTGCAGTACGTCCCGTCCGCCGTGTTCGGTGCTCTGTTCGCGGGGCCGCTCGTGGACCGCCGGTCTCGGCGGACCCTGATGATCGCCGCCGATCTGGCGCGCGCGGTGGCGATCGCGTCACTGCTGCTGGCCGGGGAGCCGGACCTGCTCCACTTCTACGCCGTCGCACTCGTGCTCGGCATCTTCGGTGCGATCTTCCAACCTGCGCTGCTGTCGACGGTGCCGAACATCGTGAGGCGCGACCGTGTGCTTCCCGCCCAGTCGTTGATCGGTGCGACGTCGCACATCGCGATCGTGGCCGGCCCGGCGATCGGAGGCTTCCTCGTCGCGCGGTACGCAGCGGGAACCGTCTTCGCCGTGAACGCGGCGACCTTCGTCCTGTCGGCGCTGCTGATCGCCACGGTGCCGATCGCCGGCCCCGCAGTGCGGGCGCTCGCTCCCGGACCGCGGTTCGCCGACGTCCGCCGGGGCCTGCGCTACGTCGCGTCGAACCCGTTGACGCGCGGGATCATCGTGGTCCTGGGCCTCGTCTCGCTCGGAGCGGCCACCAAGGCGCCGCTCGAGCCCCTCTACGTGCGCGACGTGCTCGCCGACGGCGCGCTCGAAACGGGAGGCCGGATCTTCGGACTGATCACCGCGGCCTGGGGACTCGGCATGGTCCTCGGATCGGTAACGGCACCGGGCATCGCCCGACGTTGGGCGCGTGAACGGCTCCTGCCGATCAGCATCGCCGTGGTCGGATGTGCCGTTCTCGTCGTGTCGCGCACCGACGACTTCTCCACGGTGCTGTTCGCCTGGCTCGTGGCAGGGTGGGCGAACGCGCTCGGCAACGTGTCCTACGAGACACTGCTGCAGGAACGCACCCCCGATGAGTTCCGAGGGAGGGTCTTCGCGGCGATCGAGGCCGTGAGCGACTCGGCGTTCGTCGCGGGCGCGCTGATCGCGGTCGCCGTGGGTGCGGCCCTCGCCGTGCAGGACGTCCTCGCGATCGCCGGCGGCGTCATGCTGATCGGGGCGGCCGCGGGCATCGTCCTGTTGCCACGACCGGCCCCTCAGGAACCGGGTGGTGCCTCCGGCGCGCCCCCGGAACGATCCGGTGCGCTCCCGCCGCCCCCCGCCGCGGGTCCCGGCGCCCCCCAGGACGGCCGGCCGGTCACCCGGAATCCGGCACCGCGCACCTTGTAGGTTCGGTTGACCGACACGAGCAACGCCGTGAGCGACTCGGCGATCCTCGCCATCGACAGCGTGCCGACGTCGACCCAGCGCAGGTCGGGGATCTGCTCGATCAGCGCGCCGGCCACGCCCTTCGCCTCCGGATCGTCGCCGCAGACGAACACGTCGCTGTCAACCGGGTGATCGAGATCGGTGAGCGCGCCGGCCGCGATCGTGTGGAAGGCCGCGACCACGCGGACCCGGTCGCCGAGGATCGCGGCGGCCTGCTCCGCCGCCGATCCGTGCCACGGCCGCAGGACCTGCCAGGCCCTGCCGCCCACGGCGGTCGCGAGCGGACTCGTCGCGTCGATCACCACCCCGCCGGGACGCACGACATCTTTGATGGAGCGGTAGAGATCGGCCTGACCGACGAAGGGAACAGTGACCGCGACCACCTCGGCCGATCCCGCCGCGTCCGTGTTCGCGGCTCCGTCCACCCGCGCCTGCTCGCCGAGTGCTCCGGCCGCCTTCTCCGCGGCAGCCGCGCCGCGCCCGGCGTCCCGGGAACCGATCACGACACGGTGCCCGGCCGCGGCGAGCCGAAGAGAGAGCCCGAAGCCCTCCGCCCCCGTTCCCCCGATCACGGCGATGTCCACGCGCACCTACCCTATCGGTGCGCGCATCGAGCCGGTCGGGGCGTGACTCAGCGGTTCGGGTGGTATTCCCCGAACACGTCCCGGAGGACGTCGGAGACCTCGCCGAGGGTTGCCCGGGCCCGCAGCGCCTGTCGCATCGGCGGAAGCAGGTTCCCGGTTCCCTCGGCGGCGCCGCGCACCTCGGCCAGCGATCGGTCGACTGCCGCCCCGTCCCTGGTCCTGCGGAGCTCGCGGACGCGCTCGACCTGCCGTTGCGTCTCCTCCACGGAGATCTTCTGCAGCTCGAGCACGCGCTCATCATCGGACTCGAACCGGTTCACGCCGACGATGACGCGATCGCCGGTCTCGATCGCGCGCTGGATCGCGAAGGCGGCCTCGTGGATCTCGTCCTGGAAGAACCCGGCCTCGATCGCCGCGACGGCACCGCCCATCCCGTCGATCTTCTCCAGGTAGGCGTTCGCCTTCTCCTCGAGCTCGTCGGTGAGCGACTCGACGAAGTAGGACCCCGCCAGCGGATCGACCGAATCGGCGACACCGGACTCGTAACCGATCACCTGCTGGGTCCGCAGGGCGATCGTCGCCGAGTGCTCGGTCGGGAGCGCGAGCGCCTCGTCGAAGGCGTTCGTGTGGAGCGACTGCGTTCCCCCGAGCACCGCGGACATAGCTTCCAGCGTCGTCCGAACGATGTTGTTCTCGGGTTGCTGCGCGGTGAGCGTGGCTCCCCCGGTCTGGGTGTGGAACCGCAGCATCGCGCTGCGCGGATCCTTCGCTCCGAACCGCTCGGTCATGATCCGGGCCCACATCCGCCGGGCGACGCGGAACTTCGCGACCTCCTCGAAGAACTGCATATGGCACGCGAAGAAGAACGACAGCCGCGGCGCGAAGTCGTCGACCGCGAGTCCGGCGTCGATCGCGGCCTGAACGTAGGCGATCCCGTCGGCGATCGTGAACGCGACCTCCTGCGCCGCGGTCGCCCCGGCCTCGCGCATGTGGTACCCGCTGATCGAGATCGTGTTCCAGCGCGGGATCCGCTCGTGGCAGTAGGCGAACAGATCCGTGATCACCCTCATCGAGGGACGCGGCGGGTAGATGTAGGTTCCTCGGGCCGCGTACTCCTTCAGCAGATCGTTCTGCACCGTCCCCGACAACCGATCGGGGGCCACCCCCTGTTCCTCCGCCGCGAGCTCGTAGAGCAGCAGCAGGATCGAGGCGGTCGCGTTGATCGTCATCGAGGTCGAGACCTCACCCATCGGGATGCCGTCGAACAGACGCTTCATGTCCTCGACCGAATCGATCGCGACGCCCGTGCGCCCGACCTCGCCGTCCGCGCGGGGGTGATCCGAGTCCAGACCCATCTGCGTGGGCAGGTCGAACGCCGTCGACAATCCCGTTTGTCCGTGGGCGAGGAGGTACCGGAACCGTGAGTTCGTCTCCTCGGCCGTGGCCATCCCCGCGTACTGGCGCATCGTCCACAACCGGCCCCGGTACATCGTCGGGTAGATGCCCCGGGTGAACGGCGGGGTCCCGGGCGTACCCAGGCGCGCCGTTGCGTCGAACCCCTCGAGGTCCTCCGGGCCGTAGACCGGGCGCACCTCGATCCCCGAATCGGTGACCCGTCGGTCCTCGCTCACTGCTCCCACGCTCCTCGCGGCGGCGGCCGAGCTGGTCCTGTTCCCGGCCGGTTCCGTCAGGGTTGCCGGTCGGCGTCACGTGCGGAAGCGCCTATGATTCCTACACGTCGCGGGTTCGGCTCGTGCAGACCGGCCGCGCCGTCAGCCTACCGATGTCCGCAGCCGCCGACCCCGTCGCAGACCTCGCCGAAAGGGCGCTGGCCGAGGACGCTCCCGACGGCGACCGCACGAGCGAGTTGACGATCCCCGCGGGTGCGGCCTGCACCGCGGAGCTCCGCGCGAAGCAGGCAGGCGTCCTCGCCGGGACCCGCGCGGCCCTCGCGGTGTTCACCTCGGCCGCCGAGCACGACCACACGGACCTGGCGATCGATCCGAAGGCCGACGACGGCGATCGGGTTTCACCCGGCGATGTCGTCCTCGTCCTGCGGGGCAACGCGCGCACGATCCTGCGGGCCGAGCGCCCGGCGATCAACCTGCTCGCCCACCTGTCGGGGGTCGCGACCCTGACCCGGCGGTTCGTGGACGCGGCCGCTCCGGCACAGGTGCTGTGCACCCGCAAGACCCTCCCTGGCCTGCGGACCCTCGAACGCGAGGCCGTCACCGCCGGGGGGGGATCGCTCCATCGCGCGTCCCTCTCGGACGCCGTGTTGATCAAGGACAACCACCTGCGCGTCGTCGGCAGCATCGTTGCGGCGGTCGAGCGAGCCGGGGTCGGCGGCATGCCGGTCGAGGTCGAGGTCGAGACCCTCGACGAGCTCGACGAGGCCCTGAAGGCTGGCGCGGAGCGGATTCTGCTCGACAACCCGACCCCGGACCTCGTCCGGCGCTGCGTCGAACGGACCGGAGATCCACGGCGGCTGGAGATCTCCGGTGGGGTCTCGCTCGACTCGGTCGGCGCGCTCGTCGCCGCGGGGGCGCGCATCGTGTCCGTCGGAGCCCTGACGCATTCCGCTCCTTCGCTGGATCTGTCCCTCGAGGTGGTCGCCGCCGATGGCTGAGCCCGCCGCGATGCCGCCCCACGCGCCCCTCGACCCCGAGGCGACGTCGGTGATCGCACGCGGCTACGCGGCGTGGGCCGAACAGATCCGACGACTCGCGGAACGGCGCAACGCCGTCGTGCTCGCGCACAACTATCAGGTGCCCTGGATCCAGGACGTCGCCGACTTCGTGGGCGACTCCCTCGCGCTCTCCCGGACGGCCGCCCGGACCGACGCGTCGACGATCGTGTTCTGCGGCGTGCACTTCATGGCCGAGACCGCCAAGCTGCTGTCGCCCGACAAGACGGTGCTGCTCCCCGACCTCGGCGCCGGCTGCTCCCTCTCCGACACGATCACCGCCGACCAGCTGCGCGCGTGGAAGGCCGAGCATCCGGGGGCCGTCGTCGTCGCCTACGTGAACACGACGGCGGCCGTCAAGGCCGAGTCCGACATCTGCTGCACGTCCTCGAACGCCGCGGACGTGGTGCGATCGATCCCCGAGGACCGCACGATCCTGTTCCTGCCCGACATGTTCCTCGGCGCGCACGTCGAGCGCGAGACGGGACGCGACCTCGAGATCTGGGCCGGCGAATGTCACGTGCACGCCGGGATCGACCCGAGCGGCCTGCGCGAGAAGGTCGCGTCCCAGCCGGACACCGAGCTGCTCGTGCATCCCGAGTGCGGCTGCACGACCCAGGTGCTGTGGCAGCTGTCGGAGGGCGACCTGCCGGCCGATCGAACGAAGGTGCTTTCGACGGGCGGGATGGTCGCCGAGGCGAAGGACTCGCCGGCCTCACGGTTCCTCGTGGCGACGGAGACGGGCATCCTGCACCAGCTGCACAAGCAGAGCCCCGACAAGGTGTTCGAGCCGGTCGACGAGACGGCCGTGTGCAAGTACATGAAGACGATCACCCCGGAGCGCCTGTTCGTGTCCCTGCGAGACGGTGTCCACGAGATCGACGTCCCTGCCGACATCGCCGTCCGAGCGCGGCGCGCGGTTGCGCGGATGATCGAGCTGGGACCGGGAGCGACATCCTCCGGACGGACCGCCGGTCCGCCTGTGCCGGGGAACGCCGAGACCGCCGTGCCGTCCTAACCGTGCGGACGATCGTCGTGGGAGCCGGCGCCGCAGGCCTGTGGTGCGCGCTTCGCTCCGCGGAGCGCGGTCCCGTGCACGTGATCGCTCCACACGACCGGTCGCGCAGCGCGACCGACTGGGCACAGGGCGGGATCGCCTCGGCGGTGGGACCCGACGACTCTCCGGCCCAGCATGCCGCCGACACCCTCGGCGCCGGAGACGGGCTCTGCGACCCGGAGGCCGTCGGCATCCTCGCGCGCGACGCCCCCGGGGTGATCGCGGCCCTCACCGCGCTCGGGATGCGGTTCGACGACGCAAGCTCCCCGGGACTCGAGGGGGGTCACGCCGCGCGCCGCGTGCTGCACGCCGGCGGGGATGCATCCGGCCGTGCGCTCCTGGGGTTCCTGGTCGACCGGATCGACGGGGAGGAACGGGTCGATCGGATCGCCGGGTCGGCGAGCGCGATCGCCGTGGAGCACGGGCGCGCCGCCGGCGTGACGCTCGAGGACGGGACCGAGCTCGCCGCCGACCGCGTCGTGCTGGCGACCGGTGGTGCGTGCGGCATCTTCGGACGACGGACGGGTCCGGACCAGGCCACCGGCGACGGGATCGCGATGGCGTGGGACGCGGGCGCGGTGCTCGCGGATCTCGAGTTCGTGCAGTTCCACCCGACCGCGCTCGACGTCCGCGGACAACCGGCGCGCCTGCTCACCGAAGCCCTCCGCGGCGAGGGCGCGGTGCTGATCGACGCCGACGGGCAGCCATTCGTCGAGCGCTTCGATCCCCGGGGCTCGCTGGCACCGCGCGACGTCGTGGCGCGCGCGATCCATCGCATCGCGCGCGATCAGGGGGTGCCCGTGCGTCTGGACGCCACGCGGGTGATCGACCTGATCCGGCGGTTCCCGACCGCCGTCGCGGCGTGCCGAGCGGCGGGACTCGACCTGGCGTCCGAGCCGGTTCCCGTTTCACCGGCTCCGCACTACTTCACCGGCGGCGTTCGGACCGACACGAACGGACGCAGCTCGGTGCCCGGCCTCCTGGCGTGTGGTGAGGTCGCGTGCACGGGCGTGCACGGGGCGAACCGGCTCGCATCCAACTCGCTGGCCGAAGCGCTCGTCTTCGGCGAACGGGCGGCCGAGGCCGACGACGATGCCGCCGCGTTCTCCGCCGCAGGGAAGCGGCGCCAGCTCGCGGGAGCCCCGCCCGCGGCCGGAGCGCCTCTCGAACGGGTGCGCGGGCTCGCCGACGAACTCCTCGGGGTCGAGCGATCGGGTGACGGACTGCGCGCCTGCCTCGCGCGGCTGCCCGCGAACGGGGCCCGCGAGGGCAACCGCTCGGCGACCCTCGTCGCGTGGCTGCTGGCCCAAGCCGCCCTGCGTCGTGAGGAGAGCCGCGGCGGCCACCTCCGGGCGGACTTCCCCGAGCACGATCCTCGATGGCGAGTTCGCCAGCTCGTCGACCGCGACGGCTGGTGGACCGCTCCCGTGCCCCAGGCCGAACCCGCCGCCACGACCGGCGCGTAGCCGGCGGGACGATTCGCGCCGCCGGGGTTGCCGCGACTAGCATCCTGGCCCATGGACATCGTCGACCCCACCAACACGGCGTACGTGCGCAGCTTGCTCGATCGACACGACGACCCGGTCCTCCTCGAGATGGAGTCGGCCGCCGCCGAAGCGGGATTCCCGATCGTGGGCCGGACGGTCGGGGTAACCCTCGAGCTGCTCGCCCGCGCGATCGGCGCCCGCCGGATCATCGAACTCGGCTCCGGGTTCGGCTACTCCGCTTTCTGGCACGCGCGTGCGGTGCTCGCGAGCGGCGACGCGCCCGCCGAGCTGCACCTCACCGACGGGGACGCCGAGAACGAACGGAGAGCCCTCGACTACCTGGGCCGCGCCGGGCTCGACGGACCCGTGCGCTTCCACGTCGGCGATGCGGTCGAGACGCTCGGGGGACTCGACGGCGAGTTCGACGTGGTCTACGACGACATCGACAAACACGGCTACACGGACGCGTGGCGCGCCGCCCGCGACCGGATCCGCGTCGGAGGTCTGTACGTCTGCGACAACGTGCTGTGGTTCGGCCGGGTCGCAGGAGCCGAACCCGACGACCCGGTCACCGACACGATCCGCCGTCACAACACCGCCGTGGCCGCAGACGAACGCTACCTGTCGGTGATCGACCCCGAACGCGACGGACTGCTCGTGGCACTCCGCATGGCGTGACGCGAGCCCGCGCCTCAACAGCGGTCGGTCTCGGCCGGTTCGGGGTAGACTCCGCGCGGCCGTGCACCGGATCGGCCACCTGTGGAGCGAACCCGACGCGCTACCCTTGAGGGTGAGATGGCAACGCGGCTAGGCAAGAAGGGCTCGGATCTCGGCACGATGTACCGAGGTCGCACCGGCCAGTGGGCGTGGATCGCGCACCGGATCACCGGTGTCGGATTGATCTTCTTCTTGTTCGCACACATCGTCGACACGGCGATGATCGGGTGGGGTCCCGAGGCCTACGACCGCGTGACCTCCGTCTACCACAACCCCGTGGTCCGGCTGGTCGAGCTGGGTCTGGTCGGCTTCGTGATCTTCCACGCGTTCAACGGGCTCCGGATCATCACGATCGACTTCTGGCCCAAGGCCGCCAGGTACGAACGGCCGCTGTTCTTGGGCACGATGACGATCGTGGTGCTCATGCTCGCGCCGATCGCCTACATCATGACCAAGCAAGCGATCGAGTTGTTCGACTGATGGCCACCACACAGGTCCGTCCGACGCCTCGCTCACCCGACAGCGGGGGCGGGAGCGGCGGCAGCTCGCACGGGTACATGTCCGGCCGGGATCGGCCGGTCGGGGGCTTCGAGCTGTGGTCGTGGCTGTTCATGCGGATCTCCGGGATCCTCCTCGTGCTGCTCGCCGTCGGTCACGTGCTGATCATGACCGTGCTCGAGGAGGGCATCGACCGGATCGACTCCCGTTTCGTCGCCGAGCGTTGGTCGACCCCGTTCTGGCGTGTGTGGGACTGGATGCTGCTCACGCTCGCCTTGATCCACGGGATCAACGGGCTGCGCGTGATCATCCAGGACTACGTGAAGTGGCCCCAGTGGCGGTTCGCCGTGAACATGTTCTTCTACGTCCTCGGCTTCGCGCTGTTCCTGCTCGGCACCGTCGTCGTTCTGACCTTCGACCCCGCCACCGTCTTCGGCTCGTGACGACGACACACACCTACGACGCGGTGATCGTCGGCGCCGGTGGTGCTGGCCTCCGTGCTGCGATCGAGGCGTCGGGCAACGTGCGCACCGCCGTGATCTCGAAGCTCTACCCGACGCGCTCCCACACGGGAGCCGCCCAAGGTGGCGTGTGTGCGGCCCTGGCGAACATGGAGGAAGACTCCCCCGAGTGGCACGCGTTCGACACCGTCAAGGGCGGCGACTACCTCGTCGACCAACCGGCCGCGCAGATCATGACCCAGGAGGCCGTCGACGCGATCTACGAGCTCGAACACTGGGGACTGCCGTTCAACCGGACGCCGGAGGGCAAGATCGCGCAGCGCCGCTTCGGCGGGCACACCCGCAACCACGGCGAGGCGCCCGTGATGCGTGCCTGCTACGCGGCGGACCGAACCGGGCACATGATCCTGCAGACCCTCTACCAGCAGTGCGTCAAGCGCGACGTCCGCTTCTTCAACGAGTTCTACGTGCTCGATCTGCTGCGCACCGACGACGGCGCAACGGCGGGTGTGGTCGCCTACGAGCTCGCGACCGGGGAGCTGCACGTCTTCCGGTCGAAGTCGGTGCTGTTCGCGACCGGCGGCTACGGCCGGATGTTCAAGATCAGCTCGAACGCGCACGCGCTCACCGGCGACGGGCCCGGCGTGGTGTTCCGGCGTGGACTCCCGCTGGAGGACATGGAGTTCTTCCAGTTCCACCCGACCGGCGTGTACTCGATGGGGATCCTGCTCTCCGAGGCCGTACGGGGCGAAGGCGGCATCCTCCTCAACGGCGAGGACGAGCGGTTCATGGAGCGCTACGCCCCTACCGTGAAGGACCTCGCTCCCCGCGACATGGTCTCGCGGGCGATCTACCAGGAGATCAAGGAGGGCCGCGGTGTCGGCCCGAAGCGCGACGCCGTGTACCTGGACGTGCGCCACCTCTCCCCCGAGGTGATCGAGGAGAAGCTGCCCGACGTCACCGAGTTCGCCCGCGTCTATCTGAAGGTCGAACCGACCCGGGAGCCCGTGCCGATCCAACCGACGGCCCACTACGCGATGGGCGGGATCCCGACCGACGTCGACGGCCGCGTGGTGGTCGGCGAGGACGAGACCCCCGTGCCCGGCCTCTACGCCGCCGGAGAGTGCGCGTGCGTGAGCGTGCACGGCGCCAACCGGCTGGGAACGAACTCCCTGCTCGACATCGTGGTGTTCGGCAAGCGTGGCGGCCGCGACATGGCGAGGTTCGCCGCCGGGAACGAGCTCCCCGAGATTCCCGAGCGACCGGCCGAGCGCACGCTCGACCTGCTCGACGGCATCCTGACGCGGAGCGAGGGCGACAACGCCGCCGACATCCGGACCGAGCTGCAGGACGAGATGTTCGATCTCGCGTTCGTGGTCCGCTCCGAGGACGGCCTGCGGAAGATGCAGGACCTGCTGAAGGGGCTCCGTGAGCGGTACGACCGCGTCGCGATCGACGACAAGGGAGCGATCTACAACACCGATCTGATGGAGACCGTCGAGGTCGGCTACCTGCTCGACTGCGCCGAGGCGCTCGTGGCGAGCGCCCTCGCCCGCGACGAGAGCCGCGGCGGACACTACCGGGAAGACCATCCCCTGCGCGACGACGCGAACTGGCTGAAGCACACGCTCGCAACGAAGCAGGACGACGGCAGCATCCGGCTGGAGTACAAGCCCGTGAAGATGGGACCGTACGTGCCCATGGAGAGGAAGTACTGATGGCCACCGAGGTGTCGACCGGCGGTCCGGGGTTGGGCGAAGTGCTTGCGCGCTCCGAGCCCGCGCGCGAGGTCGCGCGGACGAAGCTGACCGTGCGGATCCGGCGGTTCAATCCGGAGGTCTCCGACGAGTCGTGGTGGGACGAGTTCGAGATCGAGATGATGCCGAACAACCGGCTGCTCGACGCGCTCCACGAGATCAAGTGGCACCACGACGGCACCCTCGCCCTGCGCCGATCGTGCGGCCACGGGATCTGCGGATCGGACGCGATGTTGATCAACGGCAAGAACGCGCTCGCGTGCAAGGTGCTCGTCCAGGACGTCGCGCCGAAGGTCACGATCGAGCCGATCCGCGGGATGCAGGTCCTGAAGGACCTGATCGTGGACATGGAGCCGTTCTTCAACGGCTACAAGACCGTCTTGCCCTACCTGGTGAATGACTCGGGCGAGCCCGACACCGAGCGGCTGCAGTCCCCCGAGGAGCGTGCCCGCTTCGACGACACGACTAAGTGCATCCTCTGCGCGGCGTGCACGACGAGCTGCCCGATCTTCTGGGGCGACGAAGAGTACATCGGCCCTGCGGCGATCGTGAACGCGCACCGGTTCATCTACGACAGCCGGGACGAGGCCGCGGAGGAACGGATGAAGGTCCTGTCGGAGAAGACGGGGGTGTTCCGCTGCCGGACCACGTTCAACTGCACGGACGCCTGCCCCCGCGGGATCCAGGTCACGCAGGCGATCCAAGAGGTCAAGCGCTCGATCCTGTTCGAACGTTTCTGATCGGCGGGTTCGACCCCTAGGGAGGGAGAGCGGCCAGCCTCTCCCTCACCGGCGACCAACCACTGACCTGCTTCGGCGTCGAGGCCTTGGCCTGTGAGCGAGCACGGAAGCGGTAGGTCGTGGCCGGATCGACCGCCACCGGCTGATCGTTGCGACCGAAGATCACTGCACGCTGCTTCGTGTCGACCTTCCAGTTCTTCCACTTCCCGCTCCCCACCCGGTAGCGCACGTCGTACACGTTTCCCGTCTCGCTGTCGGAGAACGCCCATCGGACGCGGAAGCGTTCCTCGTCGATCTCCTCGATCCGGATCCCCACCCGGATCCGGCCGCGCATCCCGCCTCCCGGGCTCCCGTGCACCGAGCAGTAGTAGGGGAACGTGCCCGAGCTCGCCCGCACGACGAACTGATGGTTCCCGGTTCGCGGTGCGCCCGAGGAAAACAGCATCTTGTTCTGCCGAACGGTGTGGGCGTTCTCCGTGTCCTGCCAGTTCCAGGGGAACGGTGCGGGACTGTGGTACGCGCTCTCGTCGGGGTCGAAGAAGTCGTCGTCGACCCCGACCGCGGCGGCACCGCCCGTGGCCGTTCCCGGGAGCGTTGCGATCGCTAGGGTCGCCGCGGCGAGCACCAAGGCCCCGCGTCCGAAGCCTCGCCTCGCCCGGCCGCGCCGGACCGCTCCGCTAGGATGCGCTTCCACATGCGCACGATATCCCATCGGTTCCCCGGCAGGCGACCCGGCGCCGCGACGACGTGCGGTTCCGAGACGAGGACGCGATGGCGCATCGGGTGACGTTGCTCCCCGGCGACGGGATCGGTCCGGAGGTCTCGGCCGCCACCCAGCTCGTCCTCGAGGCGACCAACGTCGGTATCGACTGGAGCCCGGCCGCGGCCGGCGCCGGCGCGTTGGAGGAACACGGCACCACCCTTCCCGATGCGACGCTCGATGCGATCAAGGACACCCGCCTCGCCCTGAAGGGACCCATCACGACGCCGGTGGGAACGGGGTTCCGCAGCGTGAACGTGGCCCTGCGCCAGGAGCTCGATCTGTTCGCCGCCGTCCGGCCCTCACGGAGCCTGCCCGGCGTTCCCACCCGCCATCCCGGTGTCGACCTGGTGGTGATCCGCGAGAACACCGAGGACCTCTATCAAGGGATCGAGTTCGAACGGGGCACCGCATCGCTCGAACGGCTGCGCGAGCGGGTGGCCGCGCTGGCGCCGGCGGGCCACGGCGACATCCCCGAGGACGCGGGGGTCACGGTGAAGCCGATCTCGGTCGCCGGAACCCAGCGGATCGTCTACTTCGCGTTCGACTATGCCCGTTGGAACGCACGCCACCTCGTGACGGTGGGGCACAAGGCCAACATCATGCGATTCTCCGACGGGCTGTTCCTCGAGACCGCGCGCGAGGAGGCAGCGAACCACTACGACGTGGAGTACCGCGAGGCGCAGATCGATGCCTTGTCGATGCGACTCACTCGCCGGCCTCAGGATCTTGATGTCCTGCTGCTGCCGAACCTGTACGGAGACATCCTGTCGGACCTCTGCGCCGGACTCGTCGGCGGCCTCGGCCTCGCGCCTGGGGGTAACCTCGGCTGGGAGTACGCGGTGTTCGAGGCGGTCCACGGCAGTGCCCCCGACATCGCCGGACGAGGGCTGGCGAACCCGATCGCGATGATCCTGTCGGGAGCGATGCTCCTGCGCCACCTCGGCGAGATGACCGCCGCCACCAACGTCGAGCGCGCGGTCGACCACGTCCTGGGTGAAGGCCGGGTCCGGACGCCCGACCTCGGCGGGACCGCCAGCACGATAGAGGTGGCCGAGACGATCGCCGGCGCCCTGGGGATGGCGGGACTCAGCTAGGGGTGCTTGGACCGGGCGCGCCCCGATGCGACGATGACGCCGATGAGTGATCCGGACGTCGCATCCGCCGAGCAACCGCTTCCCGGAGAGGGGTTGCGTCCCCGCCCGAGCCCCCTGCGGTTGTGGGGGTTCCTCGTCACGATCCTCGGTGGCACCCTGCTGGGCGTCGGCGCGATCCTGTCGTGGGCCTCGGTGGAGATCGGCTCGGTGGGGGGAGCTTTCCCGGCCGAGCCCGTTCCGGGGATCGACGTTCTCGCCGGCAAGATCGCGCTCGGGGCGGCTATCCTCGCCCTGCTCGGGATCCCGGCGATGCGCCAGGCGCTGACCCATCGGGGCCGGCGCGCGTGGGCGATCGCCATCATCATCCTCGGTCTCGTGGGGGGAGGCCTCGCGCTCTGGTCCGGCCTCGCCCCCGACACGAGACTCGATGACGGGGTGAATCAAGCGCTGGAGGACGCCGCGCAGCCGATCGCCGATCAGACGGGGCTTCCCGTCGATCAGGTTGTCGAACGGTTGCAGGAGGTCGCCGTCACGACCGTCACGGTCGAGCCCGGTCTGTGGCTGACGGTCGCGGGCGGTGCGTTGGCGGTTGCCGGTGGCGTGCTCGGTCTCGTGTGGGCATCCAACGCTCCGCTGCCAGCGACGCGAGAACAGGATCAGCACGGATCGTCGCCCGAGGGCGGTGCTGAGGCGACGTCCGGAATGCCGCCGACACGCTAGCCTCGACGACGTGATGTGCGTCACACCTTGCGTCCCAGCTGGTTTACCCACACGAGCGTGTCGGACCCTCGGACTACCCTATCGAACGTACGTTCGGGAGGTAGGAGACGATGGGCGAACTGGGATCGGTGGTTACCACGCTGCGGGCCGAGGTGCTCGCCGAGCTGTCCGATGCTGTGGTAGAGGAGCGGTTCGCCGAGCTGCACCGCGCCCACGAACAGCTCGAGGCCGAGGTGGCGCGAAGCCTGTCGACCTCGAGCGTCGCGGGATCTGCGAGCGCGAGGGGCATCTGTCGAGCGCGTCCTGGCACGCGGCACGCTGCGGGACCTCGGTCAGCGCCGCTCGCACAGCCGTGGGCCTCGGGCGCGCGTTCGCCGCGATGCCGGTGACCGCTCGCGCCGTGGACGACGGCCAGGTTGCGATGAGCGCCGCGAAGGTGCTCGTGCGGGCCCACCTCGACGATCCGGAGGCCTTCACGACGTCCGAGGAGCTGTTGGTGCAGGCCGCGCGGACCCATCCGCTGGCAGAGCTGGCCCGGGTGGTGGCCCTGTGGCGCGAACGGGTACAGGCCGAACGGATACCCGAGGCGCGGGACAGAGCCCTCACGCGACGGCGGCTGCACGCGTCGGTCACTCTGGCCGGGATGGTGCGCGTGGACGGTGACCTGGACCCCGAGACGGGGGAAAGTCTGCTCACCGCGCTGGCCTCGGTGCTGGACGCCGAGTCACGGACCGGGGCGCACGATCGGCGCACCCCGGCCCAGCGTCGCGCCGACGCGCTCGGGGAGATCTGTCGGAGGCACCTGGACCGCTCCGACCGCCCCGAGGTGGCTGGGGAGCGCCCACACATGACCCTGACGGTCGATGCCGCCGCATTGTCGGGGAGCTCGGTGGTCGGTCAGCTCGACCACGTGGGTTCCGTGGGCGCATCCACGGTGCGCGCCCTTGCCTGTGATGCCTCGGTCACCCGCGTGGTGCTGTCCGGCACTTCCCAGCCGCTGGACGTGGGACGGGCCACACCGGTCGTGCCCACTGCGATGCGCCGCGCGGTAATCACGCGCGATCGCGCATGCCGCTTCCCGGGGTGTGACCGACCGCACCGGTGGTGTGACGCGCACCACATCAAGCACTGGGCCGACGGCGGCTCGACCGCGATCGACAACCTGTTGCTGTTGTGCCGGCGTCACCATCGGCTGGTGCACACGCGATTCGCTCTGGAGCTGGTGGAGGGACGAACGGTGTTCCGGCGACCCGACGGTTCGGTGCTGGTCGACGAACCGCTCGCGGTCGCGCGCGGACCTGGCTAGAGCTTCGCGAGGTCCTCGCACTTGGTGCGGATGCCTTCGGCTGCCTCGCGGAGCTTGGTCAGCTCGTCCTCGTTCAGGTCGAGCTCCACGACCTCCTTCAGACCACCGGGGCCGAGTTTGGCGGGCAGACCGACGTACACATCGGTGATGCCGTACTGGCCGGTCGCCCAAGCGCAGATCGGCAGCACCTCGTCCGAGTCCTCGGCGATCGCACGTACCATCGCGACGACCGAGGCGCTCGGGGCGTAGTACGCACTCCCCTTCTTCAACAGGGCGACGATCTCGGCGCCGCCGTCACGGGTGCGCTGGAACAGCCGCTCGAGCGTGGCCTCGTCGACGAGCTCGGGCAAGGGCTTGCCGTCGACGGTCGCCTGCCGTGGAAGCGCGACCATCGCGTCTCCGTGCGAGCCGAGCGTCATCGCCTCGACCGACAGCGGGGAGACCCCGAGCTCGGAGGCGATGAAGTAGCGCAAGCGGGCGGAGTCGAGGACGCCGGCCATCCCGACGACCCGTTCCTTCGGGAATCCGGATTCCTGCGCGGCGAGGAAGGTCATCTCGTCGAGCGGGTTGGACACGACGATCACGATCGCGTCGGGCGATCCGGGGACGACCTGCGATACGACGCTGCGCATGATGGCGGCGTTCTTCCCGAGCAGGTCCATCCGGCTCATCCCGGGCTGACGCGGGAACCCCGCGGTGATCACGACGACGTCGGACCCGACCGTGTCCGCGTAGTCGTTCGTGCCGGTGATGTTCGGCTCGAAGCGTTCGACGGCGGCCGATTCCTTGATGTCGAGCGCCAGACCCTGGGGCAGTCCCTCGACGATGTCGATCAGGCAGACCTCTGCCAGAGCCTTCTCCACGATGCGCAGGGCCGTGGTCTGACCCACGAAGCCGCTGCCGACGACGGTGACCTTCATGCGCGATCGCTCCTCGATTGCCGGGTTGAACAGCGATCAATCCTACCGACAGGCCGGGCGAGCGCCCTGCCTAGAGGGACGCGATCACCGCCTCGGTCATCTCGGCCGCCGTCACCGCGGTGGGGTCGTTCCGCGAGGGCTTCACGTCGTAGGTCACGCTGCGCCCCTCGGCCAGGACCGCCGCGACGGAGCGCTCGACCCGGTCGGCGGCCTCGGGCTCCCCGATGTGGTGCAGCAGCAACGTTGCGGACAGGATCAACGCGCTGGGGTTCGCACGATCCGGGTCCTTGATCCGGGGACCGGTGCCGTGGACCGCCTCGAACACGGCCACCCCGTCCCCGTGCGTGCCACCGGGAGCCAGCCCGAGCCCTCCGGTCAACCCGGCGCAGAGGTCGGCCACGAGGTCCCCGTACATGTTCGGAAGCACGAGGACGTCGAAGCGCTCGGGGGTGCTCACGAGCTGCATACAGCACGCGTCGATGATCCGGTCCTCGAACGGGACCTGCCCGAACTCCTCGGACGCGACGCGTCGTGCGGTCTCGAGGAACAAGCCGTCCGAGAACTTCATGATGTTCGCCTTGTGGGACGCCGTGACCTTCGAACGCGCGTGGTCGATCGCGTAGCGCATCGCGAACCGGACGATCCGCTCGGTCCCGTGCACGGAGATGTCCTTGATCGAGATGCCGGAGCGGTCGCGGATACGCCGGCCCGTCTCCTCCTCGATGAAGCCGATCAGCTCCTTCGTCGCGACCGTTCCCTCCTCGAACTCGATCCCCGTGTACATCCCCTCGGTCATCTCCCGGATCACGATCACGTCGACATCCTCGTAGGCGCTGGGAACGCCGGGGAACGACCGGCACGGGCGCACGCCGGCGTACAGGTCGAGTTCCTGACGTAGCGTGAGGTTCACGTTCGGGTACGGCGCCTCGACGGGCGTCGACAGCGGACCTTTCAACGCGACGCCGTTCGCTCGTATCGACGCCAGGACTCGCTCGGGCAGCGGGTCGCCGGTGCGCTCGAAGGTCCCCTGTCCTGCGTCCTGGACGTCCCACGAGATCGGCACGCCCGCCGCCTCGAGCACTCGGCGGGCGCACGCGGTGAGCACGGGACCCGTGCCGTCGCCGGGGACCAGGGTGATGTCGTAGCTCACGGTGCCTTCCGCTCGTGCCGATGCATGGATAATGGCGCGACCGGCGGTCGCCGACCGCTCAGGACGACGCGGCGCACATCCTGCCAGAGTGGGCGCCGACGCGCCCCGGAGCACGACAGCACGGCGGGTCGACCGCGCACGACACGCCTGCTAGAGTTTGAATGACCGTTCAAACTCCTGGACGAAGAGGGGTTCGTCACGTGGCCGAGAAGGGACTTCGCGAGGTCGTCGCCGCGCAGACGCGGATCTCCGACATCGACGGTGCCGAGGGCAGGCTCTGGTACGTCGGGTACGAGATCGCCGATCTTGCCGAGCACGCCACCTTCGAGGAAGTCGTGTACCTGCTCCACCACCTCGAGCTCCCGAACGAGGCCCAGCTCGAGACCCTGAACACCTTCCTGATCGACGAACGCGAACCCTCGCACTTCCAGACCGAGCTGATGCCGACGCTGGCCCAGCAGACCTCGCCGATGTCGATGCTCCGCACGAGCGTGTCGTCGGCCTCGACCTACGATCCCGACGGCTGGGACTTCTCCGAGGAGGCGAACCTCCGCAAGGCGCTGCGGCTCGTCGCGCTGATGCCCTCGTTCATCGCGATGTACCACCGCGCGCGCAGCGGCGACGAGCTGATCCCTCCGAACCCGAAGCTCGGGCACGCAGCCAACTTCCTCACGATGTTGCTCGGCGAGGAGCCCGATCCGGACGCCGCCCACGCGCTCGACACCACGTTCATCCTCTACGCCGACCACACGATGAACGCCTCGACGTTCACCGCGCGCATCATCGCTTCGACCCTGTCGGACCTGCACTCGGCGATGACCGGCGCGATCGGTGCGCTCAAGGGTCCCTTGCACGGCGGGGCGAACGAAGAGGCCATGAAGATGCTCGAGGAGGTCGGCGAGGCCGCGAACGCCGAGGCCTACATCAAGGATCGCCTCTCGCGCAAGCAGAAGATCATGGGCTTCGGCCACGCCGTGTACACGACGCTCGATCCACGCGCCACGGTCCTGCGCGATCTCGCGCGGCAGACGGCCGAGCGGGCCGGCACCACACACCTGTTCGAGACCGCCGAGGCGATCGAGCGCGTCACCCTGGACGAGCGAGGTCTCTACCCCAACGTCGACTTCTACGCCGCCGTCGTCTACAACGCGCTCGGGATCCCGACCGACCTCATGACCCCGATCTTCGCGCTCGCCCGCACCGCCGGCTGGACCGCGCACGTCCGCGAGCAGTACGCGGACAACAAGGTGATCCGCCCGGGTTCGGAGTACGTCGGTCCGCGCGATCGCACGTACGTGCCGATCGAGCTGCGCTCCTAGCCCGGACGCCTACCGACCGGGACGCGGGAACAGGCCCGCGCCTTCGACGACGCTGCGGACGACGTCCTGCGCGCCGACGCCCATCAGATGCACACCCGCGATGCCCTCGATCGACCGGATCTGCCCGACGAGGTCGACCGCGTGCCGCACGCCGACCTGGGGTGCATCCTCCCCGGCCGCCTCGAGCTCGTCGATCATCGCTCGCGGGACCGAGACGCCGTAGAGCTTCTCGTCCATGAACCGGGCGATCTTGGCGCTCTTCAGCGGCGTCACGCCGATCAGCACGGCGGCCCGCTCGAACACGCCCCGAGACCGCATCACCTCGGCCCAGGATCGGAGCGCCTCGAGGTCGTAGGCGATCTGGGTCTGCACGAGGTCGGCCCCCGCATCGAGCTTCTGCTCGAGCCGGGCAGGGTCGTATCCCTCGACGAGCGGCGCGTCCGCGACGGCGATCAGGAACCGCGGAGCCTCCGTGACCTCGACACCGCTGAGCAACGTTCCCTCGTCCCGGAGCCGCCGAGCGAGCCCGACGAGCTCGAGGACCGTCAGGTCCGACACCGCAACGGCGTCCGGGTGGTCGCCGGCACGCAGCCGGTCGCCGGAGAGGACGAGCAGCCCCCGCGCCCCGAGCGCCCATGCCGACAGCAGGTCGGCCGACAGTGCGAGCCGGTTCCGATCGCGTGTGGTCATCTGCACCAGCGGCTCGATCCCGCTGCGCGCGAGGAACGCCGCTCCGGCGACCGCGCTCATGTGCGCGGAGGCGCGGGGATTGTCCGTCACGTTCACGGCGTCCGCGTAACCGACGAGCGCCCGGGCCTGACGCTGCATCGCGGCGCCGTCACCCGAACGCGGCGGGACGGCCTCGGCCGTCACGGCGAACCGCCCCGCGGCGAGCACCTGCGCCAGATGGGACGGGAGGTCGCGGAGATGGGGGCGAGCGGTCACGGGCTGCGTCGCGCTCACGCGCGGAAGGTAGCCGCCTCCGCCGCCGTGACGGTGTTCACGAGCAGCATCGCGACCGTCATCGGCCCGACCCCGCCCGGCACGGGTGTGATGTGACCGGCGACCTCGGCCGCCTCCGCAAACAGGACGTCGCCGACGATGCCGGCCTCGGTCCGATGGACCCCAACATCGATCACCGTGGCGCCGCTCTTGACCATGTCGCCGGTGATCATCTCGGGAACGCCCGCAGCGGCGACCAGGATGTCGGCGCGGCGCGTGTGCGCGGCAAGATCGCGGGTCTTGATGTGGGTCGTCGTGACGGTGGCGTTCCCACGGATCGAGTCCTGGGAGAGCATGATCGACAGCGGCGCGCCCACGAGCTCTCCGAACCCGATGACGACGACCTCGGCGCCCTCGAGCGGAACACCCGAGCGCAGCAGCAGCTCCACGATGCCGTAGGGCGTGGCGGGCGGGAACGCGGGCTCGCCTCGTACCATCAGGCCGACGTTCGTCGGATGCAGCCCGTCGACATCCTTCTCGGGGAGCACCGTCTGCTGGATCTGCAGCTCGTTGACATGCTGCGGAACCGGAAGCTGAACGATGATGCCGTGGATCTCCGGATCTCGGTTGAGCCTACGGATCGTGGCGAGCAACTCCGCCTCGGTGACGAACGCCGGCAGGTCGACCTGTTCGGAACGGATGCCGACGTCCGCACAGGCCTTGTGCTTCGCGCCGACGTAGATCCGCGAGGCCTGGTCGTCGCCCACGAGCACCGCGGCGAGCCCCGGCACGACCCCACGATCGGACAGCTCACGAACGCGTTCGGCGACCTCGGACCTGATCTGTGCGGCGACGGCTTTCCCGTCGAGGATCGTGGCGCTCATCGGGGCGGAATCCTACCGGGAGGCGCCGTCCGCGACCAAGCTGGACCCGGAGCTTGACCAGGGCCGTCCGACCTCAGTGGCGGAAGTGTCGGCGACCCGTCACGACCACGGCGATGTCCCGCCGATCGGCCTCCGCGAGGACCTCCTCGTCCCGGACCGAGCCACCCGGGTGGATCACGGCCGTGATGCCTGCCTCGGCGCCCACTTCGAGCGCGTCCGGGAACGGGAAGAACGCGTCGCTCGCCATCGACGCGCCGGCCGCGCGCTCGCCCGCCTTCCGCGCCGCGATCCACGCCGCGTCCAAGCGCGACATCTGCCCCGCGCCGATCCCGACCGTCGCACCGTCCCTGGCGAACACGATCGCGTTCGACTTCACCCGCGCGGCGACAGCCCAAGCGAACAACAGGTCGTCCCACTCCCGCTCGGTCGGGGCGCGCGAGGAGACGATCTGCATCCGCTCGCGGACCTCGTCGATCCGGTCCCGGTCCTGGACGAGCGCACCGCCACGGATCGGCCGGACCTCGAGGTCGCCCGGCTCGGCGATCGGCGCGCGGAGCAGACGCAGGTTCCCGCGCTCGGTGAACGCCGTGACGTCGATGCCCGGGGCGATCACGACCTCGGTGAATACCTCGCGCATCGCCGCCGCCGCATCGGCGTCCGCGTCGACGTTGAAGGCGACGATCCCCCCGAAGGCGGAGACCGTGTCGCAGGCGAACGCCTTCGTGTAGGCGTCGGCGGCCGAGATCCCGGTCGCCGCGCCGCACGGGTTGTTGTGCTTGACGATCACGCACGCCGGCGCAGGCAGCTCCGCGACGAGCCCGGCCGCCGACTCGGCGTCCAGCCAGTTGTTGAAGGACATCTCCTTTCCCCCGAGCACCTCCGCCCCGCCGAGCGGGCCGGCTCCGGCGACCTCCGCGTAGAGCGCGGCGCGCTGGTGCGGGTTCTCCCCGTACCGCAGCCGGCCGACCGAGGTGAACGCGAGCGCCAGCGACTCGGGCGGCCCGTCCCCGGAGTGCTGCCGTGCGAACCACGCCGCGACCGCAACGTCGTAGGCCGCCGTATACGCGAAGGCCTCGGCCGCGAGGCCCCGGCGGGCCGCCCGGCCGAGTCCGCCCTCGCGACGGAGCCCGTCGATCAGCCCGTCGTAGCGAGCGGGATCGACCACGACGCCGACCGACTCGAAGTTCTTGGCGGCGGCGCGCACCATCGCCGGACCACCGATATCGATGTTCTCCACGACCTCGTCCGGTTCGCCGCCCGACGCGACCGTCTCGCGGAACGGATAGAGGTTCACGACGACGAGATCGATCGGCGCGATCGTGTGCTCCTCGAGCTGGCGGAGGTGCTCGTCGCTGCGACGGTCGGCGAGGATCGCCCCGTGGATGTTCGGATGTAGCGTCTTCACGCGCCCCGACAGCATCTCGGGGAACCCGGTCACCTCCGGTACGGGTGTCACGGGCACGCCGAGCCCGCGCAGGGCCTCCGCGGTTCCGCCGGAGGAGACGATCTCGATGCCGAGCTCCGCGAGCGCCGGCCCGAGCCGCTCGAGCCCGGCCTTGTCGGCGACGGCGACGAGGGCGCGCCGGACCTGCACGATGTCGTTCACGTCCCCGCCCCCGTCGACGGCTCCGCGACCCGGACGAGGCGGTCGTCCACGTCGATCCGCCCCTCCACGAGCGCGCGGAGCGCGGCGGGGAGCAACCGATGCTCGACCTCGTGAACGCGTTCCTCGAGGGTGGACCAGACGTCGTCGCCGCGCACCACGATCGCCTCCTGCGCCACGATCGGACCGTGATCGACCTGCTCGTCGACCAGGTGCACCGTGACGCCGGTGATCTTCACGCCCCACGCGAGCGCATCGGCGACCGAGTCCGCACCGGGGAAGGCCGGGAGCAACGACGGATGCACGTTGAGGATCCGTCCCGCGTACGCCTCGACGGCCTCGGGTCCCAGGACCCGCATGAATCCCGCGAGCGCCACGAAACCGATCTCCCGCTCGCGCAGGACCTCGACCAGGGCCGCGGCGTACGCGTCGATCCCCGGATGCGCCTCGGGATCCACGTGCACCGCCTCCACCCCCCGATCGGCGGCCCGCCGGAGCGCCCGAGCGTCGGGGCGGTCGGAGACGACCAGCACGACCCACGCACCGACCACGGGGTCGTCGAGCACGGCCTGGAGGTTCGTCCCGTTCCCGGAGGCGAGGACCGCGATCTTCGGTTCGTCCACGCAGCGCACGCTAGGCGGGCGAGTGAGAGGGCGTCAACGCCACGCCGGCACGCACGACCGGACGCCCCGTACGATGAGCACCATGCCGACCGAGAACCGGGTCACCGCCGGCCGGACCGATCGCTGCAGCGAGCATCCGGGAACGCAGTCGGTCGCGTCCTGCGACGGATGCGGCCGAGCCCTCTGTATCGCCTGCGCCACCCCCGTCCGAGGGCTGGTCTACGGTGCGGAGTGCCTGCCCGCGGACGTCGCCGACGCACGGACCGAGTCCCCGGCACCTCGCCCACCCTCGGACCCGGCCCTGCGCCTCGCGGGCATCGCGCTCGGCGTGGCCACGCTAGCGACGTTCCTTCCTTGGACCCGGTTCGGCCGAGGATCGGGGATCTTCGGGGCCTGGAACCCCACCTGGGCGGGCGTCGCGGCGATCGCCTTCGCGCTCGGAGCCCTCGTGTGGGTCGTGGACCGCTCCCGCCCGGGACGCATCGCGTCGGCCCGGATCGCGGAGGCGTTGCTCGTCCTCGCGGCGACGGGGGTGGCGGCCTCGGTGCTCGCCCTGGTGCGACCTCCGGCGTTCGCTCGACCCTGGCTCGGCCACCTCGTCGCGCTGGCGGCCGGGGTCATCGCGCTCGGGGCGGCGATCGCGGCGCGTCGCCGTGCCGGCGCGCCTCGGCGGCCCCGCCTGGGGTAGCCTCATGCACGGAAACCGCACCGCGACGGAAGGGACCCGACCGTGAAGAAGTGTCCGTACTGCGCAGAGGAGATCCAGGACGAGGCGATCCTGTGCCGCTACTGCCACAGCGATCTGTCGGCCCCGTTCCCCCAGGGGAAGGGAACCGCGCCCGCCGCCGGCGGCGGCCCTGCGACCGCACCCCCCGCCGCAACGGGCCGGGGAGCCGCGGCGCCATCGGGAACCTCGTGGGGGACCACCACACCGACCTCGACGTCGGACGCCACATCCACCGAGCCGGCGGCGCAACCGGGTGACAGCCCCACGACGCAGAGTCCGGTGACCCCCAGCGCCTCGACCTCCGGGGCAACCGGGGCGACCGCGACCGGCGTGACCGGCGCGGGCACCGGCGATGAGATGTGGGGCGTCAAGAGCGCCGGCACGGCCGCGGCCTCACCCGCCGAGGGACCCGGCGCGACGATCACCTACACCCACACCGGACAGCGCTACGTGCTCGGCTACGGAGACGACCACTTCGGGATCTGGGACCGGCAGACACCGGATACCCCGGCCGAACGGTTCCCCCGGACCGACGACGGCTGGCGGCAGGCCTGGCAGCGGTACGCCGCTCTCGAACCCGGGAACGTCGCCGTCGAGCAGACCCAGGCCACCCCGACGACCGGCACCGCACAGCCCGCCACGACGACCGACCCCGCCGCAATCGTGGGGAACGCGGGCGGAGGTCCCGCCGGAGGGGCGACGGCGCCGATCCAGTCGGCGGGCGTGTCCCAGACGAGTGGATCGGCCGCCACCCAGTACACCCACTCCGGGCAGCGCTACCTACTCGGCTACGGGGGCGACTTCTTCGGGATCTGGGACCGCAACCAGCTCTCCGAGCCGGTGCGCCGCTACCCGCGCACCGACGCCGGATGGCGCCAAGCCTGGCAGGAGTTCGTCGCGTGGGAGCCGAACAGCGTGGAGGTCGGGATCGGCGGGTGAGGTCGCGAGCGGCCGTTCAACGCTGCGGTCGGTACCGCGCGGCGAGCCAGGATCCGGCCCCGCCTCCGACGAGACCCCACGCGAGCCCGAGGATCGAGGCGATCCACGGGTCCGGCCCGTAGCGGACCGATCCGTCCACGCCGGCGAGCAGCGCTCCGGACAGGGTCACGCCGCTCAGCAGCGACGCGACGCCGAGCGTGAGCCCGAAGACCACGCCCGCCGCCGCTCCCGGCACGGCCGGCGGCCAGCGCGCGGAACTCGCGCGTGCGGCGTGCACCCCGCCCGCGACCGTGGCCGCCAGCGGCACGAGCGGCAGCAGCAGGAACTCCCACGGCGCGCCCCGGGTGGCCGGCGAGCTCCCGGTTCCCGGCGTGAGCAGATCGAGGGAGATCTCCTCGGGGAGCGTGTCCAGGCACACCGCGTCGATGTTCACGCGGGCCGAGACGATCTCGTCGCAGCCACCCGTGGCGACGGCGAGCAGCCAGACCGACTGGTTCGGAAGCGCGAGCACGTGATGACCCACCGCGGCCGCCGTCACCGCCCCCGACGAGCCGGTCACCGTCCGAACGTACGCAGCCGTCGCGTCCGGACGGGTCGCCGCGATCAGCAGCGCGAAGCCAAGGGCGCCGAGCATCGCGATCAGAAGCATCTTCGTTCCCGCCTCCACGGCGACACGCAGGAGAGCTCGCCCGTCCCCACCGCGAGGCGAGGTCGCCGAGAGCCCGCCCGCCGCGCCCGCGAGGCCGGCGAGCAGGGTCGGCCACACGAACGCAGCCAGGAGCTCGGGCTGGACCTGCACGTCGTTGATGACCGGGTTCCGCGGCAAGGAGACCGAGATCCCGATCAGGTGCCCGACCACGACGCAGCCCGCCAGGGTCAGGACGCCGACGACGGGACCGACCGACGCCCCGGCGACCACCCGTACCCACCCTTCCCCCGCGACGCGGGCGGCCCGCCGGCCCGAATCCCACGCCGCCCACACCAGCACCGCCGTTCCGGTGAGCAGGGTGACGGCCACGCCCCCCGACAGCGGCGCCGCCTGGGCCCCGCTCGCGCGGGTGAGGAGGTCGAGCGGCACGGCCAGGAAGGAACACGTGTAGAGCCAGCCGATCCTGGGTGTGGTGCCGAGCGAACCGGGCCCACCGCCGATCCACACCGCGAGCGCGACCGCCTGGCCCACGAGGGTCACCGCGGCGAACGCGAGCGCGCCACGGACCAGCGCCGTCCGCATCCATCGCGGGACGGCGGCCGGCTTCACCCCGTCGTCGACGCCACGAGCTCGGCGACCTCGGTGGGTGTCCGCCCGACCCGCACGCCCGACCCCTCGAGCGCCTCGGCCTTGGCCTGCGCCGTTCCCGACGACCCGGTGACGATCGCACCGGCGTGCCCCATCCGCTTGCCGGCCGGGGCCGTGAACCCGGCGATGTAGCCGACGACCGGTTTCGTCACGTGTTCGGAGATGTAGGCGGCAGCGCGTTCTTCCGCATCGCCGCCGATCTCGCCGACCATCACGATCAGATCGGTCTCGGGGTCGTCTTCGAACAGCGCCAGCGAGCCGATATGGTCGATCCCGTTGACCGGATCGCCCCCCATCCCGACGCACGTGGATTGCCCGAGCCCCCGCTGCGTGAGCTCGTTCACGATCTGGTACACGAGCGTTCCCGAACGCGAGACGAGACCCACGCGGCCGGGCGTACACACCTCGCCGGGGATGATGCCGACGTTCGCCTTGCCCGGCGAGATCAGCCCGGGACAGTTCGGTCCGACGAGCACCGATCCCTTGCCCCGCAGGTAACTCGCGACATCGGCCATGTCGGTGACGGGGATGCCCTCGGTGATGCACACGATCAGCTCAACGCCGGCATCGGCCGCCTCGCGGATCGCCTCGGCCGCGAAGCGCGGAGGAACGAAGATCAGGGAGGTGTTCACCTCGGCTGTGGCCACGGCGTCGGCGACCGTGTCGAAGACCGGGATGGCCTCGACGTCCTGCCCGCCCTTGCCGGGGGTGACCCCCGCCACGATGTTCGTGCCGTAGTCCCTGTTGCGCAGCGTGTGGAACGTTCCCTCCCGGCCCGTGATCCCCTGCACCACGACGCGGGTCGACCGATCGATCAGGATCGCCATCGCTCACACCCCCGCTTTCGCCAGATCGGCGGCCTGCTGCGCCGCCTCGAGCATCGTGGCGGCCGGAACGATCTTCGGGTTCGCGGCCTCCGTGAGGATCCGCCGTCCCTCTTCCGCGTTCGTGCCGTCCAGCCGAACCACCAGGGGCACCTTCGCCTCGACCTTCTCGAGCGCCCCGAGGATCCCGTGCGCGATCAGGTCGCCCCGCGTGATGCCGCCGAAGATGTTGATCAAGACCGACCGCACGCTCGGATCGGACAGGATCACCTCGAGGGAGGTCGCCATCGACTCGGCGCTCGCGCCGCCCCCGACGTCGAGGAAGTTCGCGGCCTTGGCTCCCGCCTGGTCGACGACGTCGAGCGTGGACATAACCAGACCCGCGCCGTTGCCGATGATCCCCACCGTGCCGTCGAGCTTCACGTACTGCAGACCGGCGTCCTGCGCCCGCTGCTCGACGGGATCGACCGGGAACGAGTCCTTCAACCCCTCGATCTCCGCCTGGCGGTACAGCGCGTTGTCGTCGACGGTGACCTTCGCGTCGAGCGCGACAACCCGCCCGTCGGTCAGCAGGACGAGCGGGTTCACCTCGACGAGGGTCGCGTCCGCGTCGCGGAGCACCGACCACAGGCGGTGGAGGATGTCGGTGGCCCCCGCACGCGCCTCGGTGGGCAGGGTTCCGGTCAGCCGCAGCGTGTGGTAACCGCGCAGGCCCAGCATCGCGTCGATGTGCACGCGCCGGATCGCCTCGGGCCGTTCCTCCGCGAGGGTCTCGATGTCCATCCCGCCCTCGGCCGTGAGCATCGCGAGGTAGTCCTTCGTCGATCGGTCGAGCAGGATCGACGTGTAGAACTCCTGCGCGATCGGCAGCAGCTCCTCGACGAGGACCCGGGTGACGGGCAGACCCTTGAACTCGGTGCCGAGCATCGTTCCCGCGGCGTCGGCGACTTCCTCGACCGTCCCGGCGACGACGACACCCCCGGCCTTGCCCCGGCCGCCGGCCTGCACCTGCACCTTGACGACGCCGCCGCCACCCAGCTCGCGGGCGGCCGCGCGGGCCTCGTCGACGGCCTCGGCCACGATGCCGCGGGGAACGGGGATCCCGTGCCGCGCGAAGAGTTCCTTGCCTTGATGCTCGTAGAGGTCCATCGGTCTCCTAGTCGAGGCGTTCGTGCAGCCAGTCCACGATGTCGGTGGTGCTGGCCCCCGGGGTGAAGATCTTCTCGATCCCCGCGGTCTCGAGCTGCTCGATGTCCTCGGCGGGGACGATCCCTCCGCCGAACACCACGACATCCTCGGCGCCGCGCGCGCGGAGCTGCTGCACCACCTTC
This sequence comes from Actinomycetota bacterium, assembly GCA_040881665.1. Lineage (NCBI taxonomy): Bacteria > Bacillati > Actinomycetota > Actinomycetota bacterium. Next base: position 310,690 of record JBBECT010000007.1, read on the forward strand.
GGGAACAGGGTCATGTGCGCGCCGGAGTGCGAGGAAAGGCCGACCGCGGCGGCGTCCTCCTGGATCGCGGTCTCGGCGATCTGTTCGGGCGTCTGGTGCAGACCTGTGTAGATCACCTCGAAGCCTCCGTCACGCAGGGCGCGCGCGATGATCTTGGCCCCGCGGTCGTGCCCGTCGAGGCCCGGCTTCGCGACGATCACTCGGGTGCGCCGGGGCATGGCGCGGGCAGTGTAGCGAAACGCCCTAGACTCCTCGCCGATGGTTGAAGCCTACGTCTGGCCGCAGAGCTACCGCCCCGGGGAACGCGTCGGTCTGCGGATCTCGAGCGACGCGGACCGGGTCGATGTCGCCGTCCGCCGTGAAGGAGCCACGCCCGAGATCGTCCGGCAGCTCGAGGGCATCGTGGCAGCGCCGCAGGCGATCCCGGACGACGCCTCGGCCGGAGGCTGCGACTGGGAGCCGGCCGCCTCGGTCGAGGCGCCGGACCGCTCGGGCATGTACACGGTGACCGTCTCGGCGGGCGACGAGCGGGCCGAGACGTTCTTCGTCGTCCGACCCGATCCCGCGGACCCGGCGCCGATCGTGCTCGTGTTGTCCACCGCGACCTACAACGCCTACAACGATTGGGGCGGGCCGTCCCTGTACACCGGCGGAACACGCGTCTCGTTCGACCGCCCGCTCGCGACCGGCTTCGTCCACAAACCCGAACCGGCGCGCAAGAAGACCCAGCCCGATCCCGACCGCGAGGCCCGCTACTACTTCGAATGGGCCGAACCGAACGGCCTGTCGGTGTGGAGCGGTGGCAGCGGGTGGTGGAACTGGGAACGACCGTTCCTGGCGTGGGCACAGGCCGAGGGATTCGCGGTCGACATCGCCGTCTCGCAGGACCTCGAGCTGCATCCCGAGGTACTGGAGGGCCACCGACTCTACGCGTCGGTCGGCCACGACGAGTACTGGTCGTGGGCGATGCGCGACGCGGTCGAGGGCTTCGTTGCGGACGGGGGGAACGCCGTCTTCCTCACGGGGAACACGTCCTATTGGCAGGTTCGCCCCGCAGACGGGTTCCGCGCGATGACCTGCTTCAAATACGGGGCCGACGACGACCCCGTGATCGGCACGGACGACGAGCGGCGGCTCTCGGGGGCATGGTCCGACCGCCGGATCGCCCGTCCCGAGAACGCGATGACGGGGCTGTCGTTCACCCGCGGCGGGTACTCGCGCTACGGGCTCGGCGTCCCGCGGGCCTCCGGCGGCTTCACGGTGTGGCGTCCGGATCACTGGGCCTTCGAGGGATCCGACCTCCGCTACGGCGATCTGCTCGGCGGGGCCGACACCATCGCGGCCTACGAGCTGGACGGCTGCGAGCTCCAGTTGGTGGACGGTCTGCCCGTTCCCACCCACGCCGACGCGGCCCCCGAGAGCCTCGAGGTCCTCGCGACCGCGCCGGCCCGGCTCTGGAAGCAGGACGAGCAACCGAGCCGCTATTCCCACGAGCCCGGCGAGCTCGAGCACGTCGCGATGGCGCTGTGGGGCGAGGACTGGGAGCAGCACGCGCGACACGTGACGAACAACCATGCGGTGATCGGCACCTTCGGTGTCCCGAACGGCGGCACGGTGTTCACCGCGGGCTGCACCGATTGGGCCTACGGGATCGAGGGCGGAGACGCAGCGGTGCGACGGATCACCCGCAACGTCCTCGACCGCCTGTCGGCCTAGGCGTCCGCTCGTACACTCGCCACCATGGGGAGCAAACGGATCCGCTTCCGACCACCCGGGCTCAAGCAGACCACGAAGGTCGGCACGCTCGGACCGTTCCGGGGGCGGATGGGCGTCGCCTGGGTCGTCGCCCCGCTCGTCGCAGGCATCCTGATCCTCGTCGCCGGCTTCTTCGCCCTCCGGGGCTAGTCCGCCTTCTTCGTGATCGGGGCGTAGGCGAGGAGCAGGCGTTTCTCCCCCACCTGCTCGAACCGGACCGTGGCCTGGACCTCCTGTCCGCGGCCCTGGATGTCCAGGACGACGCCTTCCCCCCAGCGCTCGTGGACGACCGTATCGCCGGCTGCCACGTCGACGACCTCGCGCTTGGGTTGAGCGACACCACGGCCGGACGCGACGGCGTTCGCCGCGCTGAAGGTTCCCGCGAGTCCGCTCATCCCGCCGCCTCCGGAACGCTGAGCGATGGGCTCGGGGTCGCGGCGCCCCCAGGTACGGCTCGTGCTCTCGGACTCGATCGACTCGATGAGGTCCTCCGGCAGCTCGCCGAGGAACCGGCTCGGCGGGTTATAGCTCGTCTGTCCGAACAGCGTGCGGCTCCACGCGTGGCAGAGGTAGAGACGCTGCTGTGCGCGGGTCACGCCGACGTAGGCGAGGCGACGTTCCTCCTCGAGCTGGTTCGCGTCGCCCATCGACCGGTAGTGCGGGAACACGCCGTCCTCCAGGCCGACGATGAACACGATCGGGAACTCCAGGCCCTTCGCGTTGTGCATCGTCATCAGCGTCACCGTCGAGGTGTCGCCGTCGTACTCGTCCTGCTCGCCGACCAGCGCGACCGACTCGAGGAAGTCCGGCAGGGATCCGTCCGGGTCGCGCTGCTCGAACTCGGCCGCGACCCCGACGAGCTCGCGGAGGTTCTCGATACGTCCCTCGGCCTCGATCGTGCGGTCGGCCTGAAGCTCGAACAGGTAGCCGGACTCCTCCGACGCGGCGTCGACCATCCGCGCGGGACCGGCGCCGTCGGCGTGCGCCGCGGCGAGCTTGTCCATGATCTCGACGAACCCCGCGACGGCGCCCTTCGCACGAGCGGCGAGCGTGGAGATCTCGTCCACGCGCCGGCACGCCAGGAGGAACGGGATCTGTTCGTCGGCGGCGAACGACTCCAGCGCGGCGACCGTCGCGTCGCCGATCCCGCGCTTGGGAGCGTTGATCACGCGCCGGGCGGACACGACGTCCTGCGGGTTCACGAGCAACCGGAGGTAGGCGAGCACGTCCTTGATCTCGCGCCGCTGGTAGAAGCGCACGCCCCCGACGACCTTGTAGGGGATGCCCGCGCGCAGGAACGTGTCCTCGAGGACACGCGACTGCGCGTTGATCCGGTAGAAGACCGCGATGTCGGCGTACCGATGGCCCTCCTCGGTGCTCAGGCGCTGGACCTCCTCGGCGACGAACGCGGCCTCCTCGTGCTCGTCGTTGGCCAGGTAGCGCACCGCCAGATCCCCGCCTGCGATCTCCGACCACAGGCTCTTGGGCTTGCGCTGCACGTTGTGCTCGATCAACGCGTTCGCGATCGCGAGGATGTTCTGCGTCGACCGGTAGTTCTGTTCCATCAGGAACACCGCGGCGTCGGGATAGTCGCGTTCGAAGTCGAGGAGGTTCGCGATCGTCGCCCCGCGCCAGCTGTAGACACCCTGGTCGGCGTCGCCCACTACACAGACGTTGCGGTACTTCGCGGCGAGCAGGTTCACGAGCTCGTACTGCGCTCGGTTCGTGTCCTGGTACTCGTCGATCATGACGTAGCGGAACCGCTCCTGGTAGTGCTCGAGCACCTCCGGGTGCTCGCGGAACAGGCGCACGACCAGCGCGATCAGGTCGTCGAAGTCGAGCGCGCCGGCCGCGTGCTTGCGCTTCTCGTACTCGGTGTAGGCCTCGGCCACCACCTGCTCGAAGAAGGTCCCGGCAGCACGGGCGTAGGTCTCGGCGTCGGTCACGTTGTCCTTCGCCCGTCCGATCGCCGCGGCGACGGCACGGGGCGCGAACCGCTTGGGGTCGGCGTTCGCATCTTTGAGAACCTGTGCGAGCAATCGTTCGGTGTCGCCGTCGTCGTAGATCGTGAAGCTCGACGGCAACCCGAGATGCTCGTGCTCGCGCCGCAGCATCCGTGCGCACGCGGAGTGGAACGTGAGGATCCACATGCCCTTGGCCACGCGCCCGCCGAGCAGGCCCTCGACACGCGAGGCCATCTCGTTCGCCGCCTTGTTCGTGAACGTGATCGCGAGCACCGAACCGGGCGAGACACGCCGTTCGCGGATCAGATAGGCGATCCTGTTGGTCAGGGCTCGGGTCTTGCCCGAGCCGGCGCCCGCGACGATCAGCACCGGCCCCTCCGTGTGCAAGACGGCCTCGGCCTGCACATCGTTGAGCCCGTCGAGCAGGGGGCTCCGACGGCCTTCGTCCACGCCGATGCCCTCGAGGGACGGTTGGGGGGTTTCCGGGGTCACGCGCCCATCCTACGCGCGGCGAGGGACGCGCCCGGATGCGACGGACGCCGGGTCAGCCCGTGTCGGACGCCGGGTCAGCCCGTGTCGGACGCCGGGTCAGCCAGTGTCGGGCGCGGCCGGGTCGGTCGCGATGCCGTCGGAAGCGTCAGCGTCGGCGTCGGCGTCGGCCTCGGCCTCGCGGCGACGGCGGTCGAGGAACACGTCGTTGATCACGACCTTCAGGGTCGCCGCGATCGGCAGCGCGAGCAACACGCCGAGGAAGCCCTCGATGCTTCCGCCGATCAAGGTCGCGACGACCACGGCCGCCGCCGACAGATCGACGCTGTCGCCCTGGATCCGGGGACTGATCACGTAGTCGCGCACCTGCTGCCACACGAGGAAGAACGCGATCGCCGCGATCCCGTCGAACGTCGAGCCGCTGAACGCGACCGCGATCGCCGGGATCCCGCCGATGTAGGCCCCGACCACCGGGATCACGCTGGCGATCCCGGCCCACAGGGCGAGCGGCACCGCGTAGGGCACCCCGAGCAGCTCGAGCACCACTCCCGTCACGATCGCGGTGACCACCGACAGGACGACCATGCTCGACACGTAGCCGCCGATCCGCTGGATCGACCGGTCCATGATGCGCTCGGCCTGGGCGCGCCGGGGGCGGGCGAACAGCAGCGCCGCGCCCGATCGCATCTTGGGCAGCATCAGCATGAAATAGATCGTCAGGATCGACAGGGTGAGCACGTTGAAGATCGCGCCGGCGATCTTGCCGGTGATGCCGAGGATCGATCCGAACGAGCTCGAGATCAGCGAGGGAACCTTGTCGACGAACGACTGGATCTCTTGCTGCACCTTGTCGCTGCCGATCAGGTCGTCGATCGGCCCGCCCGCGTTCGATAGGTCGCCGGCGATGTGCGGGATGCTCTTGGCGAGCTCGGTGATCTGGCTGATCAACGGAGGGATCACGAGGAACGCGAACAGCGTCATCGCCGCGAACGCGAGGATGAAGATCGTGAGCACCGCGAGTCCACGGCGCATATGCACCCGCCGGGACAGGATCCGGACCGCGGGGTCCATGCCCACCGCTAGGACGATCGCGACCAGCAGCAGGATCACGACGTGCTCGGCGTCGCGGACCCGGGACAACACGAACAGCGTCAGGCCGACCGCGACCGAGACCCGGACCCAGTAGGAGGGCGGGGGCCACCGCTCGATCCAGGCCGGCTGCGGCCCGTCGGTCGGCTCGATCGCAGGGTGTTGGGCGCTCATCGTGCTCGGCTCCGCACGCGGCGACGATACCCCGCGGGCAGGGACGAACCGGGGAGGAGCCGGGACGATCCGTTGCCCTCGTGGACCGCCCCTCGTACCCTCGTTCCTCCAGGTCGCGAACCTCCAGACGCGACCACGACCCTCGAGGATGCCGTGTCGGCCGATCCCGACGTGCTACCGGCGCCCGGACCCTCGGTTCGTCCGGCGCCCCGACCGCCCGGCTTCTGGCTGCGGATCATCGGCTCCGCCCTGCTGATCGCCGCGGCGGGTATCGCCGGGTACGTGTGGTGGGTCCTGTACGGGACCGGGATCGAGACCGCGGCCGCGCAACAGGAGCTCCGCTCGAGCTTCGAACAACAGATCGTCGACGATCCGACCGTTCCGGCGCCCGGCACGGACGCGAGCAGACCCCCACCCGGGAGCGCCGTCGCGCAGATCCAGATCCCGAAGATCGACCTCGACATGGTCGTCGTGCAGGGAACCGGCATCGAGGACCTGAAGAAGGGTCCCGGACACTACGTCGAGACGGCCATGCCCTGGGAGGACCGTGGGAGGGTAGGGATCGCCGGTCACCGAACGACGTACCTGCATCCGTTCCAGGACCTCGATGACCTCGACCGGGGCGACGCGATCCGTCTGCGGACGCGGTTCGGAACGTTCGACTACGAGGTGACACGGGTGTTCGTGATCCCGTCCGAGGGGTCGGGACGGGTACTGGAGCAAACTGAGGAACCGACCCTGGTGCTGACGACCTGCCATCCGATGTTCTCCAGCGCCGAGCGATTGATCGTCACGGCCGACCGGGTGACCTAGGCGAGCTACTCCCACTCGATCGTGCCGGGTGGCTTGCTCGTGACGTCGTAGGCGACCCTGTTCACGCCGGGAACCTCGCGGACGATCCGGTTCGCGATCGTGTCGAGCACCTCGGCGGGCAGCCGCGCCCAGTCGGCCGTCATCGCGTCCTCGCTCGTCACCGCCCGCACGATCACCGGATGTTCGTAGGTGCGCCCGTCCCCCATCACGCCGACCGACTGCACGTCGGCCAGGAGCACGCAGAACGCCTGCCACGTCGCTCCTTCGAGGTCGGCGCGGCGGATCTCCTCACGGACGATGTGGTCGGCGCCGCGAACCATCGCGAGGTTCGCCGGGGTGACCTCGCCCACGATCCGCACCGCCAGGCCCGGGCCCGGGAACGGCTGGCGCTGCACGATCTCCTCGGGGAGACCGAGCTCGGAGCCCACAGTGCGCACCTCGTCCTTGAACAGGTCGCGCAGCGGCTCGATCAGCTCGAAGTCCATGTCCTCGGGCAGCCCGCCCACGTTGTGGTGGCTCTTGATGTTCGCCGCGGTCTTCGACCCGCTCTCGATCACGTCCGGGTACAGCGTGCCCTGCACGAGGAACCGAGCCCCCGTGTGGTCTCGCGCGACCTCCTCGAAGACCCGGATGAACTCCTCGCCGATCAGCTTGCGCTTGGTCTCGGGATCGGTGACACCGGCGAGCTTGGCCAGGAATCGGTCGGCGGCCTTCACATGGACGAGCGGCACCTTGAAGTGGCGGGCGAACGTCTCTTCGACCTGTTCGGGTTCGCCCTCGCGGTTGAGCCCGTGATCGACGAACACGCAGGTGAGCTGCTCGCCGATCGCCCGGTGCACGAGCAGTGCGGCGACGCTGGAGTCGACGCCGCCCGACAGCGCGCAGAGCACCTCGGCGTCACCGACCCGCGCGCGGATCCGTTCCACGGCGTCGTCGATGATGTTCGTCGGCGTCCAGTCGGGCAGCAGGCCGCACCCGTCGTAGCAGAACCGCTTGAAGACCTCCTGCCCGCGATCGGTGTGGGAGACCTCGGGGTGGAACTGCACCGAGTACAGACCGCGTTCGGGATCCTCCATCGCGGCGATCGGGATCTGCTCGGTTCGGGCCGTGACCCGGAAACCGTCGGGGGCGCGCGTCACCGCATCGCCGTGACTCATCCACACGGTCCGCTCTCCCGCCTGGTCCGCCAGCAGCACGCCGGGGATCTCGACCTGCATGCGCGTGCCGCCGTACTCCCGCTGGCCCGTCGGGGCGACCTCGCCGCCGAGATCGCGCGCCATCAACTGGTGTCCGTAGCAGATGCCGAGGACGGGTACCCCGAGCCCGAACACCTCCGGGTCCACGGCCGGCGCGCCCTCGGTGTAGACCGACGCGGGACCTCCCGACAGCACGATCCCCGCCGGGCGCTTCGCGCGGAGCTCGTCGGCGGTCGCATCGTGCGGGACGATCTCGGAGTACACGTGGCACTCACGGATACGCCGCGCGATCAGCTGGGCGTACTGCGCACCGAGGTCGACGACGAGGATCGGCCGCGGCGCGTCGCTCACGAGTCGCTCACGTCTTGTGGCCCATCCCGATGTTCTGTGCCGTCTGATAGGTCTTGCCCTCGCTCTTGATCGAGGGAGCGACGACGAGCTCGGCCTTCTGGAACTCCTTGACGTTCGCGTAGCCCGTCGTGGCCATCGAGGTGCGCAGGGCCTCGAACAGGTTCAGCGTCCCGTCGTTCTCGTGGGCGGGGCCGGACAGGATCTCCTGCATGCTCGCGACCTGGTTCGTCTTCACTCGAGCGCCGCGCGGCAAGGTGGGATGGAACGTCGCCATACCCCAGTGGTACCCGCGACCGGGCGCCTCGTAGGCGCGGGTGAGCGGCGACCCGATCATCACCGCGTCGGCGCCGCAGGCGATCGCCTTCGAGATGTCGCCGCCGGTGCGCATCCCGCCGTCGGCGATCACGTGGCAGTAGCGGCCGGTCTCGTGCTGATGCTCCCGCCGGGCGGCCGCCGCATCGGCGATCGCCGTCGCCTGGGGAACGCCGATCCCGAGCACGCCGCGCGAGGTGCACGCGTTGCCCGGACCGACGCCGACGAGCACCCCGACCGCGCCGGTCCGCATCAGGTGCAGGGCGGTGGAATAGCTCGCGCAGCCGCCGACGATCACCGGCAGGTCGAACGTCGCGATGAACTGCTTCAGGTTCAGCGGCTCTGTGTGGGTCGACACGTGCTCGGCCGAGACCACCGTTCCCTGGATCACGAGGATGTCGAGCTCGGCCTCGAGGACGAGCTTGGAGAACGCCTCGACCCGCTGGGGCGTCAGCGACGCGCAGCTGATCACGCCCGCATCCTTGATCTCCCGGATCCTGCGCCCGATCAGGTCCTCCTTGATCGGCTCGGCGTACAGCTCCTGCATCCGCCGCGTGGCCTTCTCCTCCGGGAGCTCGGCGATCTCCTGGTAGACCGCGTCGGGGTCCTCGTAGCGGGTCCACAGGCCCTCGAGGTTGAGGCACGCGAGGCCGCCGAGCTTGCCGACCTCGATCGCGGCGGCCGGCGAGACGGCGGCGTCCATCGCCGAAGCCATCATCGGCAGCTCGAACTTGTAGGCGTCGATCTGCCAGGAGATGTCGACGTCGTCGGGATCGCGGGTCCTGCGGCTGGGCACGATCGCGACCTCGTCGAACCCGTAGGCGCGTCGCGCCGTCTTGCCGATCCCGATCTCGTACTCCATGCCAGGCATCTCCCCCGTGCTCGCCGTCTACCCACCCACGAACGCAGAACGCCCACCCAGGCTCGGGCGGGCGTCGAAGCGTTCCATAGTGCAACGGTACCAGCGGAGAGACCCCGCCGGTGGTTGCGCTCGGTCAGTGCTCTTTCTTGACGTTCCCCGAGTCGGTGACGCGCAGGTCGGTCTGGCCGGAGTGCGCCCGATCGCCCTCCACGAGCACGGTGGCGTCGTCGATCCGGCCGAGCTCGGCGAGCTTCTTGAGCACGTTCTGCAGCGAGTCCTCGGGGCTCTCGGCGAGCGTGTCGACCACGAGCTCGGGGTTCTCGGGGACCTCGTAGGGGTCATCCACCCCGGTGAAGCCGGTGATCTCGCCGGCCAGCGCCTTCTTGTACAGGCCCTTCGGGTCGCGGTTGGCCGCGATCTCGTCGACCGTCGCGTGCACGTAGACCTCGACGAACTCGCCGATCAGCTCGCGCGCGTCGTCGCGTGTCGCCTTGTACGGGGAGATCGGGCAGCAGATCGTCGCGACGCCGTTGCGGGTCAGCAGGTCGGCGACGAACGCGATCCGCGCGATGTTCGTGTCGCGGTCTTCCTTCGAGAAGCCGAGCCCCTTCGACAGGTTCTGACGAACGACATCGCCGTCGAGGATCTCCGCCTTCAGTCCGCGCGCCTGGAACTCGTGCAGCAGCATCTCGGCGATCGTGGACTTGCCCGACCCCGAGAGGCCGGTGAACCAGACGGTGAACCCTTGCTGCTCGCTCACAGGAAGCTCCTTCCGACGGCGCCCGCGGGCGCCTCGATGCCGTAGAGGTCGAGGATCGTCGGGCCGACGTCCACGAGGTTGAGTCCGGAGACCTCGCCGGTCTTCTGGTCCGGCAGGCCGGCCATGACGAAGATGCCGTCACGGTCGTGGTTGGCCCCGTCGGGACCGGTGTCGTTCTCGTAGGTGTAGATGCTCGGATTGCCGACCGAGCCGACCGACCGCCACTCCAGATCCCCGAAGTAGACGATCAGGTCCGGTGCCACGCCTTTCACCTCCGTATAGACGTCCTGGGGCTTGAACACCTTCGTACCGAGCGGCTGCCCATCGGGTCCGGGCGCGGCCTCGAGCTTGCGGATCAGCTCGTCGCGCACGTTCTCGTACTCGGCCGGGTCGACCGTGCCGTTGGGCTCGCGGCCCTTCACGTTGAGGAAACAGCGCCCGTAGTAGCCGCCGTCGCCCCAGACTGCGGTGTTCGTCCAGTCGACCGAGGCTTTCGAGATCGGCGTGGGCTCCGAGACGGGCTCGGCGAGCTTCAGGTAGCCCTCCTGGATCAGCCAGTCGTTGAAGCAGAGGCCACCCATCATCGGACGCGCGCCGTGGTCGGACATCACCATCGTCACCGCGTCGTCGGGGATCAGCTCGAGCAACGAACCGACCTGCTGGTCGAGGAACCGGTAGTACTCCTGGAACACCTGCTCGTACCGGTTCCCCTCTTCGTACAGGGGGTGGCGTGGGTCGAAGTACTGCCAGAACACGTGATGCAGACGGTCGAGCGCGATGTCGCAGATCATGAAGAAGTCCCACGGCTTGTTCTGGATCAGCCGACGCCCCACTTGGAACCGGCGCTCGGTCATCTTGAAGACCTGGTCGAGCGTGACGTCGAACCCCGCCTTGCGGAAGTTCGGGATGTCGAAGATGTAGGGGTTGTCGGGGCCGAGCTCGTCGGTGATCTCGACCTCGAGCTCCCGCGGGTAGGCGAAATGCTCGGCAGAGGGCGGGGTCAGGAAACATCCGACCCGCCAGCCGGGGAACTCCTTCGGTGGGGGGAAGCTCGGGGGAACGCCGATCAGCACCGAGCGCTTGCCCGCCTCGCCGAGCTTGTCCCATACGGCGGGCTCCTTGATCGAGCCACTGTGGGCGATCGACAGGCCGTCGTAGGTGTGGTCCTTGCGGTTGCGGAACCCGTAGATCCCGAGCTGTCCGGGGGTCGATCCGGTCATCGCGCAGGCCCATGCCGGAACGGTGATGGGAGGCGTGATGCTCGCCAGTGTGCCGTACATCCCCTCGCCCATCAGCTTCGCGATGTTGGGAACCTCGGCCGCGAGATCCTTGAACAGCAGCTGAGGCGCGCCGCAGTCGATACCGATCACCGCGACACGGAGGTCGTTCGTCATGCATCCACCTCGTGGACTAGAGGGTCTGACTACGGAACGGGCCCGGCGCACGGGGGGAGCCGCCTTCGATGCCCGATACAGCGGCGCGTAGCCTACCAAACCCGCAGGTCGCAGCCCGGTCGCGTCCCCGGCCGCTAGGATGCCCGGCGATGACGTTCCTGCGACGGGTCCTGTATTGGGAGGCGGTCGCCCTCGCGCTGCTCGGTGCGGCGCTCGTGATCGCCCCCGGCGTCCTGTTCGTCGACGTGCTCGATCAGGCGCCACACCCGGACGGAGCGTGGATGCGGATCGGAGGCGTTCAGGCGATCGGGATCGCGCTGCTCATGGTGCTCGTCGGTCAGAACGTCGAGGATCGCTGGTGGTGGGCCTGGGCGTTCTGCGTCGTGTTCGCCGGGACCGCGACCATCTCGGTGTTCAACGCCGCCTTCGGCGTCCCCGACGGCGCGTCCTCGCTCTCGTGGTGGCTGCTCGGGCTCATCGCGGTCGCGCTCGCGGGGATGCTGCTGTGGGCGATCGGGCGAGCCGGCATCGAACGGCCTCCCGACGTGCAGGTGGGTGAGGACTGACCTTCAGCGGTCGCCGCGGGCCTGGGCGAGCCGCTGCCGCACGACGAACGCGGCGGCCTCGTCGGTCGTCAGACCCTGGAGATCGGCGAGGGCGAACAACTCCCGGAGGGTCGAGCCGATCCGCTCCAGGCGCGCGGTCAGCTGCGGCTCGTTCCAGCCCAGGGTTTCCCGACCGGCCAGCGCGAGCACGCCGCCAGCGCTGATCGCCGCATCCGGCGCGTAGAGGATGTGGCGCTCGCGCAGGCGACGAGCGTCTTCGGGCGTCGCGAGCTGATTGTTCGCCGCGCCGGCGACGACCCGGCAGCGCAGGAGCGGCACGGTCTCCTCGTTCAGCATCCCGCCGGTCGCACAGGGCGAGAGGACGTCGCACGGCGTAACGAGCGCGTCGTCGGGCGCCGCGACCTTCGCGCCGATCCGGTCGGCGAGCGCGGTTGCGCGGTCGGCCACGACGTCAGACACGAACACCTGCGCTCCCGCTTCGGCGAGCAGCTCGCAGAGCCCGGACCCGACCGCTCCCGCTCCCTGCACGACCACGGTTCGGTCCGCGGGCGAGGGCGAGCCGAACGCGTGCTCGAGGCACGCGCGGATCCCGTGGAACACGCCCATCGCCGTGGCGGGGGCGCTGGTGCCCGATCCACCGTTGCCGGACGAGCGGCCCAGCACGTGCGACGTGCGCTCCGCGATCACGTCCATGTCGGTCTCGGTCGTGTTCATGTCGCAGGCCGTCACGTAGCTGCCGTCGAGCGATCCGAGCACGTCCGCGTAGCGCAGCAGCAGTGCGCGTCGGTCGTCTCCCTCCGGGATCCGCGGGACGGCGAGCACCGCCTTGCCGCCGCCGAAAGGCAGCTCGGCGAGCGCGTTCTTCGCGGTCATCGCCCCGGACAAGCGCACCGCGTCGCCGACCGCCTCGTCGACCCCGCCCGGATAGACCTTCATGCGCGTTCCGCCCATCCCGGGGCCGAGCGCGGTCGAATGCACCGCGACCACGATCCACACGCCCGTGGATGGGACGCGGCGCACGGTCAGCGACTCGCCGTCCCAGTCGCGGAGCACCGGATCGGTCATGGACGCAGCATCGCCCACCCACGCCAACGATGTCGACCCCGACGCCGGGAACGCGTCGAGGGGGCCGGTTCCCCGGCCCCCTCGAAGGTCGTGCACGTCTCGGAACGACGCTCAGTGCATGTGTCCGTCGCCACCTGCAGCGGCGGACTCGTCCTCTTCCGGCTTCTCGACGACCGCGCTCTCGGTGGTGAGCACGAGCGCAGCGATCGACGCCGCGTTCTGCAGCGCCGAGCGGGTGACCTTGGCCGGGTCGATGATCCCGGCCTTCACCATGTCCACCCAGTCGCCGGTAGCGGCGTTGAAGCCCTGGCCGGAGTCGCCTTCGCTGCGGATCTGCTGGACGATCACCGCGCCTTCGTAGCCGGCGTTGTCGGCGATCACGCGCGCGGGCGCGGACAGCGCCGAGCGTACGATCCTCGCGCCGGTGGCCTCATCGCCCTCGAGGTCGAGCTTGTCGAGCGAGGACTCGACCCGCAGCAGCGTCACGCCGCCTCCGGGAACGATCCCCTCCTCGATCGCCGCGCGCGTGGAGCGCAGGGCGTCCTCGATCCGATGCTTCTTCTCCTTGAGCTCGACCTCGGTCGCCGCGCCGACGCGGACGATCGCGACACCGCCCGACAGCTTCGCGAGGCGCTCGGAGAGCTTCTCGCGGTCCCAGTCGGAGTCGGTGTTGTCGATCTCACCCTTGATCTGCCCGACGCGGCCCTTGACCTTCTCGTTGTCGCCCCCGCCCTCGATGATCGTCGTGTCGTCCTTGGTGACGACCACCTTGCGCGCGCGACCGAGCAGTTCGAGTCCCGCGTTCTCGAGCTTCAGGCCGACCTCCTCGGAGACGACCTCGCCTCCGGTGAGAACGGCGATGTCCTCGAGCATCGCCTTGCGGCGGTCGCCGAACCCCGGAGCCTTGACGGCCGTGGCGTTGAACGTGCCGCGGATCTTGTTCACCACGAGCGTGGCCAGGGCCTCGCCCTCGATGTCCTCGGCGATGATCACGAGCGGCTTGCCCGCCTGCATCACCTTCTCGAGCACCGGCAGGACCTCCTGCACGCTCGAGATCTTCTTGTTCACGATCAGGATGTACGGCTCGTCGAGGACAGCCTCCATCCGCTCTTGGTCGGTGACGAAGTACGGCGAGATGTAGCCCTTGTCGAACTGCATACCCTCGACGAACTCCAGCTCCATGCCGAAGGTGTTCGACTCCTCGACCGTGACGACGCCGTCCTTGCCGACCTTGTCGAGCGCCTCGGCGAGCACGTCGCCCACCTCGGCACTGGCCGCGGAGATGGCGCCGACGTTCGCGATCTCGTCGCGACCCTCGACCTCCTTGGCCTGCTGTTCGATCGCCTCGACGGCGCTCACGACGGCCTTCTCGATCCCGCGCTTGAGCGCCATCGGGTTCGCACCCGCAGCGACGTTCTTCATGCCGGCACGTACCATCGCCCGCGCGAGCACGGTCGCCGTCGTCGTGCCGTCACCCGCGACGTCGTCGGTCTTCGTCGCGACCTCCTTGGCGAGCTGGGCGCCCATGTTCTCCCACGGGTCGTCGAGCTCGACCTCCTTCGCGATCGTCACGCCGTCGTTCGTGATCGTGGGGGGTCCCCACTTCTTGTCGAGGACGACGTTGTGGCCCTTCGGCCCCAGCGTGATCGCGACCGCGTCGGCGAGCTTGTTGACGCCGGCCTCGAGCGCGCGCCGGGCCTCCTCGCTGAACTTCAGAAGCTTGGCTGCCATACGGTGGCTCCTTCGCTTGCTCGGGTTACTTGTTGAGGACGGCGAGGACGTCGCGGGCCGACAGGATCAGGTACTCCTGGCCCTCGACCTTGACCTCGGTGCCGCCGTACTTCGAGTAGATCACCTTGTCGCCGACGGCCACGTCGAGCGGCACGCGGGTGCCGTCCTCGAACCGGCCGGGGCCCGCCGCGACGACCTCGCCCTCCTGGGGCTTCTCCTTCGCGGTGTCGGGGATCACGATGCCGCTGGAGGTCGTTTCCTCGCCCTCGCCGGGCTTCACGACGATCCGGTCTTCCAGGGGCTTCAGGTTGAAGTCCGCCATGCCTTGCCTCCTTGTGCTTGGTCCGTACGGGTCGGAGCGGGTTAGCACTCTGCTGCTGTGAGTGCTAACAGCATAGACAGCCGAGTGCCAAGGGTCAACGCGAGCCCCCGGACGCCGGCGACCACGCTCCTGTCCACGTCGTTCGTGGCGGGGTGCTTGCGGCCGACCATCTGCCCCCGGACACTTCCCTCGCACGCGGCGGCGCCCGCCGCCGACGCCGAGGAAACAGGAGGGCTGCATGCTCGCACTGCTCCGGAAGAACCTGACGACGGTCGTCGTGGCACTCGTGACCGCCGCCGTGACCGCCGGAGGCGTCGCCGTCGCCGGCCAGGTGATCAACGCCGACAAGCTCGAAGGACGGAAGGCGAACGAGCTGATCCGCGGCTCCGCGAACCACACCGGCGGCCTCGCGAAGGTGACCGCGCTGCGTGGCGGCGACGGCGCCCAGCTGATCCAGACGAAGGTGACGGCGCCGCGGCGCGGCTACCTGATGGTGACCGCCGGAGCGGACGTGTTCGCCGGCATCTTCGCGCGGCGAGGGGACATCCCGAACACGACCCAGTGCTGGATCACGATCGATGGGGCCTTCATCGACGGGTCCGGCCGCTGGATGGAGCACGCCACCGGCAACAACGAGGAGGACTGCAGCACGAACGTCGGCTGGGTCGTTCCCTCTGGCCAGCACACGGTCCGGCTGATGATCGACGCGAACAAGGGCCTCAGTGCCTCGAGCCGTTCGATCGAAGTGATCTTCGTTCCCTTCAACGGAACGGGGAAGGTTCCGGACCTCGAGGCGATCCCGAAGCCGCGGATCGAGCACGCGCCCAACGCCTGAGACCGCCGATCGATCCGGAGGGCCCGGGCCGCGCGCTCGGGCCCTCCGCACGTCCGGACCCGGCTATTCCGCGGGAAGCAGGCGCACGAGCGGCCAGCCCGAGATCTGCAACCCCGTGACGGTTCCGTCGACCCCGCGCCGGAACGCGCATCGCTCCCCCGACTCGGACCCGCCCCGGACGACGAACTCCAGCGGAGCCTCGGTCGGTTCCAATGTCTGCAGGTCGTCCGGCGACCACGCGAGTGCCAGCCGCCCTTCGCGCCACACCACGCGCGCGGGCTCTCCGAGGTCCTCCCAGGCGTAGAGGCCGAGCAGCTCCACGTACGCCTCCGGGACGGGTACGGGCACGCTCGGCACGGGAACCGCATGCGCCTCGACGGCATCGGCCGCGACCTCGAGGAGCTCGAGTGCGAGCGTTCCCGCGGGACCCTCGCCGTTCGCGAGCGCGATCGCGGCCACGCGGGTCCGAGGATCGAACACGAGTCGGCTCCTGAACCCGAACGTTCCACCGGCGTGGCCGACCACGACACCGTGGTCGGTGCGGGTGCAGTACCACGCCAAGCCCTGTGCCTCGGTCCAGGCGGCGTCGACGATCCGTCGCGGCCGGTGCATCTCGGCGAGAGAGGTTCCCACCAGCACCCGATCGCCGCGCCGCTCGGCCGCGTCGGTGCGGAACTGCGCCGACGCCCAGCACGCGAGATCGCGCACGCTCGAGACCAAGCCGCCTTCGGCGTCGGTCCCCTTCATCCGGGTCGGCGAGACCGGGGGCGCGTCGGTGAACGTCCGTGGGTAGTGCCCGCTGGCGCGGGGAGCCTCGCCGGGGAGCTCGCCTTCGAACCCGCTGCGACGCATCCCGAGCGGGTCGAGGAGCGCCTCGCGAACCTGCGAGCGATAGGGCCGGCCGGCGACCCGCGCGACGACCTCGCCGAGCAGCTGGTATCCGAGGTTGGAGTACTTCGCCCCGGCGTCGGGAGCGAGCGCGAGCTCGACCCGGTCGAGCGCGGCGACGACCTCGTCGATCGTCGGGAACGTGCCCGCTCGCCAATCGAGCGTGGGCGCCTCGACCGGGAGCCCGGCCTCGTGGGTCAGCAGCCGCCGCAGCGTGACCTCCTCGATCGGCCCCCACGGATTCGTCGCACCCGCGAACTCCGGCACATGGGCGACGAGCGGATCGTCCAGGCGGAGCAACCCCTGGTCTCGGAGCTGAACGATCGCGGTCCCCGTCAAGGTCTTGGTGATCGACCCGACGCGGAACAGGGTGTCCGCATCGACCGGGCTCGCTCCCTCGAGCTCGGCGAACCCGTGTCCGGCAGCCCACGCGAGATCGTCGCCGACGACCACTCCGGCCGCGACGCCCGGAGCTCCGTGCGCGGCGACGTGACGGGCGACGAGCGAGTCGAGTCGTCCCTCGGCACCCGCGAGCTCGCCGCCCACCGGGTCAGATCCCCTTCAGGTAGGCGACCGTCTCCCCGAGGCCGTCTTCGAGGTGGGTCCAGGGGCGCCAGCCCAGCGCCTGGGCGGCGAGCGCGTTGTCGAGGGCGATCCTGCGGATCTCCCCCGGCGGCGGCGGACCCTGCTGCGGGTCCGTCGAGACGCCGACGATGTCGGCGATCATCCGGTACAGGTGGTTCACGGTCGTCTCGAGGGCCGTCCCGATGTTCACGAGCTTGCCCGAGCCGCGCTCGAGCGTGAGCGCGAACGCGTGGACGACGTCGTCGATGAACACGAAGTCACGGGTCTGGTTCCCGTCGCCGAACACCGCGGGAGTCTCGCCGGCGAGCAGCTTCGACGCGAAGATCGAGACGACGCCCGCCTCCCCGTGCGGGTCCTGGCGCGGGCCGTAGACGTTCCCGAGGGCCAGCGAGGTCGCATCCAGCCCCCGGAACCGCGAGTAGTAGCTCAGGTAGTCGATCGCGACCTTCTTGCTGACGCCGTAGGGCGAGGCGGGGCGCGAGCCCTGGGCGGCGCTCTCCTTCACCGGGATCCGTCGCGCGTCACCGTAGAGGGTGCCGCCGCTGGCGGCGTAGATCACCTTGCGCACCCCGACCTTGACGCTGCACTCGAGCACGTTCAACAGTCCCATCACGTTGATGTCGGCGTCGGTCACCGGATCGGTCAGGGACGGACGGACCCCCGACTGAGCGGCGAGATGCATCACGAACTCGGGACGATGGCGCTCGAACATCGGCAACAGGCCGTCGGCGCGCACGTCCATGTTGAAGAACGTGAACTCCTTGCCGTAGCCGCGGGCCTCGCCGAGGTTCGCGATGCGGCCCGTCGTCAGGTCGTCGACCGCGATCACGCGGTGCCCCTCGGCGAGGAGTCGATCCGAGAGGTGGGAGCCGATGAACCCCGCGCCGCCGGTCACGAGGATCGTC
The DNA here is from genome assembly GCA_040881665.1 of Actinomycetota bacterium. Lineage (NCBI taxonomy): Bacteria > Bacillati > Actinomycetota > Actinomycetota bacterium. The sequence continues at coordinate 328,746 of JBBECT010000007.1, forward strand.
GTCATCGTCCCATCCTGCCCGCATCCACGGGCACTGTCACGCAACGGAACCGGGACACCCGGTGATCGGTGCCATCGGCCCTCACGAGGCCAGCTTCAGGTTCGGGTCGGCGCCGACGTCGAGCGAGGTGCGTTCCCCGCGCGCGAGCCGGTGCGCCCCGGCGCTCGCGATCATCGCCCCGTTGTCGGTGCACAGCTCGATCGGCGGGAACAGCACCCGCAATCCGGCGCCGGTCCCGTCGGCCTCGATCCGCTCGCGGAGGCGTGAGTTGGCCACGACACCGCCACCCAGCAGCACGGTTCCCACGCCTCGTTCGGTGGCCGCGCGGATCGTCTTGGTGACCTGGACGTCGACGATGGCCTCCTGGAACGAGGCCGCCAGGTCCGCGGAGTCGATCTCGCGTCCCGCCGCCTGCTCAGCCTTCACGTGCCGCAGCACCGCCGTCTTCAGTCCCGACATCGAGAAGTCGAGCGAGTCGGCCATCGCCCGTGGGAACCGCACGGCGTCGGGGTTGCCCTCGCGGGCCAGCACGTCGACCGCCGGGCCGCCCGGGAACCCGAGGCCGAGCAGCCGGGCGACCTTGTCGAACGCCTCACCCGCCGCGTCGTCGACCGTCTGGCCGAGCACCTCGAACCGATGATCGTCGGGCATGTGCACGATCATCGTGTGGCCGCCCGACACGATCAGCGCGACATAGGGCGGTTCCGGCGGCCCGTGGACGAGGAAGTTCGCCCACACGTGCCCCTCGAGGTGATTCACCCCGATCAGCGGCGCTCCCGTACCGATCGCGATCGACTTGGCCGCGGCGATCCCGACGAGCAGGGCACCGACCAGTCCCGGCCCGACCGTGACGGCGACCCCGTCGAGATCGCCGAACCGGACGCCGGCCTCGTCAAGCGCCTGCTCGGTCAGCGGCGTGAGCGCCTCGACGTGCGCGCGTGCGGCCACCTCCGGAACGACGCCGCCGAACTTGCCGTGCAGATCGACCTGGCTCGCGATCAGATTCGAGCGCACCACGAAGGCGTCCTCGACGATCGCGATCGCCGTCTCGTCGCACGAGGTCTCGACCCCGAGCACGAGCGTCACGGACGGACGCCCTCGGGCAGCTCCGCGGCGATCGCCTCGAGCCGTTCCGCGTAGACGCGTGTGCGGATGTCGTCGACCCACATGATCAGCGCGTCCTCGTTGATCTCCTGGTAGTAGTTCTTGCGGATCCCGACTGGACGGAACCCGAACGATCCGTACAGCCGCTGGGCACCCCAGTTCGACACGCGCACCTCGAGCGAGATCGCCTCGGCACCCAGCTCGATCCCCCCGAACACGAGGTCGTGCAGCAGGCGCGTCCCGACCTTGTGGCGCTGCTGTTCCGGCGCGACCGCGATGTTGGTGACGTGCGCCTCGTCGCCGTAGGAGATCAACCCCCCGTACCCGACGATCGCGCGGTCGACGCGCGCGACGAGATAGCAGCGGTTCGAGGTCTCCATCATCTCGTTGAGGAACAGGTTCGGGCTCCACGGACGCGGGTAGACGCGCCGCTCGATCGCCATCACGCCGCGCAGGTGGCGGCGGCGCATCCGGGCGACCTCAAGACGTGGCGCCTCGGGCTCGCTGATCCCAAGCGATCTCCGCATCCGATCTCCGTAGGTACAGGGGCACGACGTCGGTCAGACGGTCGTGCTCCTCCCGGAGGAACCGCGGCACCGCGAGCTCGACGAGCGCCGCCGCCTGCGGGCGCTGCCGCAGGTCGGAGGCCAGGTCGACCTCTGCGCCGAGGGCTTCCTCGATCTCTGTCCGATACAGGATGGCACCATCCCCGATGAGCAACACCTCTTCGCCGAGGGCCTCGAGGTCGGCGATCAGGTGGTCGGGAGCGGCGACCGCCGGCTCGGTCTGGCGCACCACCCCTCCGGGCACCGGCCGGTACAGCGCGTGGAACACCTCGCCCCGGCGCCCGTCGATCACCGCGCAGATCGCTCGATCCGTGTGCCGCACTGAGAACGCGAGCGCGTCGAGAGAGGTGACGCCGACGATCGGGACGCCGAGGACCTGTGCGAGCGACTTGCCCGCCTGGATCCCGACCCGCAGGCCGGTGAACAGCCCGGGGCCGACGCCCACCGCGATCCCGCCGAGCTGATCGAGCTCGACCCCGGCCCAGCTCCGGAGCTGCTCGAGCGCCGGGAACACCGATTCCTGATGCGTGCGGCCGGTGATCGAGACCTGGGCGAGGATCTCGGACTCGTTTCCGAACGCGACCGACGACTGCGGTGTGGAGGTCTCGATCGCGAGCACGATCACGGGCGGCGGCCTCCTCCCTCGAACGTCCCGGCGAGCCCGGTGAGGCGTTCGTCCCACGAGCCCTCGCCCGCGAGCACGAGCCGTCGGGGCTCGTCCTGCCAGCCCGCGGACCCGTCGGCCGCGGCGGTCGTCAGCTCGATCGTCAGGTGGTGTTCGGGCAACAGAGCGTCGATCGCGTCGCCCCACTCCACGACGAGCACACCGTCCTCGGCGAGGTCCTCGTCGAGACCGAGGTCGATCACGTCCTGCACGCGCTCGAGCCGGTAGACGTCGGCGTGCAGCAGGTGCAGCCGCCCCCGGTACTCCCGCACGAGGGTGAAGGTGGGCGACACGATCTGATCGTCGATCCCCAGACCCCGGGCCAGGCCCTGGACGAGCGTCGTCTTTCCCGCTCCGAGCTCGCCGGTCAGCGCGATCGCGTCGCCCGCGCGAACCAGCTCCCCGATCGCTTCCCCGATCGCCCGGGTCCGGTCCGCGGAGACGGAGTGGAGCTCGAGTCGCACCGACGCACGCCTCAGAACAGGCCGAGCTGCTCGGACCCGGCGTCCTCGCCCGGGCTCGAGGGCTCGGGCTCGGGGGCGGCCTCGGGCACCACGATCGGCTCGTCGAGCGCGCGGCGGACCTCGGCGAAGTCCTCCTGCAGCGCCTGGAACTGGCGCGACTTCTCCCCGCCCCCGTGCAGGATCGCGGCGGGGTGGAACGTAGGGATCACGGTCCGGTCCCGCCAGTCGAACCGCTGGCCCCGCACCCGGCTGATCGAAGCCGTCGTGTCGAGGATGTAGCGGGTCGCGAAGTTACCGAGGGTGACCACGATCCGTGGATCGATCAATCGGATCTGCTCGGTGAGCCAGGGGGTGCAGGCCTCGATCTCGTCCGGCCGCGGATCGCGGTTGCCCGGCGGACGGCTCTTCACGACGTTCGCGATGTAGACGTCCTCGCGCCGCAGGCCGATCTCACCGAGCATCCGGTTCAACAGCTGGCCGGCGGCGCCGACGAACGGCTCCCCCTGCTTGTCCTCGTGGAACCCCGGACCCTCGCCGATGAACAGCAGGTCGGCGTACGGGTTCCCGACGCCGAACACGACCTGGGTGCGCGTCTCATGGAGGCGGCACCGCGTACACGTCGCGGCCTCTGCCGCGAGCTCTTCGAGCGTCTCGGTCACGTCCGGTCGCCTCCCCCGATCGCCGGAACGCCGTGCAGGTCGGTCGCGAGACGGACCCCCCGGCGGATCGCCTCGGCCACCGCGCGTTCGGCGAGCGCCTCGACCGCCGGTTGCTCGGCGTCCACCTCGCCCGTGGCGAGGGTGAACAGGGTATCGCCGTCATGGCGCGTGTGGGACGGGCGAACGGCCTGCGCGATCCCCTCATGCCCGGCGATCGCCAACAGGTTCGCGCGCTCCTTCGACAGGCGCGCGTTCGTGACGACGACGCCGATCACGGTGTTGCCCGCGACCGACTCGGGCGCGTCCGGGCGGGCATCAGCTGGGGCGCGCGAGCCGGCGAGCACGCCCTCCGCCTCGTCGAGGACCTCGCCCACCGCGTTCACGACCATGAGCGCTCCGACGAGCACCCCGTCGTCCCCTTCGAGGGCGACGGACCCGAGACCGCCCTTCACCGCGTACTCGGGTCCGTAGAGCTTCGCCACGGTCGCGCCGGTCCCCGCGCCGGCGTTCCCCTCGCTGAAGGGCCCGTCTGCGGCGTCGTCGACCGCGCGTTCCCCATCCTGCGAGGTCGGACGGGCGGACGCGTCGCCGAGCCCGAGATCGAACACCACCGCGGCGGGAACGATCGGCACCCGGGCGAGACCGGCGTCGAACCCGAGACCGGCCGCCTCGAGCCGGCGCATCACACCGTCCGCGGCGGCGAGGCCGAACGCGCTGCCGCCGGTGAGCAGTACCGCCTGCACGTGGTCCACCAGCATGCCCGGGCGCAGCAGGTCGGTCTCACGGGTGCCCGGCGCGCCGCCCCGGACCTCACCCGACCCGACGGTCTCCGGCGGTGCGAGCACGACCGTGCAGCCCGTTCCTCCCTCCAGGTCGGTGACCTGCCCGACCCGGATACCCGGCACGCGCGTGATCACCCGGACGCCCCCGTGTACACGCGGGGAACGCGCGCACCGACCGACGTGAGGATCTCGTAGGCGATCGTGCCCGATCGCTGGGCGAGCTCGGCGGCCGTGATCTCCTCGTCGCCGCTGCGTCCCAGCAGCACGACCTCGTCGCCCTGCCGAACCTCGTGATCACCGCAATCGACCATGAGCTGATCCATCGTGACGGTACCGGCGACCCGGTGGCGCCGACCCCCGATCAACACCTCTGCGATCGAGGAGAGCCGGCGCGGATACCCGTCGGCGTACCCGGCCGGGACGATCGCGATCGTCGCCTCGCGGTCGAGCGTGTAGCTGTGCCCGTAGGAGATCGATTCGCCGGCGGACAGACGCTTGGTCATCACGACCGCGGATCGCCAGGACAGCGCCGGGCGCAGCCCCAAGCCTTCGCCGATCCCGGGCGCGGGCTCGATCCCGTAGATCGAGATCCCGGGCCGCACGAGATCGTAGTGCGCGGCGGGGTACGCGATCGTGGCCGCGCTGTTCGCCACGTGGAGCATTGGCGGGCGCGTCGGCAGACCGGCGAGCGCCTCGTCGAACCGATGGAGCTGCTCCTTCGTCGTCGCCTCGTCGTCCTCCGCACGGGCCAGATGGGTCCACACACCCTCGAGCGTGAGCCCGGTGCCGGCCACGTCGCCGGCGAAGGCCCCGAGGAGATCCGGCGGCCACAGCCCGATGCGATGCATCCCCGTGTCCACCTTGATGTGCACCGGGACCGCACCCCGGTCCCGCCCCGCGGCGTCGGCCGCGACGGCCACAGCCGCGAGCCCGTCCGGCGTGCAGACCGTCGGGGTGAGCGTGTGCGCGAGGGCGTCGACCTCCGAGCCCCGCGGCAGCTCCGAGAGCACGAGCACAGGTGCGTCGATCCCGGCTTCGCGCAGCCGGATGCCCTCCTCGACGAGCGCCACCCCGAGCCGGGAGGCGCCGGCTTCGAGCGCGGCGCGAGCGACCTCGACGTCGCCGTGGCCGTACCCGTCGGCCTTCACGACCGCGAGCAACGCGCCCCCGGGCGGGGTGAGCGTCCGGACGTTCGCGCGGATCGCGTCGAGGTCGATCACGGCCTCGGTCGGCCGGTACCGGCGTGGCGGAGGGCTCACCACGGCGCGAGCACCTCCTCGACCGCCGCCGGGAGCAGCTCGACGAGATCCTCGGCGGTCGTGCCCTCCCCGAGCTCCTCGCCGGCGAGCCGGCCCGCGATCCCGTGGACGAACGCTCCGGCGCTCGCCGCATCGAGCGAGGACGTCCCACGCGCGAGCAGGCCGGCGATCACGCCCGTGAGCACGTCTCCCGTCCCGCCGGTCGCGAGCACCGGCGTTCCCGTCTCGTTGATCCGTGTCTTTCCGGCCGGCTCTGCGATCGCCGTGCGCCTCCCCTTCAGCAACGCGACCGCCTCCGCGTGGTTGGCCAGAGCGCGCACGGACCCCACACGGTCGGCGTCGATCTGGCCGGCCGGAACGCCGAGCAGGCGCGAAGCCTCCCCGGCGTGGGGCGTCAGCACGATCCCCGACCGGTTGGTGATCAGCGCGCCGACGCGGCCCTCGAACGCGTTGAGCGCGTCGGCGTCGACGACCGTGGGAACGGTGTGGGCCTGGACGAGGTCCCGGACCGTGCCGTCGGTGTCGGGGTGGCGGCCGAGACCCGGGCCGATCGCCACCGCGTCGGCGCCTTCGAGGTGTTCCTTCAGAGCCTCGATCGCTCCCGGTGCGAGGGTGCCGTCCTCGGTCTCGGGCAGAGCGAGGAAGGTTGCGCCCACGAGCCCGGCTTGGATCGCCGGGAGGGCGCTTGTCGGCGCTGCGACCTGGACCAGCCCCGCTCCCACCCGGGCGGCGGCGCGGGCGACGAGTCGAGGCGCTCCGGTCATGTCGCGGGAACCGGCGATCACCAGGACGACGCCCGACGAGCGCTTGTGCGACTCCTCCGAGCGGGCGGGCCAGACGGCGGCGACGTCCGCGGCCTCGATCACCCCGAGGCCGCGCGGAACCTCTTCTGGGGCGAAGCCGATATCGGCGATCTCAACGAACCCGGCCAGCGCCGCGCCCGGGAACAGGACGAGCCCTGCCTTCTCGGCCCCGAACGTGATCGTGACGTCGGCGGCCACCGCCGTGCCCGCCGCGCCCGTCGCGCCGTCCACGCCCGACGGGATGTCCGCGGCCGCGACCGGGGCCGGCGCGTCGTTCAACGCGTCGATCGCCTCCGCGTAGGCGCCCTCGGGCTCCCCGCGGAACCCCGTTCCGAGGATCGCGTCGATCGCGACGTCGGCACGCGCCAGCTCTACTGGCGTAGTCGAGGTGGACCAGTGCCGGACGCGGACATCGGCCTCGGACAACCGTGCGAGGTTCGAGGCCGCGGGCCCGGCGGGAGCGCGGTCCGGTTCGACGAGCACGACGGTTACCCGCATCCCCTCGCGCGCGAGGTGGCGCGCCGCGGCGAACCCGTCCCCCCCGTTGTTCCCGGGTCCGCACACGAGCACCGCCCGGCGTCCGTATCCACCGCCGGTCAGGTCGAGCGCGGCACGCGCGAGGACGCGCCCGGCGCGTTCCATCAGGGTGTCCGCGGACGTGCCCCGTTCTTGCGTGGCGCGGTCCAGCTCGCGGGCCTGATCGGGCGAGAGGAGCGGCCTCATGAGCGGACCGCCACCGCGAACGCGACCGCGTTCGTCTTCTCGTGGGTGAAGGTGATCAACACGTCGGTGACGCCGATCGCGTCCGCGCGACGTTTCGCGTTGCCGGTCAGCGAGATCACCGGCTTGCCACTGGGATGGCGGGCCACGGAGATGTCCTGCCATCCGCGCCCCCGGTAGCCGCCGAGTGCCTTGATCGTCGCCTCCCGCGCGGCGAACCGGCCCGCATAGCTTTCCGCCGGCCTCGCCTTGCCATCGCAGTAGGCGCGCTCCTCCGGCGTGAACACCCGTTCGGCCATCGTCGGGTGCCGGGCGAGGGCCCGTTCCATCCGGGCGATCTCGCAGATGTCCACCCCGAGCCCGACGATCTCCACGGGGTGAGCCTACTGCGGGGCGGGCGCCGGCTACTCGACCGTGACGGACTTGGCCAGGTTGCGAGGCTGGTCGACGTCGCAGCCGCGGAGCTTGGCGACGTGGTACGCGAAGAGCTGCAGGGGCACGCTCACGACGACGGGGCTGAACAGCTCCGGGGTCTGCGGGACGAAGAGCACATGGTCCGCGTGAGACTCGATCTCGCGGTCGCCCTCGGAGGCCACCGCGATCACGTCGGCGCCGCGAGCCTTCACCTCGTCGATGTTGGACAGGAGCTTGCGATACACGTGGCTCTGCGTCGCGACGGCCACGACCGGGAACCCGGGTTCGATCAGCGCGATCGTTCCGTGCTTCAGCTCGCCGGCCGAGATGCCCTCCGCGTGCACGTAGCTGATCTCCTTCAGCTTGAGCGCACCCTCGAGCGCGGCGGGAACGCCTGTGTGCCGTCCGATGAACAGCACGTCGTCGTGGCCGACGTACCGCTCGGCGAGTGCGCGCACCTGGGGATCGAGGGCGAGCGCTCGTTCGATCTGCTCCGGGAGCTCGTGCAGCCGTGCGACCTCGCGAGCGACCTCCTCGGGGAACATCGACGGCGACCGCACCTGCGCCAGGAACAGCGCCGTCAGGTGCAGCGCCACCATCTGCGTGGAGAACGTCTTCGACGCGGCGACGCCGATCTCCGGCCCGGCATGCGTGTAGAGCACGCCGTCGGACTCGCGCGCGATCGACGAGCCGACCGTGTTCGTGATCGCGAGCACCCGAGAGCGTTGGTCCTTCGCGTGGCGGACGGCCTCGAGCGTGTCGATCGTCTCGCCCGACTGGCTGACCGCGAGGGTCAGGGTGGTCGGGTCGAGCACCGGGTCGCGGTAGCGGAACTCCGAGGCGATCTCGATCTCCACGGGCAGACGTGTCCAGTGCTCGATCGCGTACTTCGCCACGAGCCCCGCGTGGAACGCGCTGCCGCACGCCACGACGAACACCTTGTGCACTTCGCGGAAGACGTCGTCGGGGATCCGCAGCTCATCGAGCACGAGCCTGCCGCTCGCGTCGGTGCGCCCGACGAGCGTGTCGCGGACCGCGTGGGGCTGCTCGTGGATCTCCTTCAGCATGAAGTCGTCGTAACCGCCCTTCTGAGCCTGAGCGACGTCCCAGTCGACCTCGAGCGGCTCGACCGGGAGCTCGTTGCCGTCGAAGTCGGTGATCCGCACGGAGTCGGCGCGGACCTCGACGACCTGTCCCTCCTCGATCGGGATCACGGTGCGGGTGCGCGAGAGCACCGCGGGGATGTCGGAGGCCAGGAGGTTCTCGCCGTCGCCGACGCCCGCGATGAGCGGTGAGCTCACCTTGGCACCGACGATCGTTCCCGGCTCGTCGAGGAGCAGCGCGACGAGTGCATAGGCGCCCTCGAGTTCGGCGAGCGTCCGGCGGACGGCTTCGGCGACCGTGGAGGCGCCGGCGGAAAGGTGTTCCTCGACGAGGTGGGCGAGGACCTCGGTGTCGGTGTCGGAGCGGAAGGAGTGGCCCTGCTTCTCGAGCCGGCCTCGCAGCTCGCCGTGGTTCTCGACGATGCCGTTGTGGATCACCGCGACCCGTCCGGTGCAGTCCAGGTGAGGGTGGGCGTTGTCGTCGTTCGGTTCGCCGTGGGTGGCCCAGCGGGTGTGACCCATGCCGATCTTGGCCGGGTGGGACTCGCCATCGAGCGCACCTCGGAGCTCGGCGAGCTTGCCCGCGCGCTTGATCACGGTGAGGTCGTCCTCGACCAACGCCACGCCCGCGGAGTCGTACCCACGGTATTCGAGCCGCTGAAGGCCCTCGAGGATGATCGGGAGCGCCTCGTCGGAACCCACGTACCCGACGATGCCGCACATAGAGGTCGAGCGTACCAGTGGGTCGTGCCTGGGTCGCGTACCCGCGCAACGGAACCGGCGCTGTGTATCCCTCAGGCTAGGACCCGGTACTAGGACCCGGTACTAGGACCCGGTACTAGGACCCGGTACGAGCCTGCGGGACACCCTCCGGACCCGGTGGGAGGCGACGGTCTCAGCCGAGCGCGCTGCGAACGTGGTCGGCGATCGTCTCGGCGTGGCGCCGGGCAACCGCCTCCGCCTCGGCCTCGACCATGACACGCACGAGCGGCTCGGTTCCCGACGGCCGGACGAGGACACGGCCGCCCGCGCCCAGGTCCTTCTCGGCCGCTCGCACCGCTTCGGCCACCTCGGGCGACGCCTCGCTCCTACTCGGATCGGCGATCTCCACGTTCACGAGCACCTGGGGGAACCGATGCATGCGGGCGCCGAGGTCCGCGAGCGAGGCGCCCGTACGCGCGGACAGCCCGAGGAAACGAACGGCCGTCAGCAGCCCGTCACCCGTGGTCGCGTGTCGCGAGAAGATCACGTGTCCCGACTGTTCTCCGCCCAGCTCCGCACCGGTGCGCTGCATCTCCTCGAGCACGTAGCGATCCCCGACGCTCGCCGCGATCACGTCGATCCCCGCCCGCTCCATCGCCTTGAAAAGCCCGAGGTTGGACATCACCGTCACCACGAGGGTGTCGTTCGCAAGGGCGCCTCGCTCGTGAAGATCGAGTGCGCACGCGGTGAGGACCTGGTCCCCGTCGATCACGTTCCCCTCGCCGTCGGCGAACAGGGCGCGATCCGCATCTCCGTCGAACGCGACGCCGGCGTGCGCCTGGATACGCACCACCTCGGCGGCCACGACCTCGGGGTGCAGCGCACCGCAGCCATCGTTGATGTTCGTCCCGTCGGGCGACGAATAGATCGCGTGCACCGAAGCGCCGAGCAGCCGCAACAGTTGCGGAGCGCCGGCCGACGCCGCGCCGTTCGCGCAGTCGACGACGACGGTCATCCCATCGAGGCGCGCCTCGGACGCCGAGACGAGGTGATCGAGATAGGTGTGCTCCGAACCGTCTATCTGGCGGACGGAACCCGGCTCGATCCCTCCGGGCACCGCCGTACCGAGCGCGGTCTCGATCTCGTCCTCGAGCGCGTCGGGCAGCTTCGTTCCGGAACGGTCGAAGAACTTGATCCCGTTGTACTCGGGCGGATTGTGCGAGGCGCTGATCACCGCCCCGGCCGCGGCTCCGAGCGAGGTCGTGAGGTAGGCGATCGCGGGGGTCGGCTCGACCCCGGCAAGGATCGCGTCTCCCCCCGCGGCCAGGATGCCCTCGACGAGGGCATCCTCGAGCCACTCCCCGGATCCACGCGTATCGCGACCGACAACCACCGTGGGACGACCCTCGCCGTGACGGCCGAGCACGCCGACGGCAGCACGCCCGAGATCGAACGCGAGTTCCCTGGTCAGATCGCTGCCCGCGAGGCCGCGGACACCGTCGGTGCCGAAGAGCAGTTCTCCCATGTGGAGCCGAAGGCTACACCGCGTTCCGGGTTACGCGTGCCGGATGCGGCGGAGCAGCTCGCGCATCCGTTCCCGGGAGATACGCCGGGTATGGGTACAGGCGCTCGTCGTGAACCCTCCGGACCGGAGCTTGTGACCCTGAACCACGTAACGCCCACCGTCACGGAACACGACCTCTTCCGACATCGACATGTTGTCATCGGGGTCTGCGCCCCAGACCGTGACGCGGTCCGCGGCGTGTCCCGCGGCGACGGCCCGAACGCGGAACCGCGCGGGCACCATGCCGTCCCTCGCCCTCCGGAGCTGTCGGACGCGTCCGACGAAGAGCGTGTCGCTGTAGGTGCTCCCCGTATCTCCGCTGTCGATGATCTCACCCAGCGTCCGTTCGGGATGCGCGCACGCCGCCGAGGCGGGCCCTCCCCCGACCGTCACGAGCGAGGACGCGAGCAATACCGTCACGATCGAAGCTCGGATACGTCGTTCCACCATCAGAACTCCTCATGTTCCGTCGACGCAGGTTCATGTCGGTCGAGCCTAGTCCTGTGACAGCCCTACCCGTCGACGAGGACCTCGGCCGCCACCCTGCGCACCCCCGGCCGGAGAACCAGCACGGTGGCGAGAGCGAGGGCACCGCCGAGCGCCTGGGCGAGGACGAAGGCGGGGACCGAACGTGGCGCGATGCCGGTGAGGGAATCGGTGAACATGCGTCCGATCGTGACCGCAGGGTTCGCGAAGCCTCTCGACGAGGTGAACCAGATCGCCGCCGCGACATAGCCGCCGACCGTGAACGGGATCGCGGTCGAGCGTCGCGTTCCCACCATGAGGAAGATCACCATCACGAGGCCGAACGTCGCCACGACCTCGCCGAGCCACAGGCCGGCGCCGGTTCGGACCGTGGACGAGGCATCGACCCCCGGCAGGGAGAACAGCACGTTCGCGACGATCGTGCCCGCGATCGCGCCGCCGACCTGCGCTACGGCGTAGGCGCTCGCGGGTATCGTCTCGATCCCGCCGAGGATCCGGTCGACGCCGGTCACGACCGGATTGAAATGGGCCCCGGAGATCGGCCCGAGCACCGAGATCAGCACGGCGAGCGCGATCCCGGTCACCGCCGCGTTCACGAGGAGCTGCACGCCGACGTCATCGGTCAGTCGCTGCGCGGAGATACCGGATCCGACGATCGCGATCAGCAGGAGAGCCGTTCCGAGCGCCTCTGCGAGCACGCGCCGCCCGAGGTCTCCCTCACGCATCCGCGGCGACGAGCTCCTCCGCCAGGGCACGAACGCGGCGATCGATCTCGTCGCGGATCGGCCGAACCTCCTCGAGCTCCCGGCCCGCCGGGTCGTCGAGCTCCCAGTCGAGGTAGCGCACCCCCGGGAACACCGGACACGCATCACCGCAGCCCATCGTGATCACGACGTCGGAGCGTTCGACGGCCTCGGTGGTGAGCGCCTTCGGCCGCCGTCCCGCGAGATCGATCCCGACCTCGCGCATCGCCTCGAGCACGGCCGGGTTGATCTCGTCGGACGGAGCGCTCCCGGCCGATCGCACGTCGACCCGATCGCCCGCGTAGCGCTCGAGGAGGGCCGCCGCCATCTGGCTGCGTCCGGCGTTGTGGACGCACACGAACAGCACCTGGGGAGCGGCACTCAACGGGCACCCTCCGTCTCGGGCGGCTTCTTGGCGCGCACGATCGCCGAGTACATTCGGTCGGCGACGTCGTGGGTGACCTCGACCCCGACATCGATGAACCCGACCTCGCGCAGCCCGCGCTCGTATTCGCCGATCGAGAGCGCGCCTGCGACGCAGCCGACGAAGCTTCCCCGTTCGGCCCGCTGGTCGGGCGTGAGCGCGTCGTCCGCGACGACGTCGGTGATCCCGAGTCGCCCGCCGGGGCTCAGCACGCGGAACATCTCCGAGAGCACCCGCGGCTTGTCGGTCGACAGGTTGATCACGCAGTTGGAGATGATCACGTCGATGCTTGCATCGGGGACCGGGATCTGCTCGATCGCTCCTTCGAGGAACTCGACGTTCTCCGCGCCGGCCTCGGCGGCGTTCCGTCGCGCCAGCTCGAGCATCTCGTCGGTCATGTCGAGACCGATCGCGCGACCCGTGGGGCCGACCCGGCGGGCCGACAACAGCACATCGATCCCTCCGCCCGAACCGAGATCGAGCACCGTCTCGCCCTCCTGCAGCTCGGCGACCCCGATCGGGTTGCCGCATCCGAGGCTCGCGAGGCCGGCGGCATCGGGGAGCCGGTCGAGCTCGCCGGCCTGGTAGAGCTGCGCGCCGAACCCTTCGCCGGCATCCACCCCTGGATCCGAACACCCGCAACCCCCGGGGCCGCACGAGGCGGCCGCCCCGCTCGCCGCGGCCTTGGCCGCCTCCGCGTAGTTCCGCCGCACCTGCTCCCGCACTTCGTTCACGTCAGGCTCCTTTCGGTCGCACGATCGATCTGGAACACCGTGCCGAGCCGGGCGAGTGCCGCCCGGTCGACGTCGTAGAACGCCCACACTCCGCGTTGCTCCCGGGTCAGCAACCCGGACGCGACCAGCTTCTTGAGGTGATGGCTCAGGGTCGGCTGCGACAGATCGATCTGCACGTTGAGATCGCACACACAGACGGCGCCATCGCTGTTGGCGAGCAGGTTCACGATCAGCACGCGGCTCGGGTCCGACAGCGCCTTGAACAGACGCGCCGTCACCTCGGCCTCGGCGCCGGTCATGTCGGGCTGCGCCAGCGGCGAGCAGCACACGGCCGGCGCCCGTTGGGCGACCGGAAGATCCGCGCGGATGCGGGTCGAACCGCTCACCTGGCCTCCTCGTGGTCGTTCGAGATATCGATATCGGTCGATGTCTGATGGAAGCGTGCCACGGACATCGATGATCGTCAATGTCTTGGTCGCACGATCGTGGATGCGGGCCGTTCGGTGCTCGCGCCGGGGGGCCGAACAGCCGGCGGCGCGGGGGGTGGGGCTCAGCGCTCAGCGCTTGGAGTACTGCGGCGCCTTGCGGGCCTTCTTCAGGCCGTACTTGCGACGTTCCTTCTCGCGTGCGTCCCGCGAGAGCATCCCCTCAGCCTTCAGCGTGCCGCGCAGCTCGGGCTCGATCTCGATCAGCGCACGGGCGATGCCCAGGCGCAGTGCCCCCGCCTGGCCGTTGACGCCGCCGCCGTGGATCCGAGCGACCACATCGAAGTCCTTCTCCTTGCCCACGTGGCGCAGGGGCTCGGTCACGATCATGCGATGCGCGCGCGTCCCGAAGTACTCGTCGAGCGAGCGGCCGTTGATGTCGAACTCGCCGGTTCCCGGAACGAGACGGACGCGAGCGACGGCCTCCTTACGGCGGCCTGTGGTCTGCGTGACGGGGCTCTTCGCGACGGTCCGTGTGGCCACTTCGGTCTCCCTACTTCTTCGTGGAACGCTTGGCGGTCGAGGTCTTCTTCGCCGTAGGCTTCTTAGTGCTCGTCTTCGCCGCCGACTTCGCCTTGGCGGTCGACTTCTTCGCGGGCGCAGCCTTGGCGGTGGACTTCTTCGAGGATGCAGCCTTCGCGGTGGACTTCTTCGCAGGCGCAGCCGCGGGCTCGGCCGCGGCGGGCTTGGTCGCGGTGGCCCTCTTCGGCGGCTTGGTCGCGGGCGCTTTCACCGCCTCGGGGACCGGGAGGCCGTCCCAGGTCGGGACCTGCCCGAGCGAGATCGTCTCCGGCTGCTGCGCCGCGTGAGGGTGCTGACCTTCTTCGTACACGTTGAGCTTGCGCAGCATCGAGCGACCGAGGGAGCTCTTCGGCAGCATCCCCTTCACGGCCTTCTCGATCGCGAACGCCGGGCGGGTCCTCAACAGGACGTCGTAGCCGGTCTCGGTGAGACCGCCCGGGTAGCCGGAGTGGCGGTAGGCGATCTTCTTGCTCTCCTTGCCGCCGGTGACACGGATCCCCTTCGCGTTGATCACGATCACGTGGTCGCCCGTGTCGGCGTTCGGGGCGTAGATCGGCTTGTGCTTGCCCTTGAGGATGCTCGCGACCTCCGTCGCCAGACGCCCGAGAACAGCACCGTCGGCGTCGATCACATACCAACGGCGCTGGATGTCGCGCGGCTTCGGGGCGTAGGTCTTCATGACAGAAAGAATGCCGGCCGGGATGGGCCGACGCCCCATGCTACCTGCGGGAACGCTCCGGCGTCAAAGCCCGGAAGGGCTCGGTCGGGGGTCTCCCGAACCGGCCGGAACCGGCCATGGTCGGCCCGATCGTGTCTCATCGTCCCGCGTAGACGACCCGCTCGAGGGTGAGCCCGTGCGGCGGGGCGATCTGGGGTGCCGCGTGCCGATCGCGGGCCTCGATGATCCGCGGAACCGACTCCGGATCGAGCGTGCCGGCCCCCGAAGCCACCAGCGTTCCGACGAGGGCCCGCACCATCTGATGACAGAACGCGTTCGCTCGCACGACGACCTCGACGACCTCGCCCGAGCGCGACACCGTCAGCCGTTCGACCCGGCGCACCGTGGTGCCCTCGCCCTGGGGTGCCCGGCAGAACGACGCGAAGTCGTGCTCCCCCGCCAGGTGCCGAGCCCCCGCACGCATCCTTCCCAACCCCACCGCCCCGACCCGGTGCCAGGTGAACCGTGCCGCGAACGGATCCGGCGCATCTCCCGTGTCGATCCGATACCGATACACCCGAGCCGTCGCCGAGAACCGCGCGTCGAACCCCTCCGCCGCCCACGACGCCTCGCGCACGACGACCTCGGGGGCGGTCTGTGCGTTCACCCGCCGCCGCAGACCGTCCAGGGTTCGCGTGTCCGGCCACTGCTGCGGCGCTACGAACGAGGCCACTTGCCCCGTCGCATGCACCCCGGCATCGGTCCGCCCCGCGACGCTCAGCGCGACGGGCTCACCGATCGCATGCGAGAGCACCTCTTCGAGCAGGCCCTGCACGGTGCGAACATCCCGGCGCTGGCGAGCCCACCCGCGGAAGCCCGTCCCGTCGTAGGCCAGGAGCAACCGAACGACTCGGCTCATCGCTGGGAACGACCCGGCACGACGAGCTCTACTGGGTTCGTTCGACGAGCTCGATCCGGGCCATCGGCGCGCCGTCGCCCTTGCGCTGCTCGAGCTTGAGGATCCGCGTGTACCCACCGTTGCGCTCGGAGAAGCGCGGACCGATGTCCGTGAACAGCCGCGCCACGATGTCGCGGTCGGTGATCTCCCTGAGCACCTGCCGGCGCGCGTGGAGGTCGCCCTTCTTCGCGAACGTGATCAGCTTCTCCGCGTACGGTCGCAGCGCTTTGGCCTTGGCCTCGGTCGTCGTGATGCCCTCGTGGATGAACAGCTGGCCGGCCAGCCCCGACAGCAGCAAGCGCTGATGCGCCGGGCCGGAGCCCAGTCGGTGTCCCTTCTTCGGGGTCGGCATCGGTGCTCAGTCCTCCCGGAGTCCCAGGCCGAGCTCGATGAGCTTGTCCTTGACCTCGTCGATCGACTTCTGGCCGAAGTTGCGGATGTCCATCAGCTCTTGCTCGCTCTTGGTCACGAGCTCGCCGACGCTGTTGATGCCCTCGCGCTTGAGGCAGTTGTACGAGCGCACCGAGAGGTTCAGCTCCTCGATCGTGATCTGGTAGTCGCTCGGGGCCGAGTCGTCCTCGGCCGGGCCCACCGCGACGGAGTCCGCCTCGGCGAGATCGCCGAACAGCTGGGTGAGCTCGAGCAGCGTGCCGCCGGCCGACGCGAGCGCCTCGCGCGGGCTGAGCGAACCGTCGGACTCGACGTCCAAGACCAGCTTGTCGCGGTCGGTCATCTGTTCGACGCGCGTGTTCTCGACCGCGTAGCTCACCCGGCGCACCGGGGAGTAGATCGAGTCGACGGGGATCACGCCGATCGGGTCACGCGACTTCTTGTTCTTCTCGGCCGAGACGTAGCCGACGCCACGCTCGACGACCATCTCCATCTCGAGGCTCGCGCCCTTGCCCAAGGTCGCGATGTGCATGTCGGGGTTGAGGATCTCGACGCCGGCGGGGGGCGCCACGTCGCCGGCCGTCACCTCACCGGGACCCTTCGCCTTCAGGTACACGTTGACCGGTTCCTCTGCCTCGGAGCGGATCACGAGGTCTTTCAGGTTCAAGATGATGTCGGTGACGTCCTCGGTCACCTTCGGGATCGTCGAGAACTCATGGAGCACGCCCTCGATGCGTACCGACGAGATCGCTGCGCCCGGGATCGACGACAGCAGGGTGCGACGCAGGGAGTTCCCGATCGTGTAGCCGAACCCGGGCTCGAGCGGTTCGATCGTGAACTTCGATCGGTTCGGGGAGACGACGTCCTCGGAGATCTGGGGCCTCGCGACGATGAACAACTGCATTCCCTCCTCCGGCGGGGGATCATCCACTCCTACCCCGCCTTCATCGGTGCTTCCCGCGGCCGAATGGGCCGTCGGGGTGCTGCGGCCCCGGCACGGAGCCGGAGCAGGCGGCGCGCCTAGACGCGCCGACGCTTCTTCGGCCGGCAGCCGTTGTGCGGCACCGGCGTGACGTCCTGGATGCCCGCGACCTCGAGCCCGGCCGCGGCCAGGGAACGGATCGCGGTCTCACGGCCCGAGCCCGGGCCCTTCACGAACACGTCGACGCGCTGGAGGCCGTGCTCCTGCGCGCGGCGCGCGGCGGCCTCGGCGGCCAGCTGCGCGGCGAACGGTGTCGACTTGCGGGAACCCTTGAACCCCACGTTGCCCGCGCTGGCCCACGACAGCGTGTTGCCCTGCTGGTCAGTGATCGTCACGATCGTGTTGTTGAACGTGGCCTGGATGTGCGCCTGACCGTGGACGACGTTCTTCTTCTCTTTCTTGCGGGCCTTCTTCGCCTTGGGCTTCGCCATCGGAGCTCCTCGTGGGATGCAGCGCGCAGGTGCGCGGACGCTTGACTACTTCTTGCGCGGTGTCTTCTTCTTGCCCGCGATCGCCTTCTTCGGCCCCTTGCGGGTGCGGGCGTTCGTGTGCGTGCGCTGCCCGCGTACCGGCAGGGACCGGCGGTGGCGGATACCCGCGTAGCACCCGATCTCGATCTTGCGCTTGATGTCGGACGCGACGTCGCGTCGCAGGTCACCCTCGACCTTGAGGGTGCGGTCGATGAAGTCGCGGATCCGGACGATCTCTTCCTCGGACAGATCGCGCACGCGCGTCGGAGCGTCGATGCCGGTGCCCGCCACGACCTTGTTCGCGCTGGTGCGTCCGATCCCGTAGATGTAGGTCAGACCGATGTCCACACGCTTGTCGCGCGGGAGGTCGACGCCTGCGATCCGTGCCAAACCGAGCCTCCTACCCTTGCCGCTGCTTGTGACGGGGGTTCGTGCAGATCACCTGGACGCGCCCGCGCCGGCGGATCACGCGGCACTTGTCGCACATCCTCTTCACGCTGGGCCGCACCTTCATCCGCCTGCTCCGCTCACTTGTACCGGTAGATGATGCGGCCGCGCGTCAGGTCGTACGGCGACAGCTCCACCAGCACCCGGTCCCCCGGGAGGATCCGGATGTAGTGCATCCGCATCTTCCCCGAGATGTGTGCCAATACGTTGTGCCCGTTCTCGAGTTCGACCCGGAACATGGCGTTGGGAAGCGGCTCGGTGACCGTCCCCTCGACCTCGATCGCATCCTTCTTCGGCAAGCTGCTCCGGGAGATCCTCGTATCCGGACGTGCCGACCCGCCGGGATGGCGTGCCGGATGCGCCTCCGGTCGGAAGCGCTCGGGCAGTATACGTGCAGGTCGCAGGCATCGTCACGCAGGCGCGAGCCGGCGGCCGGTCGGACGTTCTCGCAGGTCAGCGCCGTTGCCCGAGATCACAACCCGGGGCCATCTCGGGGAACCGGGTACGAGCCCGGTCAGCAGGCGCGGGCGAGCGGGGTCACGGAGGCACCGACCAGCTTCAACGCCTGCGTCGAAGCGTTGTCCGCGTCCGAGGTCTCCTCGAGACGACCGTTCGGATCGATGTTCAGCCGGAGGCAGTACTTGCCGTCCGGCACCTTCGTGACGTTGATGTCTTGGTCGGCGAGCGAGCTGCTGTACAGGTCTTCCCACCCGACCGAGATACCCGAGAAGTCGTCGGTGCGGCAGCCGTCTCCGTCGTAGCGCCGGACCGACGGCGTTCCCACGAGCGGCGTTTCGACATCGTCATCGAGCGCGGTGTCCAGCATGCAGAACCCGACCTTCGTCCTCGACGCGACCGTCGACCCTGTCGTGAGCTTGCGGAGCTGGTAGTCGGCGTAGTCCTGGAAATGCCAATGGTCGTGGATCGCGTGCCACTTGAAGCACCCGGCGACGCGCTTGTCCCCCTCGATCCGATCGCCGGCATCGAACCCGTTCCCGTCGAGGTCGTGGTAGACGCGCTGGATCGCGGTGCGGTCGTTCGTGAGATCGCCGTCGTGGTCGCAGTCGTTCAGCCTCGAACTCAGCTCGATCGGGCCGAGGCCGTGGTTCGCGGTGATCGTGGAGAAACGGAGGAACCGCTTGCTGCCCACCCGATCGACGTCGAGGTTCTGGGCACGCTCGGGCACGATGTTCGGAAGCAGCCGGGGGGCCGGGTCGCCGGCCAGCGAGGACGTCGGCGTGGTCACCGCGACCGTCAGCGTCGCGAGCGCCACGAGGACGGCGGGGACCACGGCGGGGCGGAGGCGTCGGGGGGTTCGCACGGCTACCCAGCATATCGGTCCGCGGGACCCCTGTTCTTGACCCGTCGAGACGGCGGCACTCCGGCGGCATTCAGCTGCGCGCGGTGAGGACCTCGTTGCCGGTCTCGGTGACCGCGATCGTGTGCTCGAAATGCGCGGACAGGGATCCGTCGGCGGTGACGACGGTCCACTCGTCGGGCTGCATCCGCGTCTCCCAGCCGCCGACGTTCACCATGGGCTCGACCGCAATCACGAGCCCGGACTTCAGCTCGATCCCGCGCCCGGGCGGTCCGTAGTTCGGGATCTGCGGGTCCTCGTGGAGCTTGCGGCCGATCCCGTGACCCACGTACTCGCGCACGACCGAGAATCCGGCACCCTCGGCGACCTGCTGCGCCGCATGGCCGAGGTCGGAGAGTCTTCCGCCGGGGCGGATCTGGGAGATCGCCGCCTCGAGCGACTCCTCGGTCGCCCGAACGAGCTTCTCGGCTTCGGCCGACGGCGGCTCTCCCACGAACACCGTCACCGCGGAGTCGCCGTGGAACCCGTCCCAGATCGCCCCGAAGTCGAGGGAGAGCAGGTCGCCCTCGACCAGCACGCGTTCGGCCGACGGGATCCCGTGGACGATCTCGGCGTTGATCGAGGTGCAGATCGAGCCGGGGAACGGCGGGGCGCCACGCCCGCCCCCGTATCCCTTGAACGACGGCGTCGCTCCCTCGTCGCGGATGTAGGTCTCGGCGATGCGATCGAGGTCCAACGTCGTGGCGCCGGGGCGAACCTCGGACATCACGAGTGCGACGGTCTCGCCCGTGATACGTCCGGCGATCCGCATCTTGTCCAACTCGTCGGAGTTCTTGTATTCGATCATCGCTTCGTGTCGTCGCCGGAAGATCACGTGGCGCCGTTGAGATCGACGATATCGGAGATCGCCTCGAGGGTCCGGTCGGTGACGACCTCCTCGGGCGCCTCGGCGTCGATCTCGCGCAGCAGACCCCGTTCCCAGAAGAAGAACTCGAGCGGAGCCGTCTCGTCGAAGTAGACCTGTAGACGCCGTCGCACCGTGACCTCGTCGTCGTCCTTGCGGCGGACGAGCTGATGGCCGCAGACGTCGCAGAGGTGATCGTTCTTGGGCTTCTTGAAGGCCTCGTTGTAGGTGCGCTTGCAGTTCGGGCACGTCCAGCGGTTCGAGATCCGCTTGACCGCCATCTCGTCGCCGATCTTGAACTTCAACACCACCGACAGCGGCCGGTCGATCTCGGCCAGTGCGTTCTCAAGCGCCTGGGCTTGTGGAACCGTCCGCGGGAACCCGTCGAGGATGAATCCGTCCTGCGCGTCGGGCTCCCGCAGGCGGTCCATCACCATCTGCACGACGATGTCGTCGGGGACGTACTCCCCGCGGTCCATGTACGCGCGGGCCCGGACGCCGAGCCCCGAACCGCGCTCCACGTGCTCGCGGAGCAGGTCCCCGGTGGAGATCGTGACGATGCCGAGCTTGTCCCCGAGGCGAGCGGCCTGGGTTCCCTTCCCCGCACCGGGCGGTCCGAGGAGCACGAGTCGCATCGCTACCTCAGGAAGCCCTCGTAGTTGTGCATCTGGAGCTGAGACTCCAGCTGCTTCATCGTCTCGAGCGCGACCCCGACAGTGATCAACAGCGACGCGCCGCCGAAGGGGAACTGCTGGATCCCCCAGACGGCGAGCACGACCGACGGGATGATCGAGATCGTCGCGAGGAAGATCGCGCCCGGAAGGGTGATGCGCACGAGGATGTCGTTCAGGTACTTCGCGGTCGGCGGGCCGGGGCGGATCCCGGGAACGAACCCCCCAAACTTGCGCAGGTTGTCCGCGGTGTCGACCGGGTTGAACGCGATCGCCGTGTAGAAGTACGCGAAGAACACGACCATCAGGCCGTAGACGGCCATGTACACGACGCTCGCCGGGTTGTTCAGGTAGTTGTCGACGAGGTTCTGGAACCACGGCGCGTCGTAGCCGCTGGCGATCAGGGTCGGGAAGTACAGCACCGACGACGCGAAGATGATCGGGATCACTCCCGCCTGGTTCACCTTGAGCGGGATATAGGTGCTTCCGCCCGAGGCCATCTTCCGGCCGACGACCCGTTTCGCGTACTGCACCGGGATCCGGCGCTGCCCCTGCTCGATGAACACGACGGCCACGATCATGCCCAGCCCGAGGATCAGGATCGCGATGAACTTGCCGGTGCCGCCCTGCGCGAGGATCCCCCCGCCCTCGGCGGGCAGCGTCGCGATCACGCTCGCGAAGATCAGGATCGACATCCCGTTCCCGATGCCCCGCTGGGTGATCAGCTCACCCATCCACATGATCAGGGCGGTGCCCGCCGTGAGCGTGAGCACGATCAGCGCGATCCGCGGCGCGGTCAGGGTGGCCGAGAAGAGGTCCTCGTTGACCGCCGAGCTCGGATCGTCGCGGTTGAACAGGAACACAAGGCCCGTCGCCTGCAGCACGGCCAGCACGATCGTCACGTAGCGCGTCGTCTGGTTGATCTTCTTGGTCCCCGACTCGCCTTCCTTCTGCCACCGCTCGAGCTTGGGGATCACGACCGTGAGCAGCTGCATGATGATGGACGCCGTGATGTACGGCATGATCCCGAGCGCGAAGACGGCCATCCTGCCGAGCGCACCGCCGGAGAAGAGGTTGATGTAGGCGAGGAACCCACCGCCGGCCGCCGCCGACTCGAGCTGCGCCTGAACGCGATCGAGGTCGACGAGCGGAACCGGAAGCTGCGAACCGAAGCGGAAGATCGCGATGATGAACAGCGTGAACAGGATCTTCTTGCGGAGATCCGGGATCTTGAACGCGTTCGCGAAGGCGGCAAGCATCGGAAGGCCCCTATGCTACCCCGTCGCCGACCGGACTAGCCGATCAGCTCGGTGGTGCCTCCGGCCTGCTGGATCTTCGTCTTCGCGGTCGCGGAGAACGCGTGCGCCTTCACGGTGAGCGCCGTCGTCAGCTCGCCGCGCCCGAGGATCTTCACCTTGCGTCCCTTGCGGACGAGTCCGTGCTTGAGCAGGGTTGCGGGGGTCACCTCGCCGGAGGTGAACACCTTGCCGATCGTCTCGACGTTGACCGCGGCGTATTCGACCCGGTTCGGGTTCGTGAAACCGGGCAGCTTCGGAACACGGCGCGACAGCGGCATCTGTCCGCCTTCGAACCCGACCTTCGGCTGGTGCCGCGCGCCCCAGCCCTTCGTGCCACGGCCGGCCGTCTTCCCACGTCTGCCTGCTCGGCCGCGACCGACGCGCGTGCGCTCGGTCTTGGCGCCCTCCGCGGGCTTCAGGTGATGCAGCTTCACGACGAGACCTCCTCGACGTCGACGAGGTGGGCGACCTTCGCGATCATCCCGCGGATGTCGGGGCGGTCGTCCTTGACGACGGTGTCGTTGATCCGGTGCAGGCCGAGCCGGCGCACGGTGTCCTTCTGATCGCGTGGGCGATCGATCACGCTCCGGACCTGGGTGACCTTAAGCTTCGCCACCGTAGGCCTCCGTGAGGTTCTCCGCTCGCTTGGCCTGCATCTTCTGCTGGGCGTCGGCGACCGCTTCGAGCATCGGCTTCGGCGCGATCTCGCGCACGTCGCGATCGCGGAGCGCCGCCACGTCGGCGGGCAGGCGCAGCCGCTTCAATCCGTTGACCGCCGCCTTGATGATGTTGATCTGGTTCGACGAGCCCAGCGACTTCGACAGGATGTCCTTGATCCCGGCGCACTCCACGAGCGCGCGCACCGGACCACCCGCGATCACACCGGTTCCGGGGGCGGCCGGCTTCAGCAGCACGACGCCGGCGCCGTCCTCACCCGTGATCTTGTGCGGGATCGTCGTTCCCATCATCGGCACCTCGAACATCGTCCGGCGGGCCATCTCGACGCCCTTGGCGATCGCCGAGGGAACCTCCTTGGCCTTGCCGTATCCCACGCCGACGCGGCCGGCGCCGTCGCCGACGACGACGAGCGCGGCGAACGAGAACCGGCGGCCGCCCTTGACGACCTTGGCCACGCGGTTGATCGAGATCACCCGCTCTTCATAGGGACTCTTGTTGTCCTGTGCGTCGTAGCGTCGCATCAGATCTGCAGTCCTTCCTCGCGGGCACCGTCGGCGACGGCGGCGACCCGGCCGTGGTAGAGGCGGCCGCCGCGATCGAACACCGCCTGCTCGATCCCCTGCTGTTTCGCGCGCTGGGCGATCAACGTTCCGACGCCCTTCGCGAGCTCGGTCTTGCCCGTGGTGCGCTTGACCTCGGTGTCGGATGCCTGGGCGACCGTCGTCGCCGCCACGTCGTCGACGAGCTGCGCGTAGATGTGCCGGTTCGACCGGAACACCGCCAGCCGCGGACGGGTCGCCGTGCCGGACACCTTCTTGCGCACCCGTCGGTGGCGCCGCTCGACGGCCGACACACGGCGTCGCGACTTGGCCATCACGCGGTCGCCTTCGCGGCCTTACCGGCCTTCTTGCGGACGTACTCGCCCTCGTACCGGATCCCCTTGCCCTTGTAGGGCTCGGGCTTGCGGACCTTGCGGATCTTCGCGGCGATCTCCCCGACGGCCTGCTTATCGTTGCCGCGGATCACGATCTGTGTGGGCGTCGGTGTCTCGAACACGATCCCCTCGGGGCAGCGCACCGCCACCGGGTGCGAGAACCCGGCTGCGATCTCGAGATCTTTGCCCTTCATCTGCGCCCGGTAGCCGACGCCGATGATCTCCAGCCGCTTCTCGAAGCCGTTCGTGACGCCCTCGATCATGTTCGCGATCAGCGTGCGCGACAGGCCATGGAGTCCGCGGAAGAACCCCTCGTCGTTGGGTCGCTCGACCCGCACCTGCTCGCCGTCCACGACGACGGTGATCTGCGGGTGCAGACGTTGCGCGAGCTCGCCGCGCGGGCCCTTGACCGTCACGAGGCCGTCGTCGGCGACCGAGACGTCGACGCCGCCGGGGACCACGATTGGCTGCTTGCCGATCCGGCTCATACGATCACCAGACCTCCGCGAGGATCTCTCCGCCGATGCCCTTGCGGGAGGCCTCGCGATCGGTCATCACGCCCTGGGACGTGGACAGGATCGCGATGCCGAGCCCGCCGAGCACCCGGGGCAGGTTGTCGCGCTTCGCGTAGACGCGCCGGCCGGGCTTGGACACGCGGCGCAATCCGGTGATCGTCCGCGTGCGCTCCTTGTCGTACTTCAGCTCGACCTTGAGCACCTCGCGCACACCCTCGCCGGCCCGCGTGTACGTGCGGACGTAGCCCTCGGCCTGGAGGATCTTGCAGATCGCGTCGTTGAGCTTGGACGCCGGCAGGAACAGGTGCTCCTTATAGGCGATGTTCGCGTTGCGGATCCGCGTCAGCATGTCGCCGACGGGATCGTTGACGTTCGTGTTGAGCACGGGGATCGCGTCGGAGCGAACGGGGTTGGTGGTCACCATGAGGCCTTCGTCACCCCCGGCAGCTCTCCGAGGTGGGCCAGCTCGCGGAAGCAGATCCGGCACAGCAGGAACTTGCGGAACACCGCGCGCGGACGCCCGCAGCGCTGACACCGCGTGTATTCGCGGACGTGGTACTTCTGCCGTCCGCGCTGCTTGTTCTTCAGTGCCGTCTTCGCCATCTCAGCTCACTTTCGCCGTGCTCACGATGCGGCCGCCACCGGGTCGGCCCCCGCGAGGGGCATCCCCAGGGCGAGCAGCAGCGCGCGTCCTTCGTCGTCGTCACTCGCCGTCGTCACGACGGTGATGTCCATGCCGCGGACCTTCGCGACCTTGTCGTAGTCGATCTCGGGGAACACCAGCTGCTCGGTGAGCCCGATCGTGTAGTTGCCGTGACCGTCGAACGCTCTCGGGTCCAGGCCACGGAAGTCGCGGATCCGCGGGAGCGTGATCGACATCAGCCGGTCGATGAACTCCCACATCCGGTCGCCGCGAAGCGTGACCTTGACCCCGATCGCCTGGCCCTGCCGGAGCTTGAACCCGGCGATCGACTTCTTCGCCTTCGTGACCACCGGCTTCTGCCCGGTGATCGTCGTCAGGTCCTCGACGGCGGCCTCCAGCATACGACCGTCCTTCAGGGAGTCGCCGACCCCCATGTTCACGACGATCTTGGCCAGACTCGGGACCTCGTGCAGGTTCGTGTAGCCCCGCTGCTCGATGAGCTTGGGGCGGATCTGTTCGCGGAACCGGATCTTCAGCCGCGCCTGGTAGTCGCTCATAGCGCCGCCTCGCACTTCCTGCAGATCCGGATCTTCGTGTCGCCGTCGATCCGGTGACCGATCCGGGTGGGCTTGCCGCACGACGAGCAGACGATCTGCACGTTGCTCACGTCGATGGGCATCTCCTTGTCGAGGATCCCGCCCTGCTGGTTCTGGCGGGTCGGCCGCGTGTGCCGCTTGGCCAGCGCCGCACCTTCGACCTGGACGCGCCCCCGGTCCGGATAGACGTTGACGACTCGGCCGACGTGGCCGCGGTCCTTGCCCGTCATCACCATCACGGTGTCGTTCTTGCGGATCTCGATCCGCGGCCGGGAACGCTTCGTGGTCTTCGTGCGGCGGGGCATCAGAGCACCTCCGGGGCCAGCGAGATGATCTTCATGAACCGCTTCTCGCGCAGCTCTCGGGCCACCGGCCCGAAGATGCGCGTTCCGCGCGGGTTGCGCTGCTCGTTGATCAGCACGACCGCGTTGTCGTCGAAGCGGATGTAGCTGCCGTCGGGGCGCCGGCGCTCCTTCGCGGTGCGCACGACGACGGCCTTGACGACCTCGCCCTTCTTGATCGAACCGCCCGGCAGGGCGTCCTTGACCGAGCCGACGATCACGTCGCCGACCCCTGCGTAGCGCCGGCCGGAGCCGCCGAGCACGCGGATGCAGAGGACCTCTCGGGCCCCCGAATTGTCCGCAACCTTGCATCGGCTCTCCTGCTGGATCACTTACTTCGCCCTCTCGACGACCTCGACGACGCGCCAGCGCTTCGTCTTGGACAGCGGCTTGGTCTCCATCACCCTCACGGTGTCGCCCACGTGCGCGTCGTTGGTCTCGTCGTGGACCTGCAGCTTGCTGCTGCGACGCACGGTCTTCTTGTAGACCCGGTGCAGCGACTGGCGGTCGATCCGCACGACGACGGTCTTGTCCATCGCGTCGGACAGGACGACGCCGGTGCGCACCTTCCGGCGCGCGCGATCGGTGGCTTCTGTCTCACTCACGACTCGTCTTCTTTCTCTGGCGATCTACGTTCGTTCGCTGTCGTTCGTTCGCTGAGCACGGTCAGGATGCGCGCGACGTCGTGGCGCACCTGCTTGATGCGCGAAGGGTTGTCCAGCTGCCCGGTCGCGTTCTGGAACCGGAGGTTGAACAGCTCCTCCTTCGCGTCGTCGAGCCGCTCGACGAGCTGCTCGTCGCCCATCTCGCGGAGTTCGGTCACCTGCATCTACTCGCCACCTGCCCGGGAGATGAACTTCGTCTTGATCGGCAGCTTGTGCGCGGCGCGCAGCATCGCCGAACGGGCGAGATCCTCGGGGACGCCCGCCAGCTCGAACAGCACGCGGCCCGGCTTGACGACGGCCACCCACCCCTCGGGGTTGCCCTTGCCCGACCCCATGCGGGTCTCGGCCGGCTTCTTCGTGTACGGCTTGTCCGGGAAGATGTTGATCCAGACCTTGCCGCCACGACGGATCCGCCGGGTGATCGCGACGCGCGCCGACTCGATCTGGCGGTTCGTGATCCACGCCGGCTCGAGCGCCACGAGACCGAAGTCGCCGAAGGTGATCTGGGTGCCGCCCTTGGCCTTGCCGCGCATGCGACCGCGATGCTGCTTGCGGTGCTTGACCTTCTTGGGGGCGAGCATCAGGCGTCGCCTCCCTCTTGGACCTCGGTGCGCGCGGCCTCGGCCGAGGGGTCGGGCGTGGTCGTCTCGACCGTCGTGGTCTCGACCTCGGTGGTACCGGTGGTCTCGTCGACCTTCACGTCGGTCTCGGTCGTGGTCTCGGTGATCGCGGTGGGCTCGCCGGTCGAGGGGTCCTGGGCGACCTCCTCGGTCTTCTCGACCATCTTCGCGCGGCCGGGCGTCGCCTTGACCTGCGCGACGGCGCGGGCGCGGGCGCGCTCGGTCTTCCGCTCGGCCTGCGGGATCTCGTCGCCGTGGTAGACCCAGACCTTCACACCGCAGCTGCCGGAGGTCGTCTTGGCCTTGGCGGTACCGAAGTCGATCTTGGCGCGGAGCGTGTGCAGGGGAACCCGGCCCTCGCGGTACCACTCGCTGCGCGACATCTCGGTGCCACCGAGGCGGCCGCCGGTCTGCACGCGAACGCCCAGGGCGCCGGCGCGCATCGCCGTCTGCACCCCGCGGCGCATCGCGCGACGGAACGCCACGCGGCCCACGAGCTGCTCGGCGATCCCCTGGGCGAGCAGTGCGGCGTCGGTCTCGGGCCGCGACTCGCTCGCCGCCGAGTTCATGTCCTCGACCTTCACGTCGACGCGCTTCTTCGTGTAGCGCTCGATGTCCTTGCGGATCCGGTCGACCTCGGCGCCCTTGCGGCCGATCACGATGCCCGGGCGCGCGGTGCGGATGAACACCCAGATCTGGTCGCCCTTGCGCTCGATGTCGATCGAGGAGATCCCGGCCCGCGACAGGCGGGAGCGGATGTGGTCGCGGATCCAGATGTCCTCGTGCAGCGATGTGGCGTAGTCCTTGTTGGCGTACCAGTTGGACTTCCAGGGGTAGATGACCCCCAGCCGGAACCCGTACGGGTTGACCTTGTTCCCCATCTAGACCTCGTCTCCTACGGACTTCACGACGATCGTGACGTGCGACGTGCGCTTGCGGACCCGCGTGGCGCGGCCGTACGCGCGCGGCCGATAGCGGCGCAGCGTCGGGCCCTGGTCGACCCAGGCGCGCTCGACGATCAGGTTCTCCCCGATCACCCCGGGCTTCTGCTCGGCGTTGGCCACGGCGGAATTCAGCAGCTTGCCCAGCTCCTCGGAGGCACCGAGGGCCGAGAAGCGCAGGATCCGTCGCGCCTCTTCCACGTGGGCGCCGCGGATCATGTCGACGGCGCGCCGCATCTTCCGCGGCGAGGTCCGCACGTACTTCATCGATGCCTTGGCTTCGGCCACGATCTCCCTACCTCACACCCGTGCTCTTCTCGCTGCGTGCGTGGGAGCGGAACGTCCGCGTCGGCGCGAACTCCCCCAGCTTGTGCCCGACCATCGCCTCGGAGATGTAGACCGGCACGTGCTTGCGGCCGTCGTGCACCGCGATCGTGTGGCCGACCATCTCGGGGACGATCGTGCTGCGCCGCGACCAGGTCTTGATGACCTTCTTGTCGTTGCGCTTGTTCATGTCGGCGACCTTGATCATCAGGTGGTCGTCGACGAACGGACCCTTCTTCACCGACCGCGGCATCAGCCACGCCCCTTCCCGCGACGCCGGACGATGTACTTGTTCGACCGCTTCTTCTTCTTGCGCGTGCGACCCTCGGCCTGACCCCACGGCGAGACCGGGTGCCGTCCACCCGAGGACTTGCCCTCGCCACCGCCGAGCGGGTGATCGACCGGGTTCATCGCCACGCCGCGCACCGACGGGCGCTTGCGCTTCCATCGGGCGCGGCCCGCCTTCCCGAGCTGCACGAGCTCGTGCTCGGCGTTGCCGACGACGCCGACGGTGCCGCGGCACGCGGCCTCGACCATCCGCATCTCACCGGAGGGAAGGCGCAGGGTCGCGAGCTTGCCCTCCTTCGCCATCAGCTGCACCGAGGTGCCGGCCGAACGCGCCATCTTCGCGCCGCCACCGGGCTTGAGCTCGATCGCGTGCACGACGGTGCCGACCGGGATGTTGCGCAGCGGAAGCGCGTTGCCGGGACGGATCTCGGCGCCGTCCCCCGACTGCACGGTGTCACCCTGCTTGAGCCCCTGCGGCGCGAGGATGTAGCGCTTCTCGCCATCCGCGTAGTGCAGCAAAGCGATCCGCGCGCTGCGGTTCGGGTCGTACTCGATGTGAGCGACCTTCGCGGGCACGCCGTCCTTGTTCCGCCGGAAGTCGATCGAACGGAACCGGCGCTTGTTGCCGCCACCCTGGTGCCGCGTCGTGATGCGGCCCTTGTTGTTGCGGCCGGCCCGGTTGCGGCCCTTGGAGGTCAGCGCCTTCTCCGGCGTCGCCCGGGTCACGTCGTCGAACGTGCTGACGCTGGCCCCGCGGCGGCCCGGTGTCGTCGGCTTGTATTTGCGAACGGCCATGGCGATCCCTATCCGGTCTCGAACAGCTCGATGCTGTCGCCCTCGGCGAGGGTGACGATCGCGCGCTTCTGGTCGGGGCGCTTCCCGGAGGTGTACCGGTAGCGCTTCACCTTCCCCTTGCGGCGCAGCGTGTTGACCGAGGTGACGCGCACGTTCCAGATCCGCTGGACGGCCTCTTTGATCTCGGTCTTGTTCGCCCGCGGGTCGACGATGAACGTGTAGGTGTTCGCCTCGATCCCCGAGTAGGACTTCTCCGACACGACCGGGCGCACGATCACGTCGCGATCGGTCTTCACGCGGGCTCACCCGCCTTCGCGCCGTTCCTCGTGGTCGTCTTCGCGAGGCCCTCGGCGACCCGGGCGATCGCGGACCTGTCGAAGATCACGCGATCGGCGTTCACGATCTCCCACACCCCGAGACCGCCGGCGAACGCGACGCGAACGCTCGGCAGGTTCCGGAAGCTCTTCTCGGTGGCCTCGTGCGGCTCGGACAGAATGAGCAGCACCTTGCCCTGGGCCTCGATCGCGTCGAGCAGCTCGATCGCGCGCTTGGTCTTCGGTTCGTCGAACGACAGTCCGTCGACGACCGTGAGCTTGCCGCTCGCCCGCGCGTCCGACAGCGCCGAGCGCAGCGCGCCCTTGCGCATCTTCTTGTTCACGCGCATCGCGTGGTCCTGCGGCTGCGGACCGTGCGCGACCCCGCCGCCGACCCAGATCGGGGAGCGGATCGAGCCGTGCCGAGCGCGACCGGTGCCCTTCTGGCGCCACGGCTTCTTGCCGCCACCGGAGACCTTGCCCCGCGTCTTCGTCGAGTGCGTTCCCGCGCGTTGTCCCGCCATCGCCGCGACCACGACCTGGTGCATCAGTGGCACGCTGATGTCGGCCTCGAACACGTCGGCGGGAAGATCGGTCGAACCGGCCTTGGATCCCGAGGCGTCGACGACATCGACCGAGGCCATCGAGGTCACACCGCCTTCTTCTCTGCGGGAGCTTTGACGGCCGAACGGATCAGGACGAGCCCTCCGTCGGGCCCGGGGACGGCGCCCTTGACGAGCAGCAGGTTGCGTTCGGCGTCCGCCTGGACGATCTCGAGGTTGAGCAGGGTGACGCGGTCGTGACCCATGTGGCCGGCCATCCGCATGCCCTTGAACACCCGCGACGGCGTCGCGCACGCGCCGATCGACCCCGGGGCGCGGTGGACCCGGTGGGTCCCGTGGCTCGCCTTCAGCCCGGAGAACCCGTGGCGCTTCATCGGACCGGCGAACCCCTTGCCCTTGCTGACGCCGACGACGTCGGCCTTCTCGCCCGGCACGAAGATGTCGACCGAGATGCGCTGGCCGGTCTCGTAATCGGCGGCGTCGTCGGTACGGATCTCGACGAGGTGACGGGTGGCGTCGACCCCCGCCTTGTCGAAGTGGCCCTGCATCGGCTTCGACGTGCGCTTCGGCGTGGCGAACCCGATCTGCACGGCGTCGTAGCCGTCGGTCGCGGTGGTCTTGATCTGCGTGATGAAGCACGGCCCCGCCTTGATCACGGTGACCGGGATCGCGCGCGTGTCGTCGAAGATCTGCGTCATGCCGACCTTCTCGCCGAGGATGCCCTTCACCTCAGCCACCGAGCTTCACCTCGATGTCGACGCCCGCCGACAGGTTCAGGCGCTGGAGCTCCTGGACCGTCTTCGAGGTGGCGTCGACGATGTCGATCAGCCGCTTGTGGGTGAGCATCTGGAAGTGTTCCCGCGAGTCCTTGTGCTTGTGGGGCCCGCGGATCACCGTGTAGACGGCGCGCTCGGTGGGCAGGGGGACGGGTCCGACGACCTTCGCGCCGGTGCGCGTCACGTGCTCGACGATGTCGCGCGCAGCGACGTCGAGCATGCGGTGGTCGTAGGCCCGCAGCTTGATACGGATCTTCGGTCCCGCCACGACGCTCGCCCTCCTCCCTCTGTCTCTCGCTCGGCTGTTGACGACTAGGCCAGGATCTTCGTGACGCGTCCGGCACCGACGGTGCGACCGCCCTCGCGGATCGCG